>QWPN01000119.1 GCA_003671185.1 Planctomycetota bacterium
TCAGGCAAAGACTGTTGCGGCTTGCCAGGCCCGCGACCGAAGGGATTCAGCTCATCGGCGAACGGATCGTCTTCGGGCACTCCACCCGACTGACCGGGGAGCTGATGCGCAGAAACCGGGGCCACAGCGACCATGACCACCAGCAGGCACCCGGCGGTCACGAGACACCGAGGGCAGAACCAGTCCAGGCCCGCGCCAGGGGCGCGGACGGGAGGTGATACAGATTGGCTGGACGTATGGAACCGCATGCGATGAAGATGATCCCCTGGGGACATCGTCAACTCAAGGCTCCGGGGAGGATGCCGCCTGAAACACTCGGTCGCCACCCCTGTAACCGTCGCGACCGGAAGCCGTCACGCCGGGCCGCGCACCCGCTTTTCGCCCCGGTTCCGGCCCGCTCAGGCCTGCTGGCCGCCCAACAGACCGCCCAGCCGTTCCTGGATGCCGTTGCGGATCTGGCCGGCGAACAAGGCCGCCATGCCCGGAACCTGGAGCCGCACCACGAGTTCCTCGACCTGGATCTCGACGTCACTGGCGATCTGCATGCCCATTACGGTGATCATCAGCTGCAGGCGGTCGTCGCCGTTCCATGCCGCCTCGATAGCGCCCACCTTGTCGGCATAATCCTCACGGGCCCGAACGATCGCCTCGTCGAGACGGCGGCGCACCTCGTCCGCCTCCAGGCTGTGGGGAACCCTGACTTCGAGCGACTTCACGGATCGGTTCCTCCGGTATGGAGCGGTTCCCGACGGGACACCCCGTCGCTCCACAGTCTATCAAGGTCGCGGACTCGTGCCGACTCGACGCGGCCCATGCGGTCGCCGCCGCAGGCAGCCGACCGCACCGCGACCACATCGGCCCCGAGTTTCGCCGCCAGTGGCACGTGCCGGGCACGAAGCCTGCCCGCGAGCGCCACCCGCAGACCACTGGCCCGCGCCTTCCCCACCCAGCCGGCCACCACGTCGCTCGACCGCGGCTCGAAGAGACCGCCGGCAGACTTGTCGAATGTGTCGATGAGCAGCACGCCGGCACCTGCGGCGGCCGCCGCGTCGATGATGCCCTCGGGCGGCGGAGCGTCGGCCCGCTCCCAGTCGGCATAGGCCACGGCCACGGCGGCGATTCCCTCGGGAAGCGAATCTGCCATTCGGCGCTGGGCTGCCTGCCAGCCGTCCAGGTCGATCGCAGCAGGGCCGGCCTTCACGGCCAGCGGCGGCGGCGCGTCGGACCCCAGATGCTCGAGCACCTGAAGCACGTGGGACACGACGGCCGCGACGGCCGCGAGTTCACCACAGGCCAGCGTCCAGGGCACCCGACCGTGCAGCGCCCGACCGATCGCCGCGGCCGTGACGGCATCGGCCCGGCCCAGGGGACCGCGGGACGGTTCCTTGACGTCGACGATCGCCGCGCCTCCCGCGAGCGCTTCCAGCGCCTCTTCGGTGTCGCGCACGCTGACGAGCAGGCCCCGTGGCATGGCTGGCCCGATCATGATGCCATGTCCGCCATCTGCCGCTTGGCCTCCAGCAGCCGGGCCGAGACGCCGCGAGCCACTTCCAGCGAAAGCGGCTCGCACCAGCGGCCGTCGACGACCGCATGCCCGTCGTGCCAATTGCCCCAGGGGCCGAACGTGGGCCGCTCCCGGCACTCGGTCGCCCGCTCCGCGAAGCGCACGACGAGCGTGCCCACGCGGAGCCGATGCACGTCGGCATCTTCCCTTCCGATCGGCTGTGACCCCAGGAACACGCACTCCACCGCGTCGAGCGGCACGTCGTGCGCGGCATACGGCGCCAGCCGCAGTCGCAGCACCGTGCCGCGCCGCTCCAGCCTGGGCCGTGACGCCGACCAGACGAGCAGCGCGGCGATGGCCGCCACCGTGATCGCGACCGCGGCCGCCAGCCACATGGTCCACGCCGGAGGCCCGCAGGCGAGCATAAGGGCCAACCCGGCCGCGAACACGCCGACCGCCAGACAGGCCAGCCCCACGGCGGGCCGCACATTGCCCCTCAGCCAGACTTCCACGCGTGGCGGGGCGGTGTTGTTTGTCATGCTTTCACGCCACCACATCGTGCCGTACGATGCCGACCCCGGCGGAACCACCAGGGAAAATCCCGTCATGCACGACACGCACGCCGCCGCCACGGCCGGCACCGACTCCACGACCCGCACGCTGCTCGGCATCGCCCTGCTGCTGCTGGCCTATGCGGCCGCAGCGCTGGCCGGCTGGCCCCAACATGGTCGTGATTTGCTGGTCGGCGCACAAGCGAGCCACGAAAAGGCGCATGCCGAAGACGACGCGGCCGCCGCGGACGGGCACGCCGGCGCCTCCGGCCACACCGGCACGTCGCCACCGGCGGCGACCGTGCTGCCCTTCTGCTTGCTCCTCGCGGCGATCGCCATCCTGCCGCTCACGCCTGGGCTCTCGCACTGGTGGGAGCACAACTCGAGCAAGTTGCTCGTGGCCGGCCTGCTGGGACTGGTGACGCTCGCCTACTACACGTTCATGCACCGCCATCCGGTCGACCTGCACTTCCCGGTGCACTCGCTGGTGGCGCCCGCGGCGGCCGGGCCGTCCTGGGGCGTTGCCGGGGCCGTGCTCGCCAACGCCATGCTTTCGGAATATGTGCCCTTCATCGTGTTGCTGTTCGCGCTCTACGTGATCACGGGTGGCGTGCGCATCGAGGGCGACCTCGTGGCCACGCCCACCGTCAATGCCGCCTTTCTCGGCATCGGCGCGCTGGCCGCCAGTTTCATCGGCACGACCGGGGCCGCGATGCTTCTCATCCGGCCGCTCCTGGAGACGAACCGGGAGCGGAAGCACGTGGCCCACACGGTCGTATTCTTCATCTTTCTGGTGTGCAACTGCGGCGGCTGCCTGCTGCCGATCGGCGACCCGCCGCTGTTCCTCGGCTACCTGGAGGGGGTGGACTTCCTGTGGACGATGCGGCTGTGGCGCGAGTGGCTGTTCACCAACGGCACGATCCTCGTCGTCTACTGGCTGTGGGACACCTTCGTGGCCCACCCCCACGAGACTGCCCGCGACGTGGCCCGGGACGAGCAGCAGGCGGGCCGGCTGAAAATCGGAGGCCTCTGGCCCAATGCCCTGCTCATGGCCGGTGTGATCGCAGCCGTGGGCCTGCTCGATCCGGCCAAGGCGGTGCCCGGCACCAGCTGGCACCCCTGGATATTCCTCCGCGAGGCTGTGCTGCTGGCGCTGGTGGGGGCCTCGCTGCTGCTGGGATCGCGCCCGGTCCGCGAGAAGAACGGCTTCACCTACGGGGCCATCATCGAAGTGGCGGCGCTGTTCCTGGGCATCTTCGTCTGCATGCAGCCGGCCCTGGCACTGCTCCACGAACACGGCGCCGGCCTGGGCATCGACTCGCCGAGGGCCTTCTTCTGGGCCACGGGATCGCTCTCCAGCGTGCTCGACAACGCCCCCACCTATCTCGTGTTCTTCAAGACGGCGCAGTCGCTGCCGCTGGCCCCTGATGCGGCCACGATGGCGGGCGTGGACGTGGGCCGACTGGCGGGCGTGAGCCTGGGCGCCGTGTTCCTGGGGGCCATGACCTACATCGGCAACGGGCCAAACTTCATGGTTAAGGCCATCGCCGAGCAGTCGGGCGTGAAGATGCCGAGTTTCTTCGGCTACGTGCTGTACAGCGTGGGCGTGCTGCTGCCTGTGTTCGCGGCCATGTCGTTCCTGTTTCTGTAAATACGGGCTCCCTGCTGAGTATCGCACGGCCTCGTCCTGCCTGATCCGATGAACCGGCGAGGGGCTGCCCATCCCCTTGAGACGGCGTAGACGGCCAGCGCAGGCACGAAGCCGGAGCGCAGGCGTCTCCGAGCGAGCGAAGGTCAGGATGACCGTAGCGAGCGTCCGGCGACGGGGCATGTGGGCAGTCCCGAAGCACCACGCCTGCGGATCATGAGGGAACCGTATAAGATGCGTTCCTGTCGCGGCCACCCCGGCCGCGTCCCCCGACGCTTCAGACGCGTGACGAACCAGCGACCTGCCCGCGGCTCCTTCGAGGTGGTGACCACCGACGCGCATCTGCGCGAATTGGTGGACCGGCTCGCCGCACACCCACACGTGGCCTTCGACACCGAATTCGTGTCGGAGCACACCTACCGCAGCCAGCTCTGCCTGCTGCAGGTGGCCGCCCCCGACATCCTGGCCGTCGTCGACACGCTCAAGGTCCCCGACCTGGACTCCTTCTGGCGGCTGCTCGCCGAGCCGGGCCGCACCACGGTCGTGCACGCCGGCCGGGAGGAGATGGGCTTCATCCTCCATGCCATCAAGACCCGCCCCTCGTCCCTGTTCGACGTGCAGGTGGCGGCGGGGCTCGTCGACCACGACTACCCTGCCGGCTACGCCTCGATCGTGCGCCGGTTCCTCAATGAGGCCACCAACAAGGGCGAGACCCGCACCGACTGGCGGCAGCGGCCGCTCACGCCGGCGCAGCTGGAATACGCCGTCGACGACGTGCGGCATTTGGAGCGGCTGTGGCGCAAGATGCACGGCAAGCTCGAGGCGCTGGGCCGCCTGGAATGGATGCGTGAGGAGATGGCAGCCTGGCAGGACGACGTGGAGGAGTCGTTCGTGCGCAAGCGCTGGCGCCGCGTGGCGGGGCTCAACGGCCTGTCGCGCCGGGAGTTGGCCGTGGCCCGCGAGCTCTGGCACTGGCGCGATGCCGTGGCGGAGGAGCGCGACATGCCCCCGCGCCGCGTGCTGCGCGACGACCTGCTGGTGGAGCTCTGCAAGCGCAAGAGCGCCGACGAGAAGCAGATTTCCGCGATCCGCGGCATGCAGCGGTCGGACCTGCGACACATCCTGCGCGGCATCTCGGAAGCCATCGGCCGCGGCCTGGAGATCCCGGACGAGGAGTGCCCGGGCGGCGAGCGACACCGGGCCCCGCCCGCGCAACTGGCCGTGCTCGGACAGTTCCTGGCCACGGCCCTGGCCGGCGTCTGCCGGCAGATGAAGCTCGCGCCCGCGCTCGTGGGCACGGCCTCCGACATGCGCGACCTGCTGGCCCACAAGCTCGACTGTTTCGACGGCGATCGGCCGCCGCTGCTGGCCACGGGCTGGCGGGCGGAGGTGGTCGGGGACCTGGTCGACGACCTGCTCGCCGGCCGGGCCTCGCTCCGCATCGGCGACGTGCGGTCGCACGACCCGCTCGTCATCGACCGCCACGAGGGCCGCGACCGCTGAATCGGCCGCCAGTTGGACACGTCCACGAAACCGAATCACAATACATCTCTTCCCGGTCACGAAAGGACGAACCATGACGCATCGGAACACGGCGCCCCTGCTGCTCGGCCTGGCCTGCTGCCTGGCCTCCCTGATCGCCTCCCCGGCGGCCCGCGCCTGGGAGCCCAATGCCAAGGACCGCGAGGCGGCGATCGACTCGGGCGATCTCGCCGACTACATCGAGAAGTTGACGACCTGGCTGCAGGCCAAGGTGCCGGCCGAGCCGGCCGCGATCACCCGCGAGGTGCTGCAGAACCTGCTCCGCGACGAGGCCTTCGTGAACGCGCTCGCGGAGCGGCAGTTTCTCGTCAAGGTGTGGGAGCGGCCCGATCTGGTCACCTATGCCGCGGCCGATCCCAAGAACCGGGCTTTTGTCTCCTGGCTGATGGCGAACGGCCGGATCATGGACGAATTCCTGCTCACGCGGACGCCCACTGACATGCACAGCCGCAACGACAACAGCTGGTCGATCAACACCGGCATGCTCGATGCCTGGCGGACCATCCAGGAAGCGCACCCGGACTCCAAGCAGGGCCTGTACCTGCGGCTGGCGATGGCCGCCGTGCTGCGGCCGCCGGGAAGCGGCAACCAGGGCGCCGGCCAGTCCAAGGAGCCCGGCACGCCCCTCTCCCGCTTCGAGCATTACATGGCAGCTCACAAAAACGGCGAACTGGTCCCCAGTTTCGACACGCTCTCGGCCTGGGAACTGACGCAGGTGGTGTCGTCGAACGCCTCAGACAAGGATCTGGGCTGGGCCCGGCAGGCGGTGCTGACGTGGAATCCCGACTACTACAGGCAGGAAAACATCGTGGCCCTGGGGAGCCAGATGAAGTACCAGGGATCGCAGATCCCCTACAACTCCATGAGCTGCCTGCTGGCCGGCGGCGGCAAGTGCGGACCGCGTTCCTCGTTCGGCGTGTTCATCAACCAGGCGTTCGGCATCCCCGCCATGGGCGTCGGTCAGCCGGGCCATGCCGCGGTCTGCTATCGCGACAAGCACGGCAACTGGCAGGTGGCCATGGGCAAGGGCTGGCACGTGTCGAAGGTCTCCGACCGCGGCACCATGTCGGGCGGCGAGTTCCTGGAGCGGACCAAGGAGCGGAAGATGAGCACGTTCGCCCACGTCGAGCATCTCCGCTGGCTGGCGACGTTGCTCCCCGAGAAGCCCCGCAAGGACGCGATCATGGCGGTGCTGCCGAACGTCTCCGAGGGGGATTACGATGTGATCAGCGGCCTGCGGTCGGAACTCCCGGCCAAGCCGGCCGTCGCGGAAAAGCCGGCCGCCAAGCCGGCGCCCAAGGTCGAGGTGGCGCCCGGCGTGATCCACGTCGAGGCGGGCGACTTCTACGACATGGGCGGCCTGGGCGGCTACGGCGCCCCCGCGGCGGCGATCGACTCCTACACCGGCGGCAAGCAGCTGCACTTCGGGGCGCTCATCCAGACGGCCTGGGTGGGCTACAAGATCAAGGTCCCGAAGACGGGGATCTACGAACTCACGGCACAGGTCTCGGTGGTCAACTGGGGGCAGCGGCTCTATGCACGCTCCTTCGGCGCCATGCACCCCGTCAAGTCGGCCACGGCCACCGACGTGTTCGGCAACAATACGAAGGACCTGGGCCCGCAGATGGCCACCGACCACAGCCTGGGCACCCGCTGGGCGATGAACCTGGGCAAGGAGCAGGGCACGCTCGAGCTCGACCTGGGAGAACCCAAGCCGATCAGCAAGATGATCATCGACGAGCGGTCGTGGGACCGCGTCTCCGGCTTCCGGGTCGACTACAAGGACGGCGACGAATGGAAGCTGCTCTTCGAGGGTCGCGACATCGGTGATTTCAAGAAGGAGTTCCCGCAGGTCACGACGCAGTACGTGCGGCTCGTGCTGCTCGACGGCAAGGCACCGGCGGGCGGGCCGACCATCTGGGACGTCAGCGTGGGGGATGTTTTCGACGGCCACGGCTGGATCGAGGCCGAATGGTCGGCGGAGACGGCCGGCCTCTGGCAGTCGACGAAGCCGATCGAGATGCGGCTGGTCGAGGGCGAGCAGACCTTCTGGATCTGCGTCCCCGGGCAGCGCGGCATGTCGCTAAAGTCATTCGACCTCAAGCCCAAGGAAGTGCGGAACTGAGGCCCGTCGCCACGGTCAGCGGGTGACGGGCAACTGCCCGGCCATGGGCGGTAGCGTCTGCTGCCGCACCTCGGCGGGATAGAACGCTCCCCACACCGGGTTGTGGTCCGACACCTCCAGGGCGTGTTCGAGGGGCAGGCCGAAGGTGGCCTGCAGGTCGAGCACGCCCGAGCGGCCCAGGTATTCCCGCGTGGCGGGCTGAGTGAACAGCAGGTTGTCGTAGGTCTTGGTGCGCCGCGTGTTCGTGGTCACGCCCGATACGGCCCAGGTGATGCCGGGAATCCGCCGGAAGGCGCTGAACTCGGGCGGGCCGGCGTTGAGGTCGCCGAGCAGGATCACGTCGTCCTCGTCAGGACGCGCCGTCTGCATGGCCTGGAACACGCCGGTCAGGGCGTCGAGTTCCTGCGGCACCTCGTCGGGATCGGTGTGGATGTCGACCAGCCAGAACGTGAAGGCCATCTCCACCGGCACGATGCGGGTGCGAAACCGGGCGTGCATGGGCGGACGATGGAGCCTGCCCTGCGGATCGGGAACGACGCCCACCGACGAGCGGTCGACCTCGATGCGATTGGTGTCGTAGATGAACGCATATTGCTCCTTGCTGGAGGTGCGGCCTTCGCGCGGACCGATCACGTAGTTGTAGCGGCTGCCATCGGCGTTCACGGCGCGGACGAACGACGGCACGATGTCGTCCGATTTCGCCCGCACTTCCTGGATGGCGACGATGTCGAAATTGCGCACCACCCGGGCCAGCACGTCGACGACCTGCGGCTTGGACATCTTCGATTCGCCGAACACCTGGATGTTGAAGCTGGCGACGAGCACGGCGTCCCAGGGCTTGGCGACCGGGCCGCCGACGGCCGGTTGCTGGGCCGCCGCGGGGACGGCGCAGGCGAGGGCCGCGAGCAGGGCGCGGAGTGCGCCCGCCGCCGACCGTGACCGGACGGGGAGAGGGAGGAGTGCGGCTGCCACACCGTCCGTATCGGCCGGACGGAGGGGCTGTCATGCCCGGGGCCGACGCGGGCATCACGGTTTACGGGCCGATGACGTCGAGGGCTTCCCTGGCCAGGCGGGCCAGGCGGGGGTCGGCAGCCGCTGCAGCCTTCTCGAGCGCGGCGCGGCCCGCAGCGGCCGCCGGGCCAATTTTGCCCAGGGCCCACGCGGCTCGCTGGGCCACCGAAAGGTCGCATTCCGAATCCAGGCAGGCCGCGAGCACGGCCGTCGCCACTCCCGCCTTTTGCCCAGACCTCCCCAGCAGAGTCACCGCCCAGTAGGCCGCGAGCGGGTGGCTGCCGGAGACGAGTTCGACGAGTTGCGGGATGGAGTCGTCCGGCGGCGGCCCGAGGTCCTCGAGGGCCGCCGCGGCCCACTCGCGCACCTGGTCGTTGTCGTCAGCACAGGCCCGCACGAGCGGCACTGCCGCCGTCGCAGCCGCGGTTCCCGCTCGGCAGAGCAGTTCGGACGCCGCGGCCCGCTGGCTGGCGTCGGCATCACCGAGTTGTCCGATCCAGTCGTGAATGTCTGCCACGGATATCCATGCCGGTGCCGGATCGGCGGTCACCCGCGCCATGACGCGCTGGGGGCGCATCATCCAAGGCGTTGAACCCGGACGCCGCCCGGTCAGGTGGCTCGCGACGGACACGGTTTCCGCCGACGGCCGCAGACCGAACATACCACGATCCCGGCCAGGCCGGCCAACAGCATCGGCCCCGGTTCCGGAATCACGGACACGGTGCCCAGCAGCAGCGAGGTGCCGTTGATCGCCGGCAGGTTGCCGTAGTCGGTGCCAAGGCCGGTGACATCGAGCCACGCCGACTGGGAGGGCGATTGGTTCACGGCGTACAGATTCCACACTCCCGATGCTGTGGACGAGGACGACACGGCCAGGCTGGCCAGATTGAGCGACTGTCCCAGGGCGAACGTCGTGGTCGTGGCATCGACGTTGGAAATACCCACGTACTTGTAGGCCGTGGTGCCGTTGGTGGCCGTGGTCAGCAGGGCGTTGATGAACGTTTCGGTGTCGGGAACCGTGAGCGCCGGATTGGCCACCGGATTGGAGATTCCCGTCATCGTCACGGTGCCCGTGGCCCCCGCCTGCGCCAACAACTGAAGTCCCAGTGTCCAGCCATTGAAGTTCGTCACGGACGTGCCGGCATTCGCGTTCGTGGCGGAGAGCAGGACCACCGAGTTGGCACCGGGGCTCATGGAAACTGCTTTTCCAGTGTCGATCGTGATCGGCGTGGCCGGAGCCGGCTGCCAGACGAAGCCCACGATGGCTGCGGACAGAATCAGGGAACGGAACGATGCACTCATGAGAGTCCTCCTTGCCGGATACGTGTCGCTGTGGAGACATCACAGGCCAATCGGCCCGTAGATGCCAGGTATCGTGGAGATCGCACGTCAGGCGATGACGAGCGTTTTGCAAGTTATTCGTGAGGGATCGGGGATAGTGTTCCCTGCGCCGCAGAGTTCTTCCCCGGATTGCTCACGAACCACTCCGGCCAGAGGCCCACCATCGTGGGCCGAAACAGGCAGAACACCGTCCACCCACACCACAACACGTGAACCCAGAGGTAGGCGGGCCGGTTCCAATAGTGGAGGAAGCCGTAGACCATCGCCGCCAGCGACAGCCCGATCAGCAGGAGATTGGGCATCAGGACGAGGATCCGGGCCAGCAGGTTGATGTCGCGGCCGACCTTGGTGTTCACCCGGTAGTTCGGCCTGCGCTCCGGATGCGTGAGGGCCGTGACGATGGCGATCAGATACACGAACCACAGGCCGGCCTGGACCCGGAACGACTTCAGGTCCTGCTTGTGGTTGGTCATCGACCAGTTCATCCAGCGCATCAGGGCCAGATACGGCATCCGGTAGGCGAGAAACAGCCAGGCCGGTGCCGACAGCACGAACGTGCCCGTGAACAGGCCCCAGATCGGCATCACGAAAAAGATCGGATAGGCGACCCCGAACATGATGTAGTGGTAGCCGAAATGGAAATACGACACCTTCTGATGCCAGGTGAGCCCCTTCCGCAGAAAGGGGTTGTCCCAGAACAGGATGCGCAGCGAATCGGTCGCCCACTGCCGCCGCTGCTGCTGCTGGGCGATGATGTCGCTCGGCGCCGTCCCTTCCGTGAGGGCAAACGGGTAATAGACGGAATGCCAGCCCTTGTCCTCCAGCAGCATGGAACTGTGCAGGTCCTCGACCAGGCTCCATTCGCAGAAGCCTCCGATCTCCTCCACCGCCTTCCGCCGATAGATCACCCCGCTGCCGCAGGAGATGGAGGCGTTGTTGGCGTTCTTGCTGATCTGCATCGCCTCGTAGAACACGGTGTCGCGATTTCCCCAGGGGTCGTTCCCGGGGACACGAAACGACTGCCGGCTGCCCACGAAGCCGATCTCGGGGATCTGGAAGTAGCCGATCATGCGCCGCACGATCTCCGGCCGCGGCACCTGGTCCGCATCCAGGGTCATGACGAACGGGGCTGACGTGATCCGCAGGCCATGATTCAGGTTTCCGCCCTTGGCGGCGCTGCGTTGCGGCCGGGTGCTGTAGTGAAACTTCAGGCTCTGCGCGAGTTCTTTCACCTCCTCCGAGGGCCCGTCGTCCAGAACCGTGACCCGCAGCCGGGGATAGTCGATGTTGGCAACGCCCGCGAACGTGGGGCGCACCACCTCCATGGGCTCCCGGCAGACCGTGATCAGCAGGTCGACGTCGGGCAAGTCTCCTTTCCATTCCATTCCTTCCGGCGGATGGAGTCGCTGGTCGGCCAGCATGTCGGCCCACACCAGCACGCACACGAAGCAGATCAGTTCCGCCACGAGAAACACGCTGGCCCCCACGGGGCGTGCCCAGTTCAGCGTCGTGATTAACCACTGCAGGTAGACGACTCCCGACCCAGCGGTGAGTGCGAAGAGGATGAGATTCCTTCTTCGCAGCGGCCGGAGCGCGGCGTCCCCGTATCGCCTCGCCCGGCCCGCTTTGGAACGGCTGCTCATGGCTGAAAGAAGGGGCCTGGCCGGATGCGCTGGCCGTTGTTCGCGGCACCCCTCGGCGTTTCCTCCGGCCAACCCGCGCGAAAAATGTCCCGGCAGGGCTGTTTCCGGAGCACGTCAGTACCGGCGGTCGTAACCGAGGATGAAGTTGAGGGCGTCGTACGAACCGGCTGAGTTGCTCTGCCTCGTCAGTCCACGGTTCTGGGTGAAGTAGCGCGCGTCGAGGCGCAACACACTGAGCGGGCTGGCGAGTTCGAGCTTGGAATAGAGGAATATGCCCACGCCGAGCCCGCTGTTTTCGATGATTTGGTAGAGATGCCCCTCGCCGCCGACCTCCAGGCGGTCCCGCGGCCGGCCCGACATCTCCAGGTTCCACGTGATGACGTCGAGGGCCGCGGGAGAATAGTAGGCGGGCGTGACCGGTCCGCCCGGCACCTGCCGGTAGAGCGGCGCATCCTCGGCGAGCGCCAGGAAGTAGTAGGCGGCGCCCATGCGGGTGTGCAGCGGGCCGGGTCGGAACTCGTAGCTCGCTTCCGCAAAATCGTCCTGGAACAGGTTGCCGTCGGAGAGCGAGGCCACGCGCGACCGGGCGTAGATCGTCCAGCCCGCCCGGGGCCGGAGCCGCACGTGGAGGGTGCCCTGGGTGCTCGAGATCTTCGCCCCTGCCCCGCCGATCGTGGTCACGAGGTCGTAGATGCCGATGCCGAACGGCGGCTGGAAGTCGACGAGGTTGAAGAACTCCGCGCCGCCGCCGACGTCGAGCCAGTGGACCGGAAAGAACTCCGTCGACAATCCGCCCACGGGAGTCCCCCAGCCGTTCGTGTAGGCGTTGAAACCCAGCCGCGCGCTCGTCGCCACCCAGTCTTCCGGCCGGGAATTCACGTCGACGAGCGCCCCCGTCCGGTCGATGGGAGTGAAGCCTTTCTGTGTGAACAGGGAATTGACGAGCGCGGCCCGCACCTCCGACTCGGGCGTCCGATGAAACCGGGTGTCGAGCCCGAAGTCGTATTCGAAGTAGCCGAGCGAATTGGAGTAGGTCGCGAACTGCGCCCCGAGTCTGGGGTCGGTCAGTTCTGCGTAGAGGTCGGTCCGCGGCTGCCAGTCGAGGCTGCGCTAACGCGGCATCCAATCGCCGAGAATCTCCGAGCCCCGGTTCATTTCACCGCGGCGCAGGCGGCACTCGGCCAGCCCGTGGGCTGCCTCCTCCAGATGCGGTGCCGCGGCGAGCGCGCACTCGTAGGCGTCGCGGCCGGGGCCGAACTGGCCGCTGAAATGCTCCGCCTGCGCCCGGGCCAGCGTGGCCAGTGGCCGGGCCTGATCCCACGGCGTCATCCGGCTCACTGCGTCGAGCGCCGCGACACGATTGACGAGCCTCGCCTCCACGCGCGCTCGTTCGAGCAGGATCCGCGGGTCAAGCGGGCGGGCCCGCTCCGCCGCGATCAGCAGGCAGCGGGCACGCTCGAGGTTCTTGCGGTCGGCTGCCACCTTGCTGCGTTCCACGAGGAGCACCGGGTTGCCGGGGTGCTTTTGCAGGAGCCTGCCATAGGCGGCATCCGCCTCCGCCGATCGCTGCGCCCAGACATAGGCCCGTGCCAGACGCAGTTCCA
>QWPN01000067.1 GCA_003671185.1 Planctomycetota bacterium
AACTCGCTGAAGGGACGAAGGCTGCGCGGTGAAGGCGGACGCCGGCGACATCTTACCGGCGCTGCCACGGAGTCCGTGGCATTTCGCCCGGTTCCCCGCGGCGCTGCCTGCCCCGCCAGCGCCGCCGTCCCGGTCGTGCGCCGGGGCCGCGTGGCCGGCGCGTCGATCGTGGCCTGCAGCGGCCTCCGGAAGCCGAGCGCTAACCCCCCGTGGGGTCTGGACTTGTGGATGAGCGCGCAGGCCAGCGATGCCTTGACCCCGTTTCTTGGCCGCCTCTATAGTCCCGCGCTTTTTTGTTCGCGGACCCTCTGCGCCCCCTTCCTGCGACACCGCCCGCGTGCCACACCGCCCCCCGAGCCCCAGAGCGACACGCCCCGGTCCGCGCCCATCGGCTGCGCGGGGCCCGGCCGCGCGCGGCGGTCATGCCATGGCGCTGGTGGCGTTCCTGGCCGCCTGCGGTGCCGCGATTCCAAGCGACTCGATCGCGCAGCCCGCCTCGGGCACGCTCGCCCCCGAGTCGAGCGCCGGAACACTCGCCACCCTGCCTGCGCGCGGTCTGGCGGCCGCGATCTCCGAGGCCGGCCGCATCGAAGTGCCCGCGGTCGATCCGGGCGAACCGCTCATGGTGCGGGCCACGCAGGCTGCACGCTGGACGGAGGGTTCCTACGACGTCTGGCATCTCACCGGCGGCGTGCGCATCACGCAGGGATCGACCGAAGCCGCGGCACACGAGGCGGTGGTGTGGATCGAACAGGCGGCGGAAGGGGATGAGCCCGACGAGCATGTCCTGCCGCGAGCCCGCGGTGTGATCGTGCGCATGGCGGGAGACGTCACCGTGCGCACGCGGGCCGGCGAGGAGGCGACGGGCACGTCGAGCGTGCGCGGGCCGCGTTGGGCGGGACGCTTCTGGACGCTGCGTGATCCGCGGCTCGATTTCGCCAGCGTCGTGGCCACGACCGGCACACCGCCCGTCTACGATGCTCCGGCCGAGGCATCCGCGGAGCCTCAGGTGCAGCAGGCCCAGTTCAGCGAGTTCGGCGGCCCGGCCGTGCCCCAGGTGGCCGCCGCGCCCCCCGGCCGCCGCCTCCGTGCCTTCCCCAGGTCGAGCGTGCCGCTGGCCGTGAAGTGGTATCCCAGTCCTGCGGGCAACGAGTGGATCGCCGTGATCAACTCCGGCGTGAATCTCGTCATCGACGGCGTGGATCCTGCCGGACCGCTCGACATCTCCAGCGACCGGCTCGTGATCTGGACCCGCGGACAGGCCCAGCCCGACCTCGACGGCGGCGGAACGCAGGCCGCCGACGTGCCGCTCGAACTCTACATGGAAGGGAACGTCATCTTCCGCCAGGGGCAGCGGGTGGTGGAGGCGGCCAACATGTTCTACGACGTGCCACGGTCGAGCGGCGTGATCACGGGGGCGACGGTGCTGACGCCGGTCGACAACTACTCGGGCGCCGTGCGACTTCGCGCCGACGTGCTCCGGCAGGTCGACCGCAGCCGCTTCGTGGCCCAGCAAACCGGCCTCACATCCAGCCGCCTTGGCGTGCCCAGTTGGGAGTTCCGGTCGCGGGAACTGGAGTTCACCGACGAGCAGGTGCCGATCCCCGGCCCGTACGGGCAGCCGCTCGTCGATCCCGCCAGCGGCGAGCCGGCCGTGGAGCACCAGCAGTTCATCAGCAGCCGCGGCAACACGGTGACGCTGGGCGGGGTGCCCGTGCTCTGGTGGCCGGTGCTGGCCACCAATGCCAAGAAGCCCACCTTCTACATCAACGACCTGCAGGTGAAGAACGACCGCATCTTCGGCACGCAGGTGCTGACGGGCTGGGATGCCTTCCAGGTGTTTGGCTGGCGGCGGCCTCCGGACGGCGTCGACTGGGACTTCGACATCGACTACCTGAGCAAGCGCGGACCCGGCGGCGGCACGTCGCTGCTCTACAACCGTCCCGGTTTCCTCGGCCTGGGCACGCCGGCCAGCGGCGATCTCGACGCCTGGTTCGTGGGCGACGACGGCATCGACAACGTGGGCCTCAATCGCCGCAACCTCACCTACCCCGGCTATCCGCAGCGCACCTTCCGGGGCCGCTCCTTCTGGCGGCACCGCCAGGATATCGGCGGCACGACCGACAGCCTGTTCGGCGGCTGGCAGCTGCGGGGCACCGCCGGCTGGATCAGCGACATGAATTTCCTCGAGGAGTACTACGAGGCGGAGTGGGAGGAGGGCTACGAGCAACGTACCTGGCTCGACCTGCGGCGGCCGGTGGAGAACCGGGAACTGCGGCTCCTCAGCAGCGTGCGCGTCAATCCCTTCTTCACGCAGACCGAGTGGTGGCCGCGGCTCGACCATTACTGGATGGCGCAGCCGCTGGTGAACGACGCCCTGTCGTGGTACGAGCACTCGAGCGTGTCGTACGCCCGCCAGAGCCTGCCGCAGACGCCGACCCAGGGACAGACGAAGGGCTTCTGGACGCTGCTGCCGTATGAAAGCGACGTCATCGGCGAGCGGCTGGCGACCCGGCAGGAAATCGACCTGCCGTTCCAGGCCGGCGCGGTGAAGATCGTACCCTACGCCCTCGGCGAACTGGCGCACTGGGGCGAGGGGCTGTCGCAGACGCCCATCAACCGGGCCTACGGGCAGGCGGGCATCCGTTCCAGCCTGCCGATGTGGACCGCCGACAACGCGGTCGAGAGCCAGTTCTGGAACCTGCACGGGCTGGCGCACAAGGTCGTCTGGGAGGCGGAGTTCTCCTACGCCAACGCCACCCAGGACGTGTCGCAATTCCCCCTCTACGACCAGATCGACGACGACACCATCAACCAGTACCGGCGCAATATTCCCTATTGGGACTACGGCGCCACGGCGGCCGTGCCGGGCACCGTGCCCCCGCTGGGCGCGCCCTACATCTTCGGCCCCGGCAACAAGTACGACCCGCGCACCTACTTGGTGCGCCGCGGCATGGCAAGCTGGGTGACCGGTCCCACCGAGATCGCCAACGATCTCACCGTGTTCCGGCTCGCGGCCCGGCAGCGCTGGCAGACGAAACGCGGCCCGCTGGGCAACCGGCGCATCATCGACTGGATCACGTTCGACGTGGACGGCGAGCTGTTCCCCACGACGAGCCAGAATTTCGGGCAGACGATGGGCCTCTGGCAGTACGACTTCCGCTGGCACGTAGGCGACCGCACCACGGTGTTCTCCACGGCGGACGTCGATTTCTTCAGCGGTGGCCAGCAGCTCTATACGGTGGGAGCGCTGCTCAGCCGCACCCCGCGCGGCAGCTTCTACATTGGGTTCAACGAGTTCGGCGGGCCGATCAACGCCGCCGTTCTCACCGGCTCGTACACCTATCGCATGAGCCCCAAGTGGGCCAGTTCCTTCGGCACGGCGCTCAACCTCACGGGTAACAACATCGGCCAGAACTTCCAGCTCGTGCGCATCGGCGAGTCGTTCCTGATGACGTTCGGCTTCAACGTCGACTACAGCCGCAACAACGTGGGCGTGACGTTCAATCTCGAGCCGCGATTCCTGTCGCGGACCCAGTTCGCCAGTCGCAGCGGCATCGACCTGCCGGTGGCCGGTGCCTACGGGCTGGAGTAGCCGGCGTCGCGTGCCGCGCCACCGTCAGGATCGTTCGGCTCTGCTGCGGGAGGCGGCCCAGGCGGCGAACACGGCCGCCAGCAGGGCATAGGCGGCGGCCAGATCGTGTGGCCCGCGGCCCGCGGCCTCCAGCGGCAGGTCACCCACGGCCCAGGGCGGGAACATGCGGCCGTCGGGGAACGGCGAATGAATCACGCCGCAGGCGGCGCAGGCCGCCGCGGCCAGCGCCCAGCAGGCGGCGGGAAGCAGTTTGCGGTCGAGCAGCGCCGCCAGCATGCCGGCCCACAGCAGGCTGGTGACGATGAAGCCCGCGGAGACGATCCGCACGGAGAACAGTTCCCGGGCCAGGTCGGCTCCCGGGGTGGCGCCGGCCGCCAGCACCTTGTCGGACTGGATCTTCGCCAGCGCCGCCAGCGCCGGCACGCAGGCCAGGGCCACCGCCGGATAGTGCTTCTGCGGTGTGGCGTGAAAGCTCTGCGCCGTGATCTCCAGGCCCACGAACACGAGGATCGGCACCAGCGCCGGGCCGGGCAGAGCCTCGTAGAGGTAGGCGAAGGTGCCCGACAGGCCGGCGGCCCCGATGAAGGCGGCGGTCGCCAGCGTGTAGGCGGCACGGCCGCCCATCGCCTTGTAGGCGGGATGGCCGATGTAGGGAGTGGTCTGGATGACGCCGCCGCAGGCGCCCGCGATGATCGTCGCGATCCCTTCCACCGCGATCACGCGGCCGGTGTGGTACTCGTCGCCGGCCGCGGCGGCGCTCTCCGTGCAATCGATGCCGCCCACCACCGTGGCCAGGGCGAAGGGGATCACGATCGGCAGGTAGCGGACGGTGTCTGCCCAGGCATCCAGCCACTCCAGCCGCAGGGCGGACAGCCATTCGACCGGCCACAGCGCCGCCGCCGCGTCGATCGTGGCGTGGGCCGTGGCCTGGGGAATCACCCCCAGCCAGCCGCCGGCGACGTGGACGAGGACCCCGGCGCCCAGCGCGGCGAGCGCCCCCGGAATGCGCAGCGGCGCGGGAATGTGTGCTGTCAGGCTGGCCAGCACGATGCCCAGCGAGACCAGCCCCACGACCGGCACCGTGAAGATTTCCAGGACCGGCAGGAACGTGATCAGGGCCAGCGCGATGGCGGTGAGGCTGCCGAGGAGGGCCGCCCGGGGAACGATCCGGCGGACCAATCCCGCCAGCGGAGCGCAGGCGATCTTGAACACGCCACTGGCGACGATCGCGCACATGCCGACATGCCAGGCGTGGCGGGCGGCCGTCTCGGCGTCGAGCCCCGTGTCCTGGGCCGCCTTGAAGGCCGGTCCGATCACGAAGAACACCATGCCGAAGGTGCTGGGAGTGTCGAGGCCGAGGGGCATGGCCGTGACGTCGGTCCGCCCGGTGCGCCGGGCCAACCGGAAGGCCATCCAGGTGAACAGCACGTCGCCGATCACCACTCCCACGGCGGTGCCTGGCACCAGGTGGGAGAGGGCGAACTGGGCGGGATAGCCGAACGCGGCAGCCAGCAGTGAGACCGTGAGCACGAGCACGGCCAGGTTGTCGATGGCGAGCCCGAAAAAGGCGTTGGCGTCACCCGGGGTCGCCCATCGGTAGGAATGCTGTCGCGGCATGATTTCCGCGGAATTTCGGCCATGGGCCGGGAAAAGTCAAACCTCCGCTGCTGCGGGCCGGGCTGGTGGCCCGGTTCGGCCCGACGGGCAACCCTGCGGCTATACTCGCCGCAGGGGCGTCGTGCGGATCCGCGCGCTCCCCGAGCCCCGCCGAACCCTCCGGCACCGGTCGCCGTACCACTCATGGATCTGCACGACACTCGCTCCAGCGGTTCTCCGCCGGACCCCTCCCCCGAAAGCGGTGGGGGGGCGGCCGGCGGGCTTTCCGACGAGGAGTTGCTGCGCCGCTGCCGCGATCGTGGCGACGGTGCAGCATTCGAGTCGCTCGTGCACCGGTACGAACGCGAGTTGTTCAACTACCTTCGCCGCTATCTCGGCAGCGCCGAGATGGCGGACGATGTGTTCCAAGCCACGTTTTTGCAGGTTCACCTCAAGAGGGAGCAGTTCGAGGATGGCCGCCGGTTCAGGCCCTGGCTCTACACGATTGCGACCAACCAGGCGATCGACGCACAGCGTCGCAACCGCCGTCACCGCATGGTGAGCCTCGACCATCGCACGGGGGGCGAGGACGAGGTGGGGTCGATCGTGGAGATGCTGGCCGGGGCGGGCCGCACGGCCGACGAGCAGATGGAGGACGACGAGGCCCGGGACTGGGTTCGAGCGGCCGTCGCCGAACTTCCCGAGCCGCTGCGGGGCGCCCTGATGCTCGTGTACCACCAAGGCATGAAATACCGAGAGGCGGCGGACGTTTTGGGGATTCCGGTGGGCACTGTGAAGAGCCGACTCCACGCGGCGTTGCTGCGGCTCAACGAGTCGTGGCAGCGGAGCGGCAGGAGTGCGGCCGGCAGCGCCGAGTGACGGGAGACGACCGATGACCAGGTGGAACACGTGAGGCCCGACATGCGAGAAGAAGAGCTTGTCGGCTACCTGCTCGAGGCGCTCGACGACGCGGAATCGCGCCGCGTGGAGACCGCGCTCGTGGATCCCGATCAGGGGCCGGGCCTGCGACGCCAGTTGGAAATCCTGCGGCGGGCCATCAGGCCGCTGGAACGGGATCGCCGCCCCGCGCCGGCGCCGGCGGGGCTGGCGGCGCGCACGCTGCAGTTCGTGGCCGCGCAGACCGCGGCGGATCCGGTGCGGCCGAAGCCGCGACCGTCAGCGGCCGCTCACGACGGCCGCTGGGTGCCGGCCCGAGGGCGGCAATGGCTCGATCGGGCCATCATCGCCGCCTCGGCACTGGCGGCCTGCATCCTGGTGGCGCCGCTGCTGCTCGACTCGGTGGCCCAGTCGCGGGCCCTGCGGGCCAGGCGCAATCTGCAACAGGTTTCGGCGAAACTGCAGGAATACGCGGAAGCACACCGCATCTACCCCACGCCTCCCGAGTCGGGGCCGTTGTCGCGGGCCGGGATCTACGCCCCGACGCTCGTGTCCGAACACCGCCTGGTCGCCGACGACGGCGTGCTGCTCGTGCCCGATTCGGCCCTCGCCCGGCGCGGCGGGCACCGCGTGCCGACGCTGGACGAGTTGCGGGCGGCGATGGGCACGCCCCAGTTCGATGAACTCGTGCGGTCGATGGGGGGAGATTACGGGTACACGCTCGGACACCGCGATGCCGCCGGTGTGCTCCAGCCCAACCGCAACCTGCGGCGGGCCCATCATCCGCTCATGGCCGACGCCCCCGACGAAGGTGGCGAGGCGAGCAGCAATCATCCAGAGGGCATCCACCACGTGCTCTTCGAGGATGGCCACGTCGAGACCCACCGGGTCGAGTCGCTGCATCGCGACGATCATCTGTACCGCAATCACGACGGTGAAAGTCGCGCCGGCAAGGATCTCGACGACGCCGTGATCGGTGACTCGCACCACCAGCCGTAGCGGCGGGCCTCTCCACTCAAGCGCCGGGATTCTTGGCGGTCAGGTCGTGGCCAGCAGTCGCTTGGCCGCGCTGGCCACGCCTGCGGCCGTGATGCCGAAGTGGGCGTACAGCGTCGGTGCCGGGGCGGAGGCTCCGAAGCCCGTCATGCCCACGAACACGCCGCGTGGTCCGAGCCAGCGCTCCCAGCCGAATCCGCAGGCCGCCTCGCAGGCCACCCGCGCGGTCACCGCCTGCGGCAGCACGCTTTCCCGATAGGCGTCGTCCTGCTCGGCGAACAGGTCCCAGCTCGGCATGCTCACCACCCGGGCCTGCACGCCCTCGGCGGCCAGCGTGGCGGCGGCGTCGAGACACACCTGCACCTCGCTGCCGGTGCCGATCAGGATGCAGTCCGGCGTGCCGGCCGCGTCCTTGAGCACGTAGGCGCCCCGCGCCACGCCGGTCGCTGGGCCGTGCGTGGCACGGTCCAGCGTGGGGATGTTCTGCCGCGACAGCACGAGCACGGCGGGACGGTCGGGGCGGCGCATCACCACGCGGTAGGTCTCGGCCACCTCGTTCGCGTCACCCGGCCGGAACACGGACAGCCCCGGCACCGCACGGGCGCTGGCCAACTGCTCGATCGGCTGATGGGTGGGGCCGTCCTCCCCGAGCCCGATGGAATCGTGGGTCAGCACGTAGATCACGCCCAACTGCCCGAGCGCCGAGAGCCGCAGCGACGGCTTCAGGTAGTCGAGGAACACGAAGAACGTGGCGCAGTAGGGTCGCAGACCGGACAGCGCCATGCCGTTGCAGGCGGCCGCCATGCCGTGCTCGCGGATGCCGAAGTGAAAGTTGCGGCCGCCGTACGAGCCGGGGCCGAATTCGCCGGCGCCCGGCACGAGCGTCATCGTCGACGGGGCGAGATCGGCCGACCCCCCCAGGAACCAGGGCACGCAGGCACTCAGGGCCTGGATCACCTTGCCGCTGGAAACGCGGCTGGCCAGCCCCTTGGCATCAGCGGGAAAGCAGGGAATCGTGGCGTCCCAGCCTGCGGGCAGTCGGCCGGCAAGGAAATCGGCCAGTTCCGTCGCCAGCGTGGCGTGGGACTTGGCCTGGTCGGCCCGTGTGCGCCGCCAGGCTTCGTGGGCTTCGCGGCCGCGCGCGCCCACGGTGTCGGCAAAGTGCCCGGGCACCTCGGATGGCACCAGGAACTGCGCGTCCACTGGCCAGCCGTAGGCCGCCTTGGCCCCCTTGATCTCGTCGGCGCCCAGGGGCGCGCCGTGCGATTCATGAGACCCGGCCTTCTTCGGCGCGCCGTAGCCGATCACGCTCTTGACGATGATCAGCGTGGGCCTGCGGTCCTCGTCCTTGAAGGCCTGCAGCG
Source organism: Planctomycetota bacterium (assembly GCA_003671185.1). GTDB lineage: Bacteria > Planctomycetota > Planctomycetia > Pirellulales > UBA1268 > QWPN01. The sequence continues at coordinate 8,449 of QWPN01000067.1, forward strand.
CCTGTTTCAGGGCGGTCATGTCGTTGGCGTCGGCGACACGTTCGATCCGCCAACCGAGCCCCTCGAACCGCCTCCCCACGTCCTCCGTGAAGGCGAGGTGGGTCTCGCCCTCGATCGTGATCGAGTTGTCGTCGTAGATCCAGCACAGGTTGGCCAGGCCGAGATGGGCGGCCAGCGACGCGGCCTCGGCGGCCACTCCTTCCATCAGGTCGCCATCGCTGCAGAGCACGTAGGTGTCGTAGTCGAAGAGCACATGCCCGGGGGTGTTGTAGCGGGCCGCCAGCCACTTCGCGGCCATGGCCATGCCCACGGAGTTGCCGCAGCCCTGGCCCAACGGCCCGGTGGTGGTCTCGATACCGGCGGTCATGTGCTGTTCGGGGTGGCCGGCGCAGACGCTGTCGAGTTGGCGGAAACGACGGATCTCGTCGAGCGACACGGCAGGGGTGCCGTCCGTGCGCCGGATGCCGGCCAGATGGATGAGCGAGTAGAGCAGCATCGACGCATGGCCGCAGGAGAGCACGAAGCGGTCGCGGTTGGGCCAGGCGGGGTCGGCCGGGTCGTAGCGCAGAAAGTCCTTCCACACGGCGAAAGCCACGGGCGCCAGAGCCATCGGCGTGCCTGGATGGCCGCTCTTGGCGGCCTCCACGGCGTCCATGGAAAGGGTGCGGATCGTGTCGATGGCGAGCCGGTCGAGGTCGTGTGCGGGAGCGGAGGGGGCGGCCATGGTGTCTCCGGAGGCGGTTCTTGGGCGTGGTGGCGGCGAGTGTAGAAGCCCCTGCGCAGGGCCGTCAACGCGGTCGGACGGTCGTCACTGCGAGATGTGGCGCCGGTATTCCTGGTCGAGCTCGCCGTAGGTGCGCCCGCAGAGCCGGGCCAGGGTATCGGCGTCGGCGCTGCCCGCGTAGAGACTGCCGAGGTATTTCACGAACGCCTCACGGTAGCGGCCACGGCCGGCGTTCATGAAGAAGTCGGCCAGCCCGCCCAACTGGCTGTAGATGCTCCGCAGCCGCCCGTCCGCCTGGAATTCGGCGCGGCCCATGGCGCCGAGGTCGGCGAGCGGCACGTAGAAGCCGTCCTCCAGGAGCCGTTCCCGCGCCGCCGGGACGCGGCCCGCGTCGCGCCCACCCACGGTCCAACCCCAGGGCATCGGCCGGATCGTCTCCATGTAGCAGGCCGCCGCCTCGATCGCCCAGAAGCCACATCGTTCCCCCGCGCTGCGGGCCGTCCGCCGGAACTCGGGCCGCGTTTCCGCGAACAGTTGGTGCGTGGCTTCGTGGTGCACCGTGAAGGCCTCGATGCCGCCGGGGCCGTCGGCGGCTTCCGCGCCCGGGACGGCCGCGCCGGCCGGCTCGTTGTAGAACCAGGCCGTGGCGGTCGGCGCCCAGTAGATGCCGTTGGTTCTGCCGATCGTGGGCTCGAGCTTCAGGAGTTCGGCCACGTACTGCTCGCGGTCGCGGCAGAATACGGCGGCGAACGGCTCGTGAGCGCCGGCATGGCCGCGGCCCTGCATCCGCCCGGCCAGTTCGCGCGGATCGATGCCGAAGCCGCCGAATACCTGCTGCCATGCCTGGCGGGTCTCCTCCAGGCGGGCGGCCAAGCCGGCCGTGTCCTCGAGCGGTGCGGTGGAGAGGATTTCCCAGTGGTCGGTCTCGAACCTGCGGCCGCGGTCGACCGGCAGCATCCGGGCCTCATCCTCCGCTGCCGTCATCCAGCGGCCGCGCTCGTGACGCTCGCCGGCACGATATCGGCCCAACCGGCCCCGCGGCAGCCAGCCGTAGGCGGGGTCGTATTCCTCTCCCTTGTCGAGCCGGCGGGCCGCCTGGGGCGACACCCAGCGATCGCCGCGCCGCACCCAGCCGGCCGCCTTCCGTGCCGTCTCGTGATCCGGATCATCGCGCAGCACGCGGTACAGGAGCGAGATCGTGGCGCTGCAATCGCGTGATGGCGGCTGGGTCGCGCCGGTCGTGCCCGGACCCGCCGCCCCAGCCCGGGCCGCTCCGAACAGGGCTGCCGCGCGGTCGCGTCGGGCGGCGACGAAATCCTCCCAGATCGCGGTCTCTGCTTCGCTGTCGACCGCGACCGGTGTTTCCAGCCGCGCGGGCAGCGCCAGCGCGTGTTGCCGGTCGAGCTCCGCAGGCAGGTGCCAGCCGCGGATCAGGGCCGTGAGTTCTGCGTTGCCGGTGGCTTCCGCCCGCCGCGTCAGATCGGCGGCAGCCGCGGTGAACGTCGCATCGGCCGTGGCCACCACGGGATCGGCGGCCGGCGCCGGCGCGACGACGGCCCAGGCCGCCAGCCAGGCCGCGATGCACCGCGCGGCGGCTGCTGGATCACGCCGCATCGCGGCCCTCATCGTGGTCTCGCTGCTGGTCACGCCTCTTCGGCGAATGCGGAGTCGAAGGCCCGGTTGCTCGGCGAGAAGTCGAGATTCTTCACGAACCGGGCGGCCTCGGCGGCGCCGTGCTCGCGATCCATGCCGCAGTCCTCCCACTCCACGGAGAGCGGGCCTTGGTAGCGGGCCTGATTGAGGGCGCGGATGATCTCCTCGAAGTCGACGCCGCCGCGGCCCGGCGAGCGGAAATCCCAGCCTCGGCGCGGGTCGCCGAAGTTGATGTGGCTGCCGAGGATGCCCGACCGTCCGTTGAGCGTGACGATGGCATCCTTGATGTGCACGTGGTAGATGCGGTCGGGGAACGTGCGGATGAACTCCACGGAACTGACGCCCTGCCAGTGGAGGTGGCTGGGGTCGAAGTTGAAGCCGAACTCCTCGCGCCGGCCCAGGGCCTCCAGGGCCCGCTGGGCCGTGAAGATGTCGAAGGCGATCTCCGTGGGATGCACCTCCAGCGCGAAGCGCACGCCGCACTCGGCGAACACGTCGAGGATCGGATGCCAGCGCTCGGCGAACTCGGCGAAGCCGGCGTCGATCATCGAGTCGGGCACCGGCGGGAACGAGTAGAGGAGGTGCCAGATCGACGAGCCCGTGAATCCGTTGACCACCGACACGCCCAGTTTCTGCGCCGCTCGTGCGGTGTTCTTCATCTCCTCGGCGGCACGGCGGTTGACCCCCGCGGGATCGCCGTCGCCCCACACGTGGGGCGGCAGAATCGACTTGTGCCGCTCGTCGATGCGGTCGCACACAGCCTGGCCGACGAGGTGGCTGGATATGGCGTATACGGAGAGGTCATGCCGCTCCAGGGCGTCGCGTTTGGCGGCGCAGTAGCCGCTCTCGGAGAGGGCCCGGCCCACGTCGAAGTGGTCGCCCCAGCAGGCGAGCTCGAGCCCCTGGTAACCGAATTCGCGGGCCTTGCGTGCGAGATCCTCGAGCGGCAGATCGGCCCATTGGCCGGTGAACAGCGTGACGGGACGGGGCATGGCGTGGCTCCTGGCACGGGGAACGGGGACGGGAGGCGAATTGTGCCAGATTTCAGCGCGGGAGCAAACCGCCCCGCGCGGCCATGCTCCGCCACTCGCGTCGTGCTTCGGTCGGCACGAGTCCTCGCCGTGCGCGGGCAGCCCCGTCACACGGGACGCGTGCGCTCCGCGGGGAGCCGAAAGCCGAAGCTAACGCCGCACGACGCTGCGCAGCAGCCACCAGCCCCACAGGGCGATGAGCAGGTTGCCCATCCACACCGCCGCCGGAGGAACGGCACCTCGCTTCGCCTGATCGACGCCCAGCATGAACAGCGGGTAGTAGACGACGAGGATGGGTAGGAAGCAGAGAAAGAAGCTGGTGAGGAAGTCGGCGTTGCGCATGCGGATTGCCATCGGGGCCCCCACCAGCACGAAGCACAGGCAACTGAACCCGTTGGCCCAGCGTCGCCAGGGCTCCATGATGATGCGGTTGAGCCGGCCACGCTCGTAGGCGATCGACTGCCGTTCCCCCTCGGTGCAGGCCGGCGTTGTCAGTTCCATGTGGCCGGTGACGATCGCCAGCGCCGTCCTGCCGGCGGCCACTTGCTGGACGCGGTCGATGCGGGCCACCTGCTCGCGCCGGGCCTTGCCGAAGTCGGCCATGGCGATCTCCGACGGGCTGGTGGAGACGGTGCTCTTGCGGCTCACGGCGTCGAGCGGCACCTCGCGGACGATGGTGTCGGGAAACGAGGCCGTGTAATCCCCCATGTGCAGCGTGCCGTCGCGGAAGGTGACCACCAGCGTGCCGTTGGCCGCGTTGGCCCGCAATTCGGCCTCGGCCGCCGACACGGTCGCCGGAGCGGCGTTGGCGTCAGACTGGAACGTGAGCGTGGGACGGATCAGCCGCCGGCCATCCACGGCCTTGACGTTGATCGAGATCTGCGCGGTGCTGTACGACCGCTGCTGCCGCAGCCGCCCGTAGATGATCTCCTCCACGCTGTTGATCACGACGCGGCGCACCCCGTCGCGGCCCCAGGACACGGCCACGTCGTTGAGCCACACCGACACGAAACTAACCACGATGGCCAGGGCCGCCGCCGGCCAGATCAGCGCCAGCGGCGTGACGCCGGCGGCCTTGAGCGCGGTGACCTCGTTGCTGGCCGACATGCGGCCGAACACGCTGGCCACGGCGAACAGCATCGTGCCCGGCACCGCGAAGCGCATCGCTTCGGGCAGCACGTAGGGCACGAGCATGAGGATCTGCAGGAGGCCCAGCCCCTGCTGCTGCGCCTCCTTCACCAGCCCGACGACGAGCATGAACAACGTCAGTGCCGTGAGCGCCACCAGGAACACCTGGAGCAGTTCGCTGAGCACGTACCGGGATATGATCTTCATGGCCGCGGGAGTGTAGCGGCGGCGGCGGGGGGGCCGGCAGAGCGTTTTCAGCGGCGATTGGCCGGTCCGCGCACGGTCTCGTCGTTCCGCGATGCGTCCACCCAGGCCCGATAGACGGCGATCGCGCTGGCGGTATCACGCAGGGCCGCCGCCAGGTCGCCGGCCGCGATCCGCTGCCGGGCGGATTCGGCGTGGGCCAGCATCCGCTGCCGGTCGCCGGAGGAGAGGCTGGCCGCCGCCGCGTTCATGCCGGAGAGCAGGCCTTCCAGGAGCGCTGCCGAGGGGCTGCAGTCGTACCGGCGATACGGTCCCGCTCCCAGCCGGGCGCCGGCAGGCAGCACCCGCACCCGCCCGCTGGCAGGGACCAGGAAGCCCATCAGCGCCGTCAGCAGCGCCCCCAGGCATACGACCGCCATGCCCAAGCAGGATACGAATCCCACGGCCCGAGCCATCTGCTCCCCGAGCAGGGACGTGAGCAGTCCGTCCTGACCATCCTGCTTCACCAAGCCACTCCAGGGGTTCACCATCAGCGCGCCGAGCAGGCTGACTGCCGCGACCGCCAGCATCTTCCAGGGCAGCGGTTGCGGAACCTTCTCGCCTGCATCGGGCTCGCTCAGCGGCCATGGCGTGTTGGCCAACGAGGTCTTCGATACTTCCCTGTCGCCCGCGCGGGCCACGATCAGGGTGACGTTGTCCGGTGCCCCGCGCAGCAGCGCCAGGCCCAGCAGCGCCGCACCGGCCTCGGTGGGAGGGAGTTGACGGGCCAGGAGCCCGATTTCCTGGTCGCTGACCTGCCCCGAGAGGCCGTCGCTGCAGAGTACGAACACGTCGCCCGACTCAACGGGAAAAGGCCCTTCGCGGTCGATGGTGACGTGGGCATGCGGCCCCATCGAGCGGGTGATGATGTTCTTGGGGGGGGTCGGCCCCGCGTCGTCACCAGGTCCGCGCGCCGCCTCCATCTCCCAGGCCAGTGAATGGTCGCGAGTCAGCTGTTCGATCGTCGGGCCGCGCACGCGATAGGCGCGGCTGTCCCCCACGTGACCCACGATGACACCGCGTGGCACCAGCGCCAGCACCGTGCATGTGGTGCCCATCCCCTTGAGGTCCGCGGCGCTCTCGCCGCGGGTGTGGATTTCGGTGTTGGCGTGCTCGATGCTCTCGTGGAGGGCGAGCGGCGGAGAGTGGGAGGCCTTCTTCTCGTAGGCCAGCGGCACCAGTTCCGAGGCCATGGCACTGGCCGTCTCGCCGGCCGCGTGCGCTCCCATGCCGTCGGCGACGAGGAACAGCCAGCCGCGGCGCCGGTACTGGTCGCGGCTCCACGGGGCCAGGACGGCCTTGGAGTCCTGGTTGTTGGCGCGGCGGCGGCCGACGTCAGTGAGCTCGCAGTACTCGAGGCTGGTGACTGATGCCACGCGTGGGGCCCCGGGGCCAGGGGTCAGCAGGAGAACGACACACCGTAGGGTACAGAGTCTAACGGCCCGTGGAAAAAGCCACCCCCGGGCCTTTTCAGCCGCTGCGTGAGGGAAAAAGCAGCGGGTTTTTGCCGTCGTTGGCGAAAGCGTTGCGGCGCTGCGGCACGTGGTCCACGGTCGCCTCACGATGCCCGAAGGTTTCGGTGGTCCGGACCCGGCGCCGGAATCTGCGCAAACCTGGCTGCTCTGGCGGCCGCCCGGTTGGCGGCCTATTGTCCCACCATGCGTTCCGGCCCAGCCACCGCCGCCGCCGCCCGGCCCGCGCGCCGCCGTGCGCCGCCGTGGCCGGCACTGCTCCTGGCGGCCTGCGGTGTGGCTGCGGCTTCCGGCTGTGTGCAGCGCCGCATGACGATCCGCAGCAACCCGCCCGGCGCGCTCGTCTACGTGGACGACTACCAGATCGGCACTGCGCCGGTGTCGCACGACTTCGTCTACTACGGCACGCGAAAGATCCGCCTCGTCAAGGACGGCTACGAGACGCTCACCGTGCGGCAGCCGTTCCCGCTGCCCTGGTACGAGATCTTTCCGCTCGACTTCGTCAGCGAGAACCTCATTCCCTGGGAGATCCGCGACGAGCGTGTCGTCGACCTGTCGATGGTGCCCGCCGCGTCGCTGCCACCCGACCTGGTGGTGGCCCGGGCCGAGCAGGCGCGACGGGCCGCGGGCAGCCTGCCACCCCCCGCGGCCGCAGTGCCGCCGCCAGCGCCCGCCGCAGTGCAGCCGATACCCGCCCCACCGCCGGCTGTTCCGCCGCTGCAGCAGTACGTGCCGCAACCGCTGCCGGGGCCGGCCCAGGGACTGCCGCCGCCCGCCACGCCCAGTCCTCTGCCGGGCCTGCAGCCGCCGCCGCGAAACGCTCCGGCGCAGGGCATCCCCGGCCTGGGCGTGCCATAATCCCGGCATGCACACGTCCGCCCGTCCGACCACGCGCGCCATGATCGACGCGCTCAAGCTCGAACGCCTGCAGGCCTTGCTTCGCGAAATCCTCCCTCACAACGCCTTCTACGCGGCCAAATTGGCCCGCCTGCACGCGGCCACGGCGATCGACTCGCTCGACGAACTCACCGAGTGGCCCTTCACCTTCAAGGAGGAGCTCGTGGCGGGGGCGGCGCAGACCGGCCTCCCGGCGAACCTCACCTGGCCGACCGCACGCTACGCTCGCTACCACCAGACGAGCGGATCGCATGGGCGTCCGCTGCCCGTGTTCGACACGGCCGAGGACTGGGAATGGTGGATGGAGTGCTGGCGGGAGGTGCTCGACCGCGCTGGCGTGGTGGCCGGCGACCGCGTGCTGGTGGCCTCGTCGTTCGGCCCCTACGCGGGGTTTTGGAGCGGCTTCGACGCGACGCTACGCCGCGGGGCGCTGACCATCCCGGGCGGCGGCATGTCGAGCCTGTCCCGGCTGCACCTGGCCCGCACCCTGCAGGCGACGGTGCTCGTGGCCACGCCCAGTTACGCCTTGCACATGGCCGAGGTGGCCCGGGAGGAGAAGATCGACACCACGCAGATGGCGGTGCGACTGGTGATCGTGGCCGGGGAACCCGGCGGGTCCGTGCCGGCCACACGGGCCCGGATCGCCGAGGCGTGGGGAGCCGACGTGCTCGACCACTGCGGCGCCACGGAGGTGGGGCCCTGGGGCAGCGGCGACCTGCGGGGCGGCGGCGTCGACGTCCTCGAGCCCTGGTTCCATCCCGAGTTCCTCTCCCTGGAGACGGGGGCCGCCGCCGCGCCTGGGGAACTTGCGGAGTTGGTGCTCACCACGCTGGGCCGCGTCGGGGCACCGGTGATCCGCTACCGCACCGGCGACGTGGTGCGGCCCACGTGGGCCAGCGACGCCGACGTGGCCGCGGGCGCCTGCCCGTGGGTGCGGCTGGCCGGGGGCATCCTCGGCCGCAGCGACGACATGCTGGTGGTGCGCGGCGTGAACGTGTTTCCCGGTGCCATCGATGACATCGTGCGCAGCTTTCCCGAGGTGGTCGAATACCGGGTCACGCTGTCGACCCGGGAAAGCCTCGACGAACTGGCGGTCGAGATCGAGGACCGGCTCGGGGCGCCCGAGCGCGTGGCCGCCGAGTTCCGCGTGCGGCTGGGGATGAGAGTGGACGTCACGGCGGTGCCGGCCGGCAGCCTGCCGCGTTTCGAGGGCAAAGGGCGGCGCATCGTCGACCTGCGCGGCCGTAGTGAGGGCGACGCATGAGCCAGCCTGTCCCCACCGCCATCCGCCGCGTCGATGCCGGGAGCCCAGCGGGCGCGATCGAGATCATCTGGAGCGACGGCCGCACGGCCATCTACACGCCCCGCCTGCTGCGCGACGCCTGCCCCTGCGCCACCTGTCGGGAGCGGCGCGTGCAGCCGGTGCAGCCCGCCCTGTTGCCGGTGCTCGCGCCGGAGGAGCTCGCGCCGCTGGCCATCACCGGCATGCGCCCCGTCGGGCAGTACGCCTATGCGATCGAATTCTCGGACGGGCACTCGAGCGGCATTTACACGCTCGACTACCTGCGCGAACTCGCGTAGCTTCGACGACTGCAGTTTTTGAGGGTTGATATCCCGGCCGAAACTGCCATCTGAAGAGCGGCGAGCCTGACTCCTCGAAACCGCGGTCGCGATGGCGGCTTGAAAACGATGCCGTCGGGCAACCGCACGAACGCGCCCCGGCTGGATCAGGTCACGGGAGGGGTGCCAGTGCCCCGGGAGCCGGGCTATGGGAGCAAGCGGAGCCGGGATGGCGAAGCGCAGCGGACATGCAGTGAGCGTCAGGCAGGATGCCTGAGGCGAACGTCCGGCGATGGGGCATGGGCACGCCCGACCTGCGCGACGGGTGTTCCCGGGAAGCCCCCCTCCCGACGCCACCGGGCGGGCGCGTTCCTCACCCCAGGCCCACGGCGGTCGCGTTGACGACGGCCGCGATCCGCACCGCGTCGTGGCAGGCTTCCTCGCCGACGCCCAGGTGCACGAGGCTGGCCTCGTGGTTCCTGATGCACGCCTCGCAGCCGGCCAGTGCGGCACAGCCCAGGCTCATGAGCTCGAAGTCGGCCTTCGAGGTCGCCGGCTGGGCCATGCGGCTCATCCGCAGCCGCGGTGAACGGGCCTGGTAGCTTTCCTTGCCGAGCATGTGCCGAAACCGGTAGTAGACCGTGTTCATGGCCATCAGGCCGGCGGCGGCCATGGCGTCGGAGACGACCGCCGCGGCCGCTTCGCCCAGGCCGCCACGGGCGTCGGCTTCCAGGGCGGCGGTCAGTCGCGCCGCCCGCACAAAGCGGGCCGCCGCCAGGGCCACGCCCAGCGCCTGGGACGGCTGCAGGTTCTCGCCCGCGAGCACGGCGGCGAGATTGAGCCGGATGTCCTTGAGATCATCGGGCAGCGCGTCGCGACAGGCATCGAGGGCGGGCGTGGCCAGGGACATGATGGGGCCTCCGAGGGGGCGGCTGCGGCGTGGCGGCCGAATTGTAGCCGCTCGTTGAACGAAATGCGGCGGGGATGCTACCTTCGGGAAATTTGTTTTTTCCGACCGCGAAAGTCCCCATGCCCCGCCGCGACGACCTGCACACGATCCTCCTGATTGGCTCCGGGCCGATTGTCATCGGTCAGGCCTGCGAGTTCGATTATTCCGGTACCCAGGCCTGCAAGGCCCTGCGCGAGGACGGGTATCGCGTCGTGCTCGTGAACTCGAATCCGGCCACGATCATGACCGATCCGGGCACGGCCGATCGGACGTACATCGAGCCGCTCACCTGGCAGACGCTGGAGAAGGTGATCGAGGCCGAGAAGCCGGATGCGGTGCTGCCCACGCTGGGAGGCCAGACGGCCCTCAACCTGGCCATGGAGTTGCAGCGTCACGGAGTGCTGGCGAAGCACGGCGTGGAGATGATCGGCGCCAAGGCGGAGGCGATCCGGCGCGGCGAGGATCGCGAGATCTTCAAGGCCACGATGCAGAAGATCGGGCTGGAGACCTGCCGTGGCCGGATCGTGAAGACGTTGGCCGAGGGCCGCGAGGTGCTCGCCGAGATCGGCCTGCCGGCGGTGATCCGCCCTAGTTTCACGTTGGGCGGCTCGGGCTCGGGCGTGGCCTTCAACCGTGAGGAGTTCGACTCCAAGGTGCAGCGCGGGCTCGACCTGTCGCCGGTCGGCGAGGTGCTCGTCGAGGAGTCGATTCTGGGCTGGAAGGAATATGAGATGGAGGTGATGCGCGACGCGGACGACAACGCCGTCGTGATCTGCTCCATCGAGAACTTCGACCCCTGCGGCGTGCACACCGGCGATTCGATCACGGTGGCGCCCGCCATGACGCTCACCGACCGGCAGTACCAGCGGATGCGGGACGCGAGCTTCGCCGTGATCCGCGCCATTGGCGTGGAGACGGGCGGCTCCAACATCCAGTTCGCCGTCGATCCGCGGACCGGCCGCATGATCGTCATCGAGATGAATCCGCGGGTGAGCCGGTCGTCGGCCCTGGCCAGCAAGGCCACCGGGTTCCCCATCGCCAAGATCGCCGCCAAGCTCGCGGTGGGCTGGCGGCTCCACGAACTGCCCAACGACATCACCCGCAAGACGAAGGCCTGCTTCGAGCCCTCCATCGACTACGTGGTGGTGAAGGTGCCGAGGTTCGCCTTCGAGAAGTTTCCCGAGGCCGACAGCCGGCTGACCACGCAGATGAAGAGCGTGGGCGAGACGATGGCCATTGGTCGCACCTTCAAGGAGGCCTTCCAAAAGGCGCTGCGCGGCCTGGAGGTGGGCAGCTTCGGGTTCGGCTGCGACGGCAAGGACCTCTGGGGTGGTGCCGCCCAGCCGGCCCTCGACGAGATCCGTGCCCGGGTGGCCACGCCCGATCCGGACCGGGTCTGGCACCTGCGTTACGCCTTCAAGGCCGGGATGACGATCGACGAACTCCACGAGCTCACGGCCATCGACCGCTGGTTTCTCGACCAGTTGCAGCAACTCGTGGAGTTGGAGAGCCTGCTGCGCACGCTGGGCTCGCTGGCGGCTGTCGACGACGGCGTGCTGCGGGCGGCCAAGCAGGCCGGGTTCTCCGACCGGCAGTTGGCGGTGATGCTGGGCTCATCCGATCTGGAGGTGCGGGAGGAGCGGCTGCGGCGCGGCATCGTGGCCACCTACAAGGCAGTCGACACCTGCGCCGCCGAGTTCGAGGCCCGCACGCCCTACTACTACTCCACGTGGGAGGACGAGGACGAGACGCGGCCGGCCGAGCCGGGCCGCAAGCGGGTGATGATCCTGGGCGGCGGCCCCAACCGCATCGGGCAGGGGATCGAGTTCGACTACTGCTGCTGCCACGCCAGTTACGCGCTCCGTGAGATGGGCATCGAGAGCGTGATGGTGAACTCGAATCCGGAGACCGTGAGCACCGACTACGACACGAGCGACATGCTGTTCTTCGAGCCCCTTACGGCCGAGGACGTGCTCAACATCGCCGACCGCATCCGTCCGGATGGCGTGATCGTGCAGTTGGGCGGCCAGACGCCGCTCAATCTGGCCCGGGCGCTGCATGCGGCAGGCCTGCCCATCATCGGCACCACCGTCGACACCATCGAGATGGCCGAGGACCGGGAGAAGTTCCGCGACCTGCTCGATCGGCTGGGGCTGAAGCAGCCGGCCAGCGGCATCGCGCGGACGCTGGAGCAGGCCCGACGCGAGGTGGCCCGGATCGGCTACCCCAGCCTCGTGCGGCCCAGCTTCGTGCTCGGCGGCCGGGCCATGGAGATCTGCTACGACCAGGTGCAGTTCGAGCGCTACGTGGCCGAGGCGTTCGCGGTGGCCCAGGGCCAGCCGGTGCTCATCGACCGCTTCCTGGAGGACGCGATCGAGGTCGACGTCGACTGTATCTGTGACGGCCGGGAGGTGGTCGTGGCCGGGGTCATGGAGCACATCGAGGAGGCCGGCGTTCATTCCGGCGACTCGGCCTGCTGCATTCCGCCCCACAGCCTGTCCGCGGAGATGATCGCCGAGATCAAGGAGGCCGCCGCCGCGTTGGCCAGGAACCTGGGGGTGGTGGGGCTGATGAACGTGCAGTTCGCCGTCAAGAAAGAGGACGGCAGGCAGGCCCTGTACGTGATCGAGGTCAATCCGCGGGCCAGTCGCACCGTGCCCTTCGTGGCCAAGGCCACGGGCCTGGCGGTGGCCAAGGTGGCCGTCAAGGTGATGGCGGGGCAGAGCCTGGCGGAGCAGGGGGTGTGCAGCGACCCCCAGCCCGTGCACGTCAGCGTCAAGGAGAGCGTGTTCCCGTTCGTGAAGTTCGCCGGCGTCGACATCGCGCTGGGGCCCGAGATGCGCAGCACCGGCGAGGTGATGGGGATCAGCGACCGCTTCAGCATCGCCTTCGCCAAGAGCCAACTGGCCGCCGGCATCGTGCTTCCCGAGAAGGGCCGCATCTTCCTCAGCGTGGCAAGCACCCAGGCCAAGGGGGCGATGGTGGTGCTGGCCCGGCGGCTGACAGCCCTGGGGTTCGAACTGATCGCCACCTCGGGCACGGCCCGGGCGCTGGCCGACGCGGGTGTCACCGTGGAGGTGGTGAAGAAACTGCAGGAGGGGCACCCCAACCTGATCGATCATCTCATCGACGGCACCGTGCAATTGATTTTCAATACGCCGCGGGGCAAGGGGGCCCGAACCGATGAGGGCCGCATCCGCGCGGCGAGCGTGCTGTACGGCGTGCCCTGCATCACCACCCTGCCGGCCGCAGAGGCCTGCGTACGGGCCATGGAGGCATTGCGCACGGAACCGCTCGCCGTGCAGCCGATTCAGGACCGGTTCCCGGAAGCCGTGGCCGCACGCTGAGAAGGCGTTCGCGAGGCCGTGGGACGGCTGCGTCGTGCGGGCCACGACTCGAGGTTTGCGTCGCGTGGGAGAGAGGCGACGCCGAGCGCCTCGTCGCCGAGGCGGCCCGCGAAGGCGTCGGACGCGTGATCGTCGGTGGTGGCGACGGCCTGCTCGACGTGGTCTTCCTGCGGCCGTTCCTGGTGGCCAGTGCCGCCCCTGCCCGTCACCTGGCGTGTCGCCGTCGGCCGCGGCGGGCTCGAGGGCTGGATGCGGCGCCGGCCCTGGTCGCGCCGTTCGACGGGAACCAGCCGATCCGGAACCACGAACTCCAGCGCAGGCCCTGCGTCGGCCCGCCGAAATGAAAACGCCCCGTACACTTGGGGTATGCCTGGTGAATTTCCCGCCATCCCTCCGGTGCCCCGCCCGCTTGCAGCGCCGGCGCTCGACGAACCGCCGCGGCTCACGGCACGCACGCTGGAGGGGCTGGAGTGGGTGCTGGCCCGGGAACTCGAGGCGGTCGGGGCCTGCGACCTGCGCGTGGGCCGGCGCACGATCGAATTCTCAGCGGCGGCGGGCCACGACCGCGAGACGCTCTACCGGGCGGTGCTCGAGTGCCGTACGGCGATCCGCATCCTGGAGCCGCTGGGCAGGTTCCGCGTCGATTCTCCCGAGACGCTGTACCGCGCGCTGCAGGACGTGGATTGGACGGAGCAACTCAGGGCCTCCGACACACTGCGTGTCGATGCGGTCATCCACGACACCTTCCTGACGCATTCGCTGTACGCCGCCCAGATCGTCAAGGACGCGGTCGTGGACCAACTGCGCACGCCGAGCGGCAAGCGGCCCAGCGTGCAACTGCGCGGCGCCACGCTGCGGCTGGCCCTGCACCTGGTGGGCGGCGTGGCCACCATCTTCCGCGATGCCGCGGGCCGCTCGCTCCACCAGCGCGGCTGGCGCATGGGCGAGGTCGAGGCCCCGCTCTCCGAGGTCTTGGCGGCGGGCATTCTCGCCAGCGCCGGCTGGTGTCCGGGCGAAGCCCTCCTCGACCCGTTGTGCGGTTCGGGCACGCTGGTCATCGAGGCGGCGACGATCGCGGCGCGGATGGCGCCGGGCTTGTGGCGGGCCCGGCGCCGGGCCCACGGATTCTTCCGCTTCCGCGACTGTGACCGGCCACTGGCGGACCGGCTCGTCGCCGAACTCGAGGCGCGGGTCTGCGATCCCGAGGGCTCGTTCCAGGCCAGCGATCTCGACCCCCGTGCCGTCGAGGCAGCCCGGGCCTGCGCCGACGCGGCGGGCGTGGGCCGGTGCATCGTCATCGACGTGAAGCATTTCGAGCAGGCGCGGCCCGCGGCAGCCGCTGGCTTGGTGGTCACGAATCCTCCCTACGGCGAGCGGCTGCCGCTGCCGCGGGCCGGAGCGCTGTTTCGCCGTCTCGGCGACTGGCTCGTGGCGCACTGTGGCGGCTGGCGGGCCGCGATCCTCGCCGCCGACACGCCCGCGCTGGGCTCGCTGGGGCTGCGGCCGGAGCAACGGTTGCCGCTCATGAACGGACCGATCGCCTGCCGGCTCCTGGAGGTGGCGATCCGCCGCCGCGCGGAACCGGCCGGCGATGCTGCGGTCCCCGACCCGGCCGAACGGTCCGCCAGCGGCGCATCCCGGGAGGAACAGGCCCGCGGTCCTGACGATGGCAAGCCGGACGCCGCGCAGAGCCCCGGCCGCCAGGCCGGCGTCGGCGGTTCACCGGCCGAGGGTTTGGCACGCGGCCGGCGGTCCGTGGCGGACCAGATCGGCGACCTGCGCCGCCGACTCGCCAAGCGATTCAAGCATCTCTCGCGCTGGGCCCGTCGCCAAGGCATCGAGGCCTTCCGCGTCTACGACCGGGACATCCCCGAGATCCCGCTGATCATCGACTGGTACGCCGGTTGGCTGCATGCGGCGGAGTACGAGCGGCCGCACGAGCGGACGGAGATCGAACACGACGTCTGGCTCGACCGGATGGTCGAGGCGGCGGCCGAGGAACTGGGCGTGCCGCCCAAGCAGACGTGCCTCAAGGTCCGGAAGCGGCAGCGGGCGGGAGGGCAGTACGAGAAGGTCGACGCACGGCGGACGCTCGTCACGGTCAAGGAGGGGCCGCTCGAGTTCGAGGTCAACCTCTCCGACTACCTCGACACCGGGCTGTTTCTCGACCACCGGCAGACGCGGGCGCTGGTGCGCGCGGAGGCTGAAGGAAAAAGGTTCCTCAACCTGTTCTGTTACACGGGGAGTTTTTCCGTCTACGCGGCCGCGGGCGGCGCGGCGGAAACGACGAGCGTCGATCTGTCGAACACCTACCTCGACTGGACGCGGACGAACCTGTCGAAGAACGGCTTCAAGGACGCGGGCCGTCATCGCATCGTGCGCGACGAGGCCCGCGCCTTCCTCGAGCACCGGGCCCGACGGGGGGAAGCGCCGTTCGATCTCGTCGTCTGCGATCCCCCGACCTACTCGCGCTCGGCGAAGAGCGAAACGGCCTGGGACGTCGAGCGCGACCATGCGGATCTGCTGGAGCTCATCGCCAGGAATCTCGCACCCGGCGGCGTCGTCTATTTCTCCACGAACTTCCGCCGCTTTCACCTCGCCGAGGAGCGGCTCGCGGCCGCCTTCACGATCCGCGAGATCACCGCCCGCACGATCCCCGAGGACTTCCGCAACGAGCGCATCCACCGCTGCTGGCGGATGGTGGCCCGCTGAGGGGCGTTTGACGGGCAGCAAACGGGGCTTCTACATTCCCCGTCATGAACGTTCGGTTCCGTGTCGTCGCCCCGGTCGTCGCACTGCTCATGGGGCTGGCAGGCTGCCGGCCGGCCGACCCCACGCTCGTCAAGATCGTCTCCAGCCTGCCCCGCACCGGATCCGCGAAGCAGCAGTCCGATACGATCGTGGGCGGCATCCGCATGGCGATCGAGGAAGTCGGCGGGAAGGTCGGCCCGTTCCGGATCGAATACCTCGACCTCGACGATTCGACCGCCGCCGCCGGCCAATGGACGAGCGAGGCTGAGGCGGCCAATGCCCGGCGCGCCCTCCAGGATCCCGACGTGGTCGCTTACATCGGCACGTTCAACTCGGGGGCCGCGAAGGTGTCGATGCCGATCCTAAATCTCGGCGACCTGCTCATGGTGTCGCCGGCCAACACGGCCGTCGGCCTCACGAAGCCGGGTCTCGGCACGCCGGGTGAGCCCGGGGTCTACCGGCCGACCGGCAGGCTCAATTACACGCGGGTCGTTCCTGCCGACGACCTGCAGGGGCCCCTCTCCGCCGACTGGGCGAAGAAGCGCGGCGTGAAAAAGGTCTACATCCTCGACGACAACGAAGTGTACGGCAAAGGCATCGCCGACCTCTTCGACGAGCGCTGCCGCGAAATCGGCATCGAGGTGCTCGGCCACGACTCGATCGACGCCAAGGCGCAGGAGTTCAAGTCGCTGATGGCGAGCGTGAAGGCGGCTGCACCCGACCTCGTCTACTTCGGCGGCACGACGCAGAGCAAGGGTGGGCAACTCGCCAAGGACATGGCGGGCGCCGGGATCACCGCGCTCCTGATGGTGCCCGACGGCTGCCGCGAGCAGGTGTTCATCGACTCGGCCGGTGCGGCGAACCTCGAAGACCGCTGCTTCGTGACCTTCGGCGGCCTGCCGCCGGAAAAGCTCACGGGGAAGGGGGGCGAGTTCGTGGAGCGCTACCGGAAGAAGCACGGCGAACTGCCCGAGGCCTATGCCGTGTACGGTTACGAGGCGGCCTGCGTGGCGTTGCGGGCGATCCGCGACGCGGGCACGAAGGACCGCCGGGCGATCTCCGACGCGGCGCTGGCCCTCAGGAATTTCGACGGAGCGCTCGGCCGCTGGGGCTTCGACGAGAACGGCGACACGACGCTGAAGACGCTGACAGTGAGCGTGGTGAAGAACGGGAAATTCGAGTTCGAGGAGATTCTCGACGCCAACGCGGCTGCCGACGCCGCGGCCGCGCCCTGAGGCACGCCAGATTGCCGATGCAATTCTTTCTCCAGCAGTGCCTGATCGGAATCACCAACGGGGCCCTCGTGGCCCTGGTGGCACTGGGCTACACGATGGTGTACGGGATCATCCGCCTCATCAACTTCGCCCACGGCGATCTGATCATGCTGGGCGCCTGCCTGGCCTTGACGCTGGTGACGGCGTCCGGGCTGGCCGGCACCGGCACCAGCGCCACGTGGCTGGGAATCGTCCTCCTCGTGGCGGCCTGCGGGCTGTTCTGCGGCGGGCTCAACGTGGCGGTCGACCGGGTCGTGTACCGGCCGCTGCGCTCGGCTCCGAAGCTGGCGCCTCTCGTGTCGGCGATCGGCGTGTCGTTCATCTTCATGAACGTGGGGCTGTTCTGGCTGGGCCCCGCTGACCGCTCCTTCCCGGAACTGCTGCCCACGACGAACCTGCTGGGGGGCGAAGGGCTGCAATTCACGGCCAAGGACCTGCTCGTGCTCGTGGTTGTGGTGCCGCTGATGGCGGCACTGTCGCTGCTGGTGCGCTGCACCCGGCTGGGCAAGGCGATGCGGGCCGTGTCGCAGGATCCCACCGCGGCGGCGCTGGTGGGCGTGGACGTGGACCGGGTCATCGCCTTCACGTTCTTCGTGGGCGGCTTCCTGGGGGGGGCGGCAAGCGTGATCTACGGGCTGTACATCAACACGATCAGCTTCCAGATGGGGTTCCAGAACGGCCTCTATGCCTTCACCGCGGCGGTGCTGGGGGGGATCGGCAGCATCCCGGGGGCCGTGGTCGGCGGGCTGGTGATCGGCCTCGTGCGCGCCCTGTCGAGCGCCTACGCGGGTGAGCGTTGGACCGGAGCCATCGTGTTCGCGATCCTGATCGTGATCCTGGTGTTCCGGCCCGAGGGCCTGCTGGGACGGAGCACGCGGGAAAAGGTCTGAGCGCGGGCGGCGAGTGGGGCAGGGGTGAGAGCCATGATGGGACGAAACTGGCAGAAGACGGACGCGACAGGGGCGATGCCCGTGCGGGCGCTCGTGGCCGCGTTTCTCCGGGAGCGCTGGGACCTCGTCGCGCTCGTGCTGCTGGCCCTGGCGCCGCTGGTGATCCCGGCCCTGGGCGGGGCGCTGGGCGGGCAGGTGACCACGCTGTTCATCTACTGCATCCTGGCCCTGGGTCTCAACGTGATGGTCGGCTACACGGGGCTCGTGCACCTGGGCATCGCCGCCTTCTTCGGCATCGGGGCCTACCTGTGCGCGATCCTCACGGTGCCTATGTACCCGTTCCAGATGAGGTTCGTGACCGCGGCGCTCGTCAGCGTGCTGGCCACGGCCGGCGTGGGGTTGGCGCTGGGGGCCCCCACGCTGCGGTTGCGGGGGGACTACCTGGCGATCGTGACGCTGGGGTTTGGCGAGGTCGTGAAGGTGACCCTGCGGAACCTGGAGCAGATCACAGGCGGCATGAAGGGATTGAACCCGGTGCCGCCGCCGGGCGCTGGACTGGTCGTGGGTGGACTGGATTTGGGCCGCGCCTTCGCCGTCGATCCGCGATGGTTCTATTACCTGACGCTGCTGGCCCTGGCCGGGGTCGTGGTGGCCATGCGGCGGCTGGAGAACTCGCGGTTGGGCAGGGCCTGGGTGGCGGTTCGCGAGGACGAACTGGCCGCTGCGGCCATGGGCATCTCCGCCACGCGCGTGAAACTCTCCGCCTTCGCCATGTCGTCGGCCGTGGCGGCACTGGCCGGCTGCCTGTACGCGGCCAGCCTGTCGACGACGGCCGACCCCAACGCCTACGACTTCAACCGCTCGATCATGGTGCTGTGTGCCGTGATCCTGGGCGGGCTGGGGAGCATCCCGGGAACGCTGCTGGGCGTGGCGCTATTGGTGGGATTCGACACCGTGTTGGCGCCGTGGGCGGATTCCTGGATCCAACAGATGGAGGTCAATCCGTCGGGCTCGAGCCTGCTGTCGTTCAGCGGCTGGCGACTGGCGATCTTCGGTCTGGCGCTGGTGCTCGTGATGCGCTACCGTCCCGAGGGGCTGATTCCGTCGCGGCGCATGGCCGCGGAACTGCACAAGGCGCATCCATGACGAACTCCGCGTCATCTCCGCCAATGGGAGCGCCTCCGCTGCTCGACATCGACCGGCTCACGGTGCGTTTCGGCGGCCTCGTCGCCGTGTCCGATCTCGATCTGGACGTGCCGGCCGGCAGCATCGTGTCCCTCATCGGCCCCAACGGTGCAGGCAAGACCACGGCCTTCAACTGCGTGAGCGGCATCTACACGCCGGTTGCCGGGACGGTGCGGTTCCAGGGCCGCCGGCTGGAACGAGCCTTCACCCCGGGCGTGTTCTGGGCGGCCCTCGGGCTGGGGTTGCTCACGGGACTGCTCTTCGCCGCCGCCGCCGTGGACGTCGACCGCCTCTGGCTGGCGGTGGTGAAGCGGGGCATGGTCAGCGGCGAACCATTCACCCTGGCCGGCGCGGGGCAGCGACTGCGCGGCTACTTTCGCGCCGAGTTGGCGATCGATCAGATGTCGGGCAAGTGGCGAGTGGTGAGCGCCGACGGCAGCGACGTGCTGGCCATCAAGCGCGACCTGGAGGAGGCGCGCGCGGTCCGCAACGAACTGCAGGCGGCGGTCACCGCCCGCCGCGCCGGCCCCGGCACCGTGCCCGACGCCACCGACACGGAGCGCAGCGGCACCCCGCTGCCCGCCGCGGGGCGGCCGGTCATTCGCGAGGAGGTGCTCGACCGCCTGGCCGCCGGCAAGGCCCGGGTCCGCTGGCGGGGACTGGCAGGGCTGGTGGCGGGCTGGCTGCTGGGCACGGCGGGAACGATCACCGTGTGGCGCCGGGGGCGGCGTTCGCCCCATGTCGTGGCTCAGGCGGGCATCGCACGCACGTTCCAGAACATCCGCCTATTCTCCAACATGACGGTCCTGGAAAACGTGCTCGTGGGCCTCGACCGGTCGATTCCCGGGGGTGTGCTGGCGATGCTGCTGCGCACACCCGGCAACCGCCGCGCCGAAGCGGCCGCACGGTCAGAGGCCTTCGCAGCTCTGGAGTTCGTGGGCCTGGCCGCGGGGGCCAACCGCATCGCGGGCCAGCTTCCCTACGGCGACCAACGGCGGCTGGAGATCGCTCGCGCCCTGGCCACCGGCGCCACGCTCGTGCTCCTCGATGAACCGGCCGCCGGCATGAACCCGTCCGAGACGACCGAACTGGCCGCCCTCGTGGAGCGGATTCGAGCCCGTGGCGTGACGGTGCTGCTCATCGAGCATCACATGAACGTCGTGATGCGAATCAGCGACCGCGTGGCCGTCCTCGACCACGGCGTGAAGATCGCCGAGGGCACGCCGGCCGAGGTGCGGCGCGATCCGCGGGTGATCGAGGCCTACCTGGGCGCAGAGGCGTGAGGGCAATGATGCCGCTTTTGGAAGTCCGCGATCTCGAGGCGGGGTACGGTCCGATCCGGGCCCTCGACGGCGTGTCGCTCGACGTGGCCGAAGGGGAGTTGGTGGCCATCATCGGCGCCAACGGCGCCGGCAAGACGACGCTCCTGATGGCGATCTCGGGCGTGGTCCCGGTCCGCGCGGGTGTCATCCGCTTCGCTGATCGTCCCCTGGCCGGGCTGGCCCCGCATGAAATCATGCGGCTGGGAATCGGTCACGCGCCGGAGGGGCGGCGCATCTTTCCGCGGCTCACCGTCCGCGAAAACCTGGAGCTGGGCGGATTTACGCAGACCGACCGGCGCCGGCTGGAGCAGGACATCGCCGAAGCCTGCGGGCTGTTTCCCGTGCTCGGAGACCGCCTCGGGCAGATGGGGGGCACGCTTTCCGGCGGCGAACAGCAGATGCTGGCGATCGGACGCGCCCTGGTGGGTCGGCCGCGGCTGTTGCTGCTCGACGAGCCATCCCTGGGGCTCGCACCCCTCATCGTGGCCAAGGTGTTCGAGGTGATCGCGGCCCTGTCGGCCCGGGGGATCGCGGTGGTGCTCGTCGAGCAGAACGCCCGTGCCGCGCTCAAACTCGCCGCCCGGGGCTACGTCCTGGAGACGGGGCGGATCACGCTCACGGGCACCGGCCCCGAACTGGCCGCCGACCGCCGCGTCCGCGATGCCTACCTCGGGGAAGGCTGACGCCCCGCGAGTCCGTGGTTGCCCCCACGTGGCCCCTTCGGAACCGGAGGATCACCGATGCGCGACAGGCGATTCGTCGCCGTGCACCGGGGCGGGCCGCTCGACGCGGCGACGCACCGCCTCCTCGCCGTCTGGGCCGCCGACTGCGCGGAGCGGCTGCTGCGGCTCTGCGGGGAGATGGGCCGTGATGAGCGGTCCCGGTGCGCGGTGCGAACCGCGCGGGCATGGGCCCACCGAGCGGCGTCGGTGGGTGATTGCCAGCGGGCTGCGGTTGCGGCGCACGCCGCGGCCCGCGTGGCTTCGACGGCGGCCGCGGTCGCGGCGGCGCGGGCCGCCGGCCACGCCGCGGCGACAGCCCACATGGCGGATCACAGCCTCGGCGTCGTGATCTACGGGGCCAAGGCGGTCGAGGCGGCCGGCCGGTCGGTGGAGGCGGAGCTGGAATGGCAGCTTGCCCGACTTCCGCACCGGCTGCGGAGGCTTGTTGAGTCGGCTCTGGAACGCCGTCGTGCGCTGCGCCGCAACACGGCTCCCACATGAGCCTCGCGTGCCAGGTCAGATTCCCTTTCATCCTGGTTTTCGGAAGAAACACTTGCTGATGCCAGGTTCGGGGCTGCCCGCTCCCCGTTGCCGGACGTTCGCTGTGGGCGTCCTCCCCTTCGCTCACTCGGGGGAAACCTCGCTTCGCCTTCCTGGCTGCGCTCGGTTTCCCACGCCGCTCGACTGGCACGGGCGACCCCTCGCACAATCGATGGTCAGGAAACCCGTACGCGCGAGGTTCACGTGTGATCCGTCTAAGACGTCGTTGGAGAGCAGTACGGCGCCTCGAGATCACCCGGGGTCGCGGCCGGCGACGAGGTCGAGGATCGCGGCGCCGAAGTCGGCCAGCCGTTTCTCGCCCACGCCCCGGCAGCGGAGCAGGGCGGCCGGGCAGTCGGGCTTCTCCCGGGCGATCGCCCGCAGCGACGTGTCGTCGAAGATCGTCCAGGCCGGCTTGCCCCGCGCCTCCGCCACCCGACGCCGCCACTTTCGCAGCCGCTCGAACAGGTCGCGGTCGACATCCTGCCAGTCGTCGGCGTCCGCCTTGGTGGTGCGGGCCTTGCCGGCCCGTGGCTCGACGAGCACCACCTGCCGGGTGCCGCGCAGCACCTCCCACGATCGTTGGTTGAGCGTCAGCACCGGCCGGTCGCCGCCACTGCGGGCCAGCAGGTCCTGGTCGAGCAGTTGGTGGACGAGGTTCTCCGCCATGCGCTGGTCGAGTTCGGCCAGCAGCCCGAACGTGGAGAGCCGCTCGTGGCCGTGGCGGCGTACCCCCTCGGTGTTCGCCCCGCGCAGCACCTCGCAGACGTGACGGACGCCGAACCGTTCCTCGACCCGGGCCACGCAGGAGATGATTTTTTGGGCGGTCACGGTGGCATCGGGCAGGCCGGCGGTTTCTCCCAGGCAGACATCGCAGGCCCCACAGGCTTCGGCCTCGTAGGGTTGGCCGAAGTATTCCGAGAGCGCGGCGTGACGACAGCGAGCGGCCTGGGCATATCGCCGCATGGCGTGCAGGTGCTCGACTCCGGAGGCCACGAGTTTCTCCCGCTCGGCAGCCTCCAGATCCGATTCGTCGGCGCTCTTCCTCACGAGCGCTTCCCAGCTGAAGACGTCAGCCGACGAGTAGAGGAGCACGCACTCCGCCGTCAGCCCGTCGCGGCCGGCACGGCCCGTTTCCTGCTGGTACGCCTCCAGGCTCTTGGGCAACGCCGTGTGGAGCACGAGTCGCACGTCGGAGCGGTCGATCCCCATGCCGAAGGCCACCGTGGCCACGACCACGTCGATCGTCTCCTTGGCGAAGGCGTCCTGGGTGCGGCGACGCTCGGCTGGGTCGAGGCCCGCGTGGTAGGGGCGGGCGAGGAGGCCGGCGGATGCCAGCCGAGCGGCGATCCGTTCGGTCTCCTTGCGGGAGATGCAGTACACGATGGAGGCCTCGCCGCGATGCCGGCCCAGGATCTCCAGGGTCTGGGCCACGCGGTCGGTCCGCGCCACCACGCGGTACACCAGATTCGGCCGGTCGAACGTCCCGATCAGCTGCGCCGGGTCGCGCAGGCTCAACTGCCGGGCGATGTCGTCGCGGACGCGGGGCGTGGCGGTGGCGGTGAAGGCGTGCAGCGTGGCCGCGGGGAAGCGATCGCGAAGCATGGCGAGTTGGCGGTATTCGGGCCGAAAGTCATGCCCCCAGTGGCTGATACAGTGGGCCTCGTCGATGGCGAATCGCTTCACTCCAACGCGGGCCAGCAGATCGAGCAAACCGGAGTTCACCAGCCGCTCCGGGGCCACGAACAGCAGCCGTAACTCTCCCGCCGCAAGCTGATCCCGCGTGCGTGCCCGCTCCTCCTGCGACAGCCCCGAGTGCAGCGCGGCGGCCGGATAGCCGATCGCCTCCAGGGCGTCGACCTGGTCCTTCATCAGCGCCACGAGCGGCGAGACCACGACGTCGGTCGTGCCGCCCACGAGCGGCGGGAGTTGGTAGCAGAGGCTCTTGCCACCGCCCGTGGGCATCACCACCAGCGAGTCGCGGCCGTCGAGCGCGGCCCGGATCGCCTCGGATTGCAGGGGTCGCAGCCGGTCAAAGCCCCACCAGCGGCCCAGCACCTCCGCGATGCGGGCATCGTCGACCGGGATCGCGGAGGTGTCGGCCGGCCCTGGCACGCATGCACCTTTTCGGTGGGGATACTGGTCGTCAACATAGCAGGAACGGATGATGGTGGGTCGCGGCCGCAGGCCGCGCCCTGATCTCCCGCTGGCGCCACCCGGCATTGCCGGCTGCTGGATCGGCGCCCGAACAGGCAGTGCCGCGGTTGTGGACAGGAGTCCGTGATGCTCTGGATCGCCTGGAAGATGCTGATCGGCAACCGGGTCAAGTACCTGGGCATCATCTTTGGCGTGCTGTTCGCCGCGCTCCTCATCGCCCAGCAGTCGTCGATCTTCTGCGGGCTGATGTTTCTCACCGTCAGCCAGATTCGCGACATCGAGGGCCCCGGCATCTGGGTGATGGACCGCAACGTGGAGTTCATCGACGACATCAAGCCGCTGTCCGACACCGATCTGTTTCGGGTGAAGGGCGTGCCCGGTGTCGACTGGGCGGTCCCGTTTTACAAGGGACTCGCCCGGGCCCGCATGGAGCAGGGCGACTACCACCAGATGATCCTGCTGGGGCTCGACGACGCGACGCTGGTGGGCGCTCCGGAGGGACTGTTCCTGGGGGAACTGGCGGACCTGCGGAAACCCGATGCCGTGATCATGGATGATGCGGGATACAAGCAGATCTGGCCCGGCGAACCCTACCAACTCGGTCGCGTGTTCGAGATGAACGACCGCCGGGCGGTGATCGTCGGCATCACGAGAGCCAGCCGTACGTTCCAGACCTTCCCGATCGTGTACACGCTGTACGGCCGGGCCGTGCTCTACGCGCCGCCGGAACGGAAGGTGCTGTCGTTCGTGCTGGCCAACGCCGATCCTGGTCGCGACGTCGAGGAGGTCTGCCGGGAGATCACGGCCGTCACCGGATTGCAGGCGTTGACCCGCCAGCAGTTCATGCGCAAGACGATCGTGCACTTTCTGCGCAAGACCGGCATCCCGGTGAATTTCGCCATCACCGTCTTCCTGGGTTTCCTCGTGGGCACGGCGATTGCGGGGCAGACGTTTTATCTGTTCACCGTGGAGAACATCCGGCAGTTCGGCGCGCTCAAGGCGATGGGCACGAGCAACTGGACCATCCTGGCGATGGTGCTGATGCAGGCCCTGCAGGTGGGCGTGATCGGCTTCGGCCTGGGCGTCGGCTTGGCGGCGCTGTTCGGCTGGAGCACGCGGGGGCTGACGAAACTGGCGTTCTTCATGCCCTGGCAGGTGCTGGCCATCACGGCCGTGGCCGTGTTCTTCATTGTCCTGCTTGCCAGCCTGCTCTCCATCCGCCGGGTGCTGGTCGTCGATCCGGCCATCGTGTTCCGCGGCTGAGCGGGTACCGCCGAGATGCCAGCCATGCCGAATCCACACAGCAGCCAAGCCGAAGACGACGTGGCGGTCCGCGTCCGTGGGGTGACCAAGGAGTTCGGCGTCGGCGGGTCGCTGACGAAGGCCCTGCGCGGCGTCGATCTCGACGTGCCGTACGGCGAGTTGCTGATGCTCGTCGGCCCCAGCGGCTGCGGCAAGACCACGCTGGTGTCGATCGTGGCCGGCACGCTCGAGCCGACCGACGGCGAGGTCGTCGTGCTCGGCAAGGACCTGGTGGCCATGAGCAACGGCCGCAAGGTGCGATTTCGCCGCGAGAACGTGGGCTTCGTATTCCAGTCCTACAACCTGCTGCCCGCCCTCAGCGCCGCCGAAAATGCGGCCGTGCCGCTTCTGATCGCCGGCTGGCGACGCTCTGCTGCGGTCGAGGCGGCCAGCGACGTGCTCGACAAACTCGGCCTCGGCGACCGGCTGACCAACCTGCCCAGCGAATTGTCGGGTGGCCAACAGCAGCGGGTGGCGATCGCTCGGGCCATCGTGCACGAGCCACGGCTGCTCGTCTGCGACGAGCCCACCAGTGCCCTCGACGCCGAAAACGGCCGCATCACGATGGAACTCATCGCGCGGATCGCGGTCCAGCCCGACCGGGCCGTGATCGTTGTCACGCACGATTCGCGTGTCTATTCGTTCGCCGACAGGATCGCCTCGATGGAGGACGGCCGCATCGAGTCTGTCAGCAATGGGCCGGACCGGGCCGGCACCATGCCTCTCCTGTAGCGTTTTCCCGGGTTACACACCACAATCGCGGCCGCCATGGCCATCACCAAGACCCGTCGCCCCCGCTCGATCGCGGACATCCTCACGCAGTTCCTGCTGCCGCTCGTCGGCCTGGGCCTGATGGGCTTCGCCGGCTGGTACGTGATGGAAACGCGACCGGTGGTGCGCACTCCGCTGCCGCCGATCGAGCCCGCCCGCAGCCCCTACGGCGAGACGGTCGCGGCCTCCGGCATCGTCGAGGCACAGACGGAGAACATTTCCGTCGGGTCGGCGACCCCGGGCGTCGTGGTCGAGGTGCTCGTCAGGGTCGGCGACGAGGTGCAGGCCGGGACGCCGCTGTTCCGCCTCGATGATCGGCAATTGCAGGGCGAGTTGGCGGTGCAGCGGGCCATCATCTCGCAGATGAAAAGCGAACTGGTGCGGCTCGAGGCGGAGCCCCGCAAGGAAAAGATCCCGGTGCGGCAGGCGGACGTCAACGAGGCCCGGGCCGCGGTGATTCGTGAGACCGATGCGCTGCGACGCGCCGAGGACATGTGGGTCAAGAAGGTGATTCCCGAGCAGGAACTGATCGAACGGCGCGAGGCGCTCGCGGGGGCGCAGGCCAAGCTGGAAAGCGCCCAGGCCAATCTCAAGCTCCTGGAGGCCGGGTCATGGGAGTACGATCGCGACGTGGCCCGGGCGGCCGTGACGAGGGCCGAGGCCGACATGGCGAAGATCCAGGTGGATATCGACCGGCTGGTGGTGCGGTCGCTGGTCGAGGGCCGGGTGCTGCAGGTGAACGTGCGGCCGGGCGAGTTCGTAGGCACGCCACCGGGGCAGCCGCTGGTGATCCTGGGCAACATCGACACGCTGCACGTGCGGGTCGACGTCGACGAGTACGACATCGCCAGGTTCGACAGCACGCGCAGCGCGTGGGCCGTGCCGCGGGGCAGCCTGCAGGAGAAGTACCCCCTGGAATTCGTCCGCGTGGAGCCGTTCGTCATGCCCAAAAAATCGCTCACCGGCAACAACACGGAACGCGTCGACACCCGCGTGCTGCAGGTGATCTACCGGTTCGATCCCACCGGCCGGCCGCCGCTGTTCGTCGGGCAGCAGGTGGAGGTATTCATCGAAGCGCGGGGGAAATGAGCCGGTTTGCGGCCAGAAACCAGCCTTGCCCCGGGGGGAGGAGGGTGGGACAGTCTCCGACCACCCATGCCCGCGAATCCCCTCCCCATCGCCGGCCGGTCATTCGTACGCCGCTGTGCCGCGGCTGCGACGTTGGCCGTCTTTGCCGGCGCCATCATGGCGGCGGAGCCGGTGCCCGTGCGGCTGCCGGCAGAACCGGCGGTCGACGTGGCCGGCGGCCTGTTCCTGCCCGCGGCCGATAGCGGGGAACTGTGGCGGCAGACCGTGGCCACGGTGGCCGCCGATTGGCCGGTGGTTCGTGTGGTGGAACCGGGGTTCAGCGCCGTGCCACCCCGGGCGGGGATCGTGGAGTCGGCCTGGGTCGAACCCCCGCGCGCTGCGTTGCAGTCCTGGCCGCCGCGCCGTCAAAGGGTCGTCGTGAACTTCGTCCCAGCCGTGAATGGCGCCTGGATCGACGCGGTCGTGCAGTCGCAATCGCTCTCCGGCGAGGCAGCGGGCGGAACCGGCATCGAACTGATGGGGTCGTGGCAGGCCGATCAGCGTCCAGACACGATCACCACGCAACTCGCCGCGCGCATGGCCCCGGCGACGGATCCCATCTACTCGCTGCCACCGTTGGATCGGGAGGAAATTCTCGGGCCCGCGACGCCGGAACCGCCCTGGTCGGGCAGCCGCTTCCCGCGCACGGCTCGCGCGGGCTACAAGGTCTTGGAGGACTATCGAAACTTTTATTCCTGCGACAGCCTCGTCTGTCTGACGGCGGCCTTCGGCGCCGGAGCCCTGATGGCCAACACCGGCTTCGACACCACGATGCAGACCGCCTGGCAGACAGGCGTGGAGCCGACGGGGCTGGGGACGTTCTTCACCGGCTGCAAGGACATCGGTGAGGGCCGCTACGCACTCTCGATCTTCGGCGCGGCAGCCGCGACCGGCCTCGTCTTCGAGGGCAATCCCGTCGGCGACGTGGTGGGCGAGTGGGGCTCACGATCGCTCCGGATCTTCGTGGTGGGAGCCCCGCCGCTGTACGTGCTCCAGATGGCGACCGGGGCTTCACGGCCGGCGGAAGACGTCGGCAGCAAGTGGCACTTCTGGAACGACAACAATGGCGTCAGCGGCCACGCCTTCGTGGGCGCGATCCCCTTCCTGGCCGCCGCCGAGATGGTGGAGAGCCCGCTGCTCAAGGGCACGCTCTATGTCTGCTCCACGTTCGTGGGCTTCTCGCGGATGACCACCGACTCCCACTATCCGTCGCAGGTGTTCCTGGGCTGGTACCTGGCCTGGGCCAGTTCGGTGGCCGTGAGCCGCACCGAAACCCACTTCGCCGGCATGGAGGTCCGCGTCGTGCCGCTGCCGATCGCCGATTTGGGTGGTGCGGCGCTCGAGGCCCGCTGGTGAACGGCGGCAACCGTCACTGGGCCCTCGTCCGGCGACGTACGGCCCATGCTCCACATGCCACGATCAGTGCGGCGCACGGCAGGTTGGGTTCTGGAACGACCTGCCAGGCGAGCCCATACTCCGTGGCGGTCGTGGGGGAAGAGGCGAGGTTGTAGAGCTGGTCGAGCCCCGCGACGCGCAGGCTGTAGTCGCCGTCCTGCGGCACCGTGAAGCGCAGAAATTCGGTGGTGCTGTAGGTGGCGGCCGAACTGGCGACGAGGGACTCGCCGGAGCCGGTGCTACGCCACACCTCCAGGGAGAGATTGCTGAGCGCCACGTCCGT
>QWPN01000120.1 GCA_003671185.1 Planctomycetota bacterium
CTCAACGGCGTCGTGGTCTGGCCGCGGGCCTCGATGCGGCACCTGCTTGGGCTGTCGTCGCTCGCCGATCAGGGTGTCGCGGACGACGCCGACGGCACGCTCGTGATCGGGGCCACGCTCCCCTGGACGGCCGCCACGGGCGACGCCCCGCGGGCCGTCCTCATCGACGAGTCGTTCGACGTCGACAACGAGGGGTTTCTCGTCCGCCGCGGTTGACACCCGGGGGATTCGGCCGTCCTGAAGCAGCGGATGGCAATTTTCTCGGCCTGTCTTGGTCCTCGCGGCCCGGTCCGGTATGGTTGAGAGAGTCGCACCCCTAGCTCAATTGGATAGAGCATCGGTCTACGGAACCGAAGGTTGCTGGTTCGAGCCCAGCGGGGTGTATTGCAAGACTGCCGGGCTGGAAGCCCGGCCACTGCCGGCCGGAGGGCCGGCAAGCAAAGCGAGGCCAAGGATGGCGAGCTTTGCGTGAATCTGCCCCGAAGGTTGCTGGTTCGAGCCCAGCGGGGTGTATTGCAAGACTGCCGGGCCGGAAGCCCGGCCGCTGCCGGCCGCATCTCGCCATGGTCCGCCGGTCGTAGACATGCTCGGCGCCGGCGGATTTCGCTACAGGGTGCCCCGCTGGCCGACTGCACGCCGCTCGTGAGTCGCAAAGATTCACCGGCTTCTGCGCGTGCCCCCAACCGGCTCCTCGCATGCCGTCCCCAAGAACGGATCAGAAGGCTTCCACATCAGCGTCGCGCGTGAAACAGACCGGTTCGTGGGATGAGGATCGGGGTCTCGTGTCGAGCATCGAATCCGTGAGGGGTTGCCCGTGCCCTCGAGCGGGCTGTGGAAGCAAGCGCAGCGAGGATTGCGAAACGCCGCTTCCACCGCAGTGAGCGCAGGGCCGGACGCCCGGGAGCGAACGTCCGGCGAGAGGGCACGGGCAGCCCCGCCCCACGCAAAACGTGGCCTCACCAATTCGGTGACCGGGCCGGGCAGCCCCGAACCGGCCCCAGCAGACGTCCCTGCCGCATAACGCCGGCGGGCCGGCGTCGCGGGGACGACTGGGCTTGGGGCGTTGCCGCCGCCGCCGCTAGTCTTCCGGCATGGCGACTCGGCGATCAACGACGGCAGCCCCGCAGGATGGCCAAACGGCCCCTGCTCTCACCCCCGTCCGCGGCGTCGAGCGCGTGGTCGGCTTCGATCCCGGCCTGAACGTCACGGGCTACGGCGTCATCGAGTGTCGGGGCGGCTCGGTGAAACTGGTCGAAGCGGGCACGGTGAAGTCTCGCGGGGAGACGCTGGAGGACCGGCTGCATTCGATCCATGCCGGCGTCCGCGAGGTGCTCGATGCGCTCAAGCCCACGGCCATGGCCATCGAGCAGGTGTTCTCGCACGCCAAGTTTCCCAAGACGGCGATCCTGCTGGGCCACGCGCGGGGCGTGATCTGCCTGGCCGGCGTGCAGGCGGGACTGGCCGTGCACCACTATCTCCCC
The DNA here is from genome assembly GCA_003671185.1 of Planctomycetota bacterium. GTDB lineage: Bacteria > Planctomycetota > Planctomycetia > Pirellulales > UBA1268 > QWPN01. The sequence goes on from QWPN01000120.1 coordinate 1,482, forward strand.
AACCGCGTCAAAGGCACGCTCACCGGCAGCGGCCATGCCGGCAAGGAGCAGGTGCAGGCGGCCGTACAGCGGGAACTCGGCCTGGCCGACCGACCACGGCCCGCCGACGCCGCCGACGCGTTGGCCGTGGCGCTCGCCGACTGGCACCTGCGGCTGCGCCCGCTGCTGTTCGGCACCGGCCTCGTCCGCATCCGGAGCAGCCGCGCATGATCACGAGAATGTCCGGAACGCTGGAGCGGGTCGACTCCGGTTCGAACGCCATCGAGGTGGCGGTCGGCCCCGTGGTCCACGAGGTGCTGGTCACGGAACTCGTCCGTCGCAGCCTGCAGATGCGGATCGGCCAGCCGGTGGCCCTGCACACGCTCGAGTTCCTGGAGGGCAGCCCTGGCCGCGGCAACCTCGTCCCTCGGCTGGTCGGATTCCTCTCCGAAGTGGAACGTGAGTTCTTCGACCTGATCTGCGAGGTCGACGGGGTTGGTGTGCGCAAGGCGCTCCGCGCCATCGTCCGCCCGGTGGGCGAAATCGCCACGTCGATCGAGGAGCAGGACGCCAAGGCGTTGGCCACGCTGCCCGGCATCGGCGCCGCCACGGCCGAGCGCATGATCGCCAAGCTCCGCCGCCGGATGCCGAAGTTCGCCCTGCTCGTGGCCCGCGATGCTCCCGGCGAGGGTGGCGGCCCCGGCGACGTGTTCAGCGAGACCTTCGAGGTGCTGAGGTCGCTGGGACACTCCGAGGCCGACGCGCGGCGGCTCGTCGACGCCTTGCGCGGCGAGAAGAAGAAGTACAAGGATGTGCAGGAGGCCTTGGAGGCCATCTATCGCCAACTGCACCGGCCGCGCTAGGCCGCGTCCCGCCCCAGGCGTCTTCCTCCATGGACCCCCCCCGCTGGCCGACGATCGCGGGCCCCGGCACCGGATCAGGGCTGCGCGGCCTGGCGAACGCCGTCGGCCCACTGGTGATCGCGACCGCGTGCGTGCCCTTCCTGGCGCGACTCGTGCAGGGGCCCTCCAGCGGCGCCCTCGACTCGTCCTGGGCGAGCGTGCTCTGCCATGCGCAGCGACAGGGCCTGCACTTCGGCACCGACATCGTCTTCACGTACGGCCCGCTGGGCTACCTGGCGACGAACGACTACTCTGGCGGCGAGCCCGCAGCCCACGTCCGCGTGGCGGTCGTGCTGGCCCTGCTCACGGCGCTGCCGCTGGTGCTCCTGGCACGGGCGCTGGCCTGGCCGATGCGGATCCTGCTCGGGCTCTGCATCGTGTCGGCGCCCCTGGTGAATGTGGGTGGTGACGACACCTTCGTGCAGGTGGCGCTGGCCGGCTGGGGCATCCTCTGCATGGCGCCGGCCGACCGCGGCGAATCGCCCCGTGGCGTCCTTGCCGCCCATGCGGGCCTTGTCGCCTTCGCGGTCCTCGCCAGCCTGATCAAATTTTCCTGGTTGGTGGCGGCGTTCGGCACTGTCGCCGCGGTCGGCGCCAACCTCGTGCTGCGGCGAAGGACGGCGGCCGCGGCAACGCTCGCCGCCGCTGCCGCGGCCACGTTCCTCTCCGGCTGGCTGATGGCCGGCCAGCCGCTCACGGCCCTTCCTCCGTTCCTGTTCTGGTCGGCCCAGGTGGCGGGCGGCTATGCCGGCGCCATGGGCAGCCGCTGCCCGTCGTGGGTCATGGCGGCAGGTGCGGTCGTGGCCTTCACGAGCCTGTGGACTGCGGCCGACCGTGTCCGGCGCGCCGCCCTGCCCGATGACACGAACCTGGCGATCCGCCGTGGCTTGCTCCTCGCCTGGCTGGCCGGGCTCCTGTTTGTCTCCTGGAAGCACGCCTTCGTCCGCGCCGACCTCTATCACTTCGTCGGGCTGTTCGCCTTCTGCGCCATGGTGTGCCCGCTGCTGCTCGCCATTCCCCGGGACACGGCCCGCCCCGACCGCCAGGCCGCTGGGCGGGCCATCGGTGTCGCCATCGTGGCCGTCGCGGTGGTCGCCGCCTGGCTGCCCGTCGCCTCGCCGGCTGCGGCGCTGCGGCAGGTCGCCGGTGCCGCAGCCGCCAACTCGGCGACCGTGTTCCGGCATCGTCAGTATGCCGACACGCTCAGGCGGGCCTGGGAGAATTCGCGGCGCTGGCACACCCTGGAGCGGGCCACGGCACTGATCGGCACCGCATCGGTGGACGTGTTCGGTCAGGCCCAGGGCTATGCCCTGGCCAGCGGCCTCACCTACACGCCGCGACCGGTGTTTCAGAGCTACTCCACGTACAACCGCCCATTGAGCCTGCTGAACGAGGCCTTCTGGCTGTCCGAAAACGGCCCCGCCTGGCTGCTCTTCGAACTGGCGCCGATCGACGGCCGGTACCCAGCCTTGGAAGACTCGCGCTGCCTGCGCGCGGCCCTGGGCAACTTCCGGATGGTGGGTTCCGACCGCCGCTTTCTCATCTTCCGGCGCGAGGGTCGGGCCGGCGCCACCCTGGAACCGCTGCAGTCGGGAAGGGCCGACATCGGCCAGCGGATCGACGTCTCGGCGCACGCTGGCCGCGACCTGTGGCTGGAGATCGACGTGCGTCCGACCCTGGTGGCCCGACTGCTCGCGGCCCTCGTGCGGCCTCCCGCCACGCGGCTGCGGATCTGGGCTGCGAACGAGGACGGTGATGGCACCGTATTCCACGCCCCCGCGCCGATGCTGGCCGCGGGGTTCGTCGCCAGCCCGATCCTTGCCGACAACGACGATGTCATCGATGCGGCCGCGGGGAAGCCCGCGACGAGGCTGGCGGCGTTCGCGGTCGAGGCCAGCGGCAGTGGCCGCGGTGGCAGCTGCGAGTGGCGGCTGTTCGCAGTCTCACCAGGGTTGGTGGGGCATCCCGATCCGGCCCTCGCCCTGCTCCGCTGGCCGGGCTTCTCGGCTGAGCCGGTGGCCTGCCGCGGCAGGGCTCCAAAGGTCGTCGATCTCGATGGCCGCCGGATGGTGCAGGTGGACGCGCCGGGCGAACTGGAACTGGCCGTGCCGGATGGCGGCCGGCAACTGTCCGGCCTGTTTGGCATGCTGTCCGACTCCTCTCGAGGCGGCGCGAGCGACGGCGCAGAATTCGCGGTCGAACTGGTCGCCCCTGACGGCTCGCGGACGCGACTGGCGCACTGGCGGCTCGATCCCGGCAACCGGGTCTCGGACCGCGGCGCACGCGATTTCCGCTTCGACCTGCCGCCGGGCTCGGGCCGCCGGCTCGTGCTGCTGACGCTGCCCGGTCCCGCCGGTGACGCCAGCTGGGACTTCACCTGCTGGTCGGACATCGTGATTCACTGACGAGCCGGCCGACCGCGGCGTTCCCATGCGCGGCGCCGATCGTCTACGCTGCTGTCCTCCCCCCGGCGAACGATCATGGAAAACCTCCGCCAGCCCAGCATCCAGGCCGACGTCGAACCCGCGCCGGAGGATCGCGCGCTGCGACCGCAGCGCATGGCCGAGATGGTGGGCCAGCGGGCGGTCTACGAGCGGCTCGAGATCGCCATCGACGCCTCGCGGAAGCGCGGCGAGACGCTGGGCCACATCCTCCTCGATGGCCCGCCGGGCCTCGGCAAGACGACGTTCGCCACCTGCATCCCGCGAGAACTCGGCACCACGCTGCAGATCGCCAGTGGTGCGGCCCTGGCGGCCCCCAAGGACCTGCTTCCCTACCTGACCAACGCCGCGGAAGGCTCGGTGCTGTTCATCGACGAGATCCACCGCCTGCCGATCGCCGTGGAGGAATTCCTCTACCCGGCGATGGAGGACTTCCGCGTCGACATCACGCTGGGGGACGGTGTCGCCGCACGCACGATCAACATGCCGCTGCGGCCGTTCACGCTGGTGGGGGCCACGACCCGGGCGGGGCTGATCTCGGCGCCGCTGCGTGACCGATTCGTGATCCGCGAACACCTCGACTACTACTCCCCCGCCGAACTGGCCGAGATCGTGCGGCGTTCCGCCGTCAAGCTCGCGATGCCGATGGACGACGCCACGGCCGACGAGATTTCGCATCGCAGCCGGGGCACGCCGCGGCTGGCCAACAACCGCCTGCGCTGGATCCGCGACTTCTCCACGAGCCGCGCCGAGGGCCGCATGAACGTGGAGATCGCCCGCACCGCCCTGGAGATGCAGGGCATCGACGAACTGGGGCTTGACGGCTTCGACCGCCGCTACCTGGAGACGATCCAGCGGGTGTTCGGCGGCGGTCCGGTGGGCATCGAAGCGATCGCCCACACGATGAGTTCGGCGGCCGACACCCTGGAGGACGATGTGGAGCCATTCCTGCTGCGTTGCGAACTCGTCGTGCGCACTCCACGCGGCCGGAGGCTCACCGCACGGGGCGAGGAACACCTGGGGGCACCGCCGCAGGCCGCACCGCAGGGCAAGCTGTTCTGACCGCAGGTTTTCGCCGCCGATTGACCCCTGGCGGCGAGTCTGGCTACCATCGCGGTCTTCCCGCCAACCCAGGTGCCCCCATGGCCGTTCCCAAGCGACGTCAATCCAATCAAAAGACCCGGTCCAGAAGGGCGCACGATTTCCTCACGCCCCGGCAGTTGACGTTCTGCTCCAACTGCGGCAAGGCGGTCCCCACACACCGCATCTGCGGCACGTGCGGCCACTACATGGGCCGGGCCGTCGTGAAGTCCGAGGAATAGAGCCTTGGGCAGCGACGCCAGCCCACAGGCGGCCCCACCGGCAATCCTCTTCCCGGGCCAGGGTGCGCAGTCGGTCGGCATGGCCGGCGACTGGGTGGACGATTCGCCGGCGGCGCGACGGTTGTTCGATCAAGCGGCGGCAGTGCTCGGCTACGACCTGCTCAACGCCTGCAGAAACGGTCCGGCCGAGCGGCTCAATACCACGGCCGTCAGCCAGCCTGGCATCCTCGTCACCAGTCTCGCGGCGCTCGAGGTGCTGCGCTCCCGGGAGGGCCATCCGCTGGATGCGGCCCGCGTCACGGCCGGTCTCTCGCTCGGCGAGTACACGGCCCTGGTGTTTGCCGGGGCGATCGGCTTCGAGGACGCCGTGCGGCTCGTCGACGTGCGCGGGCGGGCGATGCAGGAATGCGCCGAGCAGCGGCCCGGGGCGATGCTCGCGGTGCTGGGCCTGGAACGCGACCGGCTGGCCGCGCTGTGCGACGAATGCCGCGGCGACGACGTGCTGGAGGTGGCCAACGTGCTCTGCCCTGGCAACATCGTGGCCTCCGGTTCGGCCGCTGCCTGCGGCCGGCTGGCAGCGGCGGCCGGCGCCGCGGGGGCCATCAAGTGCGTGCCCCTCGACGTGGCCGGGGCCTTCCACACCGCGCTGATGCAGCCCGCCGTCGAGCGGTTGGCGGCCGCCCTGGCGGCGGCGGAGTTCCGCGTTCCGCGGATTCCCGTGGTCAGCAACGTCGATGCCCAGCCGCACACCGATCCGGCTGAAATCAAGGCCCTGCTGGCGCGGCAGGTGGTCGGTGTTGTGGAGTGGAACGCCTCCATGGCATACATCCTGTCGACGGGGGTGCGGTCGATCTGGGAAATCGGTCCCGGACGCGTGCTCCGCGGACTCATGAAGCGGATCGACCGGAGCGTCGCCTGTGCGGGCGTCTTCGACTGACCGATCCAGGAGTGCTGGTTCCCGTGTTTCAAGGAGACCGAGGTCATGACTGACGAGGCTGCGCAGGCTGGCCCCAAGCGGTTGAACGTGAACCTGAGCGGCCAGGTGGCCCTCGTCACCGGTGCCTCGCAGGGGCTGGGACGGTCGATCGCCGAGGCCCTGGCGGCCAACGGGGCCAGCGTGGCCTTGGTGGCGCGGTCGGCCGACAAGCTCGCCGCGGTGGCTGCCGGCATCCGTGCGGCCGGCGGCAGGGCGGAAGAGTTCCCCTGCGACGTATCGAAGGGTGAGGACGTGCAGCGGGCCGTGGACGCCGTCGTGGAGAAACTGGGACGGCTCGACATTCTCGTCAACAACGCCGGCGTCACCCGAGACACGCTGCTGCCGCGGATGAGTGACGAGGAGTGGGACCAGGTGCTGACCACGAACCTGCGGGCTCCGTTCCTGTTCATGCGGGCCGCCAGCAGGCCCATGATGCAGCAGCGCTACGGCCGGATCATCAACGTAGCCAGCATCTCGGGCCTGATCGGCAACGCCGGGCAGGCGAACTATTCGGCCTCCAAGGCCGGGCTCGTGGGCCTGACGAAGACCGTGGCCAAGGAGCTGGCCGGCCGCAAGATCACGGTCAATGCGGTGGCCCCCGGATTCATCGCCAGCGACATGACAGCCGCGCTGGGCCCCGCCCTCGACGAGGTGGTGAAGGCCCGCGTCCCGGCCAAGCGGCTGGGTGAGGCCTGGGAGATCGCCGAGGCGGTGCTGTTTCTGGCGTCTCCCTCTTCCGGGTATATCACGGCGCAGACGCTGGTGGTCGACGGCGGATTGATCGGGTAGAAAAGCAGGCAACGGCCTCTTTTTCCCGGTCTGGACACGTGCGGGCGGCAGCGGGTATATCTTCGCCGTGAACGCGGGCAAGGTGCGCAGCCTCGGAGGGCTGCCGGGCCCGTGGTCGAAGGTCGTCCGTCCGCCAGAGTGGCGTCCCGGATGTGGCTCATCGACCAGCACGTTTGACCGTCCCGCACCGGCCGGATGCAGATCGGGCACCAGGAGGATCCACAAGGTGGCTTCAGTCCAAGAACGGGTGATCGAAATCGTCGCCTCTCAACTCGGCGTCAGCAAGGATCAGATCACCCCCGAGACCTCGTTCATCAAGGACCTGGGTGCCGATTCGCTCGACACGGTCGAACTGGTGATGGAACTCGAGGAAGAATTCGAGATCAACATTCCCGACGACGCCGCCGAGAAGATCCAGACGGTCGGCCAGGCGGTCGAGTTCATCGAAAAGCATCAGGCCTGACGTGACATCTGCGGATGTCGTCCTGCGGGGCCGCGCTCGAGGCGGACCGGATGGACGGATCCACTCGTCGGGGTTCGTGGGGCGGTCTTGGTCCGACTCGTTGACGGCGCAGGGATGGCGATGAAGCGACGGGTAGTGGTGACGGGGCTCGGGGTCGTCACCTCTCTGGGCCGAGCAATCGATGGCTTCTGGGATCGGGTCGTGCGCGGCGAGAGCGGCGTGGGACCGATCACGCTGTTCGACGTCGCCGGCTACCGGGTCCAGTTCGGAGGCCAGGTGCACTGGGAGCCCGAGAACGAGGGGATCGCGACCCCCAAGGACCTGAAGCGACTGGATCGCTTCACGCAGTTCGCCATCGCCTCGGCCAAGGACGCCGTTGCCGACTCCGGAATCGACTTCTCAAGGGAGGAGCCCTACCGCTGCGGCGTGGTGATCGGCTCCGGCATCGGCGGGCTGTGGGAGTTCGAGGTGCAAGAGGAGCGTTTGCTCCACAAGGGCATCGACAAGGTTTCGCCGTTCACGATTCCGAAACTGATGGTCAACTCGGCCAGCGGCCACGTCTCCAGCCTGTACGGCATGCGCGGCCCGAATTTCGCCGTGGCCACCGCCTGCGCCAGCGCCGCCAACTCGATCGGCTCCGCCCTGCGGGCCATCCAGTACGGCGACGCCGACGTGATGGTGACGGGCGGCAGCGAAGCGGCCCTCACGCCCATCGGGCTGGCCGGCTTCCAGAACATGCGGGCCCTGTCGTTCCGGGGCGACGCCCCCCAGCAGGCCAGCCGCCCCTTCGATGTCGATCGTGACGGGTTCGTGCTCGCCGAAGGGGCCGGCGTGGTGGTGATCGAGGAACTGGAGCACGCCCGCCGGCGCGGGGCCCGTATCTATGCCGAGTTGAAGGGCTACGGCGCCAGCGGGGACGCCGGCCACATCACGCAACCTGACGAGGAGGGACGCGGGGCGGCCCGGGCCATGGAGATGGCCCTGCAGGACGCGGCCCTGGCCCCCGACGTGGTGCAGTACGTCAACGCCCACGGCACGAGCACGCCCCTCGGCGACAAGGCCGAGACGGCTGCCGTGAAGCGGGTGTTCGGCGCGCACGCCCGCAAGCTCGCGATCTCCAGCACGAAGAGCCAACTGGGGCACACGCTCGGCGCCAGCGGCGGCATCGAACTCGTGGTCTGTGCCCTGACGATGGCCCACGGCGTGATTTCACCCACCATCAATCTCGACAACCCCGACCCTGACTGCGACCTCGACTACACGCCGAAGGTGGCCAGGCAGGCCAGGGTCGACGTGGCGATGAGCAACAGCTTCGGCTTCGGCGGCCACAATGCCTCGCTGGTGTTGGCCCGCGTCTGATGCCAGGGCGGTGGCCGGCGTTTCAGCCTTGTGAGCCGCCGCCGCGGAGGCCTACAGTCCGGCGCGTCCCCGGGAATCGTGGCATGGTGCGGTATTCGTTCATCGCCCTGCTGACGGTGTGGCTCGCGGCGGCCCTGGCTGCCGGTCGGGTGCGGGCCCAGGTGCCGGCCGACGCCGGGCAGGTCTGGAAGACCTACGACATCGGCCCGTTCGTGAAACAGGCGGGACCGGGCAGCCAGCGGCACGTGGTCGACTGGGTGCTGCAGGAGACCGGATATCCCGCCTGGCACGGTGCGAGCCCCGCGTCACTGTCGGCTGACGCCGATTCCCTGTCCTGCTTCCACGTCCCCGAGATGCAGGCCCGTGTGGCCGACATCGTGGCCCGCTTCGTCGCCGAGGCTGACGCGCCGCACCGCTTCAGCGTGCGGGTGCTGGGGCTGGCCAGCCCCGCCTGGCGGGCCGACGCCCGCCCGGTGTTCACGGCCATCCCTGCCGCGACGCCGGGCGTGCAGGCCTGGTTCACGTCGCGTGAAAACGCGGCGCTGGTGCTGGCCCGACTCCGGGCCCGGTCCGACTGCCAGGAACTGCCCACCGGCCCCGTGCTCGCCGCCAATGGCCTGCCGGCCGTGCTGGCCGGCGGCCGCAAGCAGTCCTATGTGAAGGACGTCGCTCCGCGACCCGATGTCGCCCCCGGCTGGCAGATGCACGGCGACTCCTGCGACGAGGGGCTGGCCATCGACGTGCAGCCCCTGATCTCCCAAGATGGAATCTCCGTGGAGGCGGTGATCCGCTGTCGCATCGACCAGATCGAGCGCATGGCCACGGTCTCGCTGCCGGCCTCCGCCGGGCGGGACCGGGTGCAGCTCGAGGTGCCCCAAATGGCGGCGGTGCGGATCGGCGAACGGTTTCGCTGGCCGGCCACGCAGACGCTGTTCATCGGACTCGGGTTGGTACCCTGGCCCGTGCCCGCGCAGAATGGTGGCGCCCCGGCCCTGATGCCGGGGGTCAAGCGGTGCGACATGCTGCTGGTGGTGGAGCCGCGGCTCAGCGGCGGCAGGTAGCGCGTCCGGCGACGGGCCGTGAAGAACGTCAGGGAGAAGGACGACCAGGCATGAGTGGAGCGGAATCGCGGCGGGTGGTGATCACGGGCCTGGGGGTCGTCTGCCCGCTGGGCCTGACCCCCGACGAGCTATGGAGCGGACTCGCCGGAGGCACCAGCGCCGTGGGGCCGCTGCAGTCGTTTCCCTGTGCCGGCCTGCCCCTGCACCACGCCGCCGAGGCGCGGTGCTTCAGCGGCGACATCGCCGACTTCGGCCCGCTCGACGGCGAGCGCAAGAAGGCCATTCGCAAGGGACTCAAGGTGATGTGCCGCGAGAGCCAGATGGCCGTGGCCGCGGCGCAGCGGGCCCTTCATGACTGCGGCGACGCAGCCTCGCACCACCCGCCGGAACGATTCGGCTGCGTGTTCGGATCCGACTACATGCTCACGCTGCCCGAGGACTTCACCGCCGGCGTGGCCCGGTGCCGGGGCGCGGACGGCCGGTTCGTGTTCGGCCGCTGGGCCGCCGATGGCATGCCCCAGCTCACGCCGCTGTGGCTGCTCAAGTACCTGCCCAACATGCCCGCCAGCCACATCGCCATCTACAACGACCTGCGCGGACCGAGCAACTCGCTCACCCTGCGCGAGGCCAGCGGTCACCTCGCGGTCGGCGAGGCGGTGGTGACGATCCAACGCGGGGCGGCGGACATCATGGTCGCGGGAGCGACCGGCACGCGGGTGCACCCCATGAAGACGGTGCACGCCCTGCAGAGCGAGCAGGTGGCGATCGGCGACGGCGACCCCACGCGCTGGAGCCGACCCTTCGACAAGAACCGGACGGGCATGGTGCTGGGTGAAGGCGCCGCCGTGCTGATCCTCGAAGAACTCGCCCATGCCCAGGCCCGCGGGGCGAGAATCTACGGCGAGATCGTCGGCCATGCCGCCCGCTGTTCGAGCGACTCCAGCGGCGCGGGCCGGCGGCGGCAGGCGATCGGCCACGCCCTGCGCCGGGCCCTCGACATGGCCGCCGTCCCGGCCGGCTCGCTCGGCCACGTCCACGCCCACGGCCTGAGCACCGTCAACGGCGACCGCGACGAGGCGGCGGCGATGCACGACGTGCTCGGCGATGCTGCGACGCGGATCCCCACCGTCGCCGCCAAGAGCCATTTTGGCAACCTGGGCGGCGGCAGCGGACTGGTGGAGTGCGTGGCCAGCATCCTGGCCATGCGGCACGGCGAACTGTTTCCTCTGCTCAACTACGAAACGTCCGACGCCGACTGCCCGGTCCGGGCCGCCCGCCGCGGCGATCCAGCCGGCACGGTCTGCACATCGACGGCCGTGACGCCGCAGGGCCAGGCAGGCTCGCTGGTCATCCGTTCATGGCCGACCGAGGCCTGAGCTTCTTGACAGTCACCCACGGCCCGCTTACCTTCTCAGGTCGGTCTCGTGAGGATGATGGCTGGTTCGCGGATTCGCTTTCCAAGCACCCGGCAACGGGTGCTTCGGCGCCCATGACGTGATATGGCGTCGGCCGTGCCGGCTGCTTCACGTCACGAGGTCATCCGAGAACCCCATGAAGCCCGAAGAAATCCTCCGCATCGTCGACGCGATCCATCGCGACAAGAACATCGACAAGGAGATCGTGTTCCAGGCGATCGAGGCGGCGCTGGTGACGGCGCTGCAGCGTCAGTACGGCGAGACCGCCGACATCTCGATCACGATCGACCGCGCGGACGGCAGCGTGAGTGGCGCGCACGACGGACAGCCGCTCGACACCGCCGAACTCTCCGGTCGCATCGGCGCCCAGACGGCCAAGCAGGTGATCATCCAGAAGATTCGCGAGGCCGAACGCGACGCGATCCACGACGAGTTCGAGGAGCAGATCGGCCAGATGGTGTCGGGCGTGGTGGCCCGCTTCGAGGGCGCCACGGCCACCGTCACGCTGGGCGCCAACGAGGCGATCCTGCCTCGCAGCGAGCAGATTCCCGGCGAGTCCTACCATCCCAACGAGCGCGTCCGGGCCACCATCTTCGAAGTCCGCAAGGTGGGCAGTC
>QWPN01000107.1 GCA_003671185.1 Planctomycetota bacterium
AGCCGTCGCGGACCGTGGCCGCCAGTCCTCCCTGGGCCAGATGCTCCACGACCACCGGGTTGGTCGGGTCGAGCGCGAAGTACACGACCTCGCCCTTGCACCACTTCTTCATGTTGACGACGAGCGGGTCTGAGGCATTGAGCACCGCCGCGCCTCCCGGACGGACGGCCGCCACGATCGACCCCTTCACCCAGGCTAGTTTTTCGGGCGTGTCGATCTCGCCCAGGCCGAGGTGGTCGCCCGAGGCGATGTTCGTCACCACGGCCACGTCGCACCGGTCGAACCCGCAACCCTCGCGCAGGATGCCGCCACGGGCCGTCTCCAGCACGGCCGTCGTCACCGCGGGATTGGCGAGCACGCGCCGGGCACTGGACGGGCCGCTGCAATCGCCGGCGTCGATCTGCCGGGGGCCGATCCACACCCCCTCGGTGCAGGTCATGCCCACGGTGCCGCCGGCGACGGCCGAGAGGTGGGCGATCAATCGCACGACGGTGGTCTTGCCGTTGGTGCCGGTGACCGCGGCCGTGGGGATGCGGCCGTCGTCGCCGGGGCCGAACAGGGCGTCGATGATGGCGGCACCGACGTTTCGCGGCGTGCCGGCCATCGGCTCCAGATGCATCCGCAGGCCCGGGGCGGCGTTGACCTCGATGACGACGCCACGCTGCGATTCGAGCGACCGGGAGATGTCGCCGGTGACGATGTCGATCCCAGCCACGTCGAGCCCCACGATTCGTGCCGCCTCGATGGCCCGGGCCGCCACGTCGGCGTGCACGATATCGGTGACGTCCTCGGCCGAACCGCCCGTGCTCAGGTTGGCGTTCTGCCGCAACAGCACCGCCCGACCAGCCTCGGGAACGCTGGCCGCGCCGAGCCCCTGCTCCGCGAGCACGGCCAGGGCGACGTCATCGATCACCATCGGGCTCAAGGCCGTGGCGTGGTCGTCGCTGCGCCGCGGATCTTCGTTGACGCGATCGACGAGTTGCCGCACCGTGGCCAGGCCGTCGCCGACCACCGTGGGGGCGTGCCGCCGCGCGGCGGCGACCATCCGGCCCCCCACGACGAGCAGCCGGTAGTCACCCCCGGCCACGAACCGTTCCACGACGACCGACGCGTCCTGCTCGCGGGCCAGCAGCCAGGCCTTGTCGACCTCGGCGCGGGTGGAGAGGTTCACCGACACACCACGGCCCTGGTTGCCGTAGCGCGGCTTCACCACCACCGGCGCACCGACCTCCTCGGCGACCGCCCAGGCATCCGCCGCATCCGTGACCGGCCGGCCCTCCGGCACGGGGACGCCGGCCTCGGCCAGCAGCCGCCGCGTCAGTTCCTTGTCCTGCGCGATCGCCTCTGCGACCGCACCGGTCTTGTCGGTCTCGGACGCCAGGATGCGCCGCTGCCTGGCCCCCTGCCCGAGCCTGACGAGCGAGCCCTCGTTGAGCCGCCGGGCGGGGATGCCCCGGGCCGCGGCCGCGTCGACGATCGACCGCGTGCTGGGGCCGAGTTGCACGTCGAGCAGCAGTTTGCGCAGCCGCTTCACCTCGGCAGCCACGTCGAACTCAGCCCCGTCGATGGCCGCCATGACGAGCCGCCGCGCGGTCTGCAGGCACTCGATCGCGAAGGCCTCCTCCTTGAACTCCACCACGACCTTGTAGACGCCCCGCGTGGCCGTTTCGCGAGCCCGCCCAAAGCCCACGGTCGTGCCGGCAAGCGACTGCAGTTCGATCGTCACGTGCTCGAGCACGTGACCCATCCAGGTGCCGGTGCGCAGCCGGGAGAAGAAGCCGCCGCGTTCGCCAATCGAACAGCGGTGCTCGATCATCGTGGGCAACCACTGCATGATCCGGTCGTTGAACCCGGGCAGCGTGTTGGAGGGGAAGTCCTCGAGTCGGCCCAGGTCGACGGTGGCTTCGAGGCAGGGAAACGAGGCCCATTGGTTGGGGCCGCGCAAGACCTTGATCGACGTGATCTCCATGGAAGGATGTGTGCTCTTCTAGACCGTACGCAGACGCGTGCGCGGGTCTGGTCGTGTGCGCCTCGGCCAGCCGCCGGACGTTCCGGCGGGAGGTGCTGGACGGGAGGCCGCACGGGTCACAACGGGGCTGCGTGGGCGCGTCGCCGACGCAGTCCTGCCTGCCAGGGCAGGCATCCGTACGAACCCGACGGGTGAGCGCGTCAGGGCGGCCGGCAATCCGGGGCCGCGGGAGAGATGCCGGAGGCGACGCGGGGCTTCGCGCTCTGGCTGTTGAACGAGGGGAGCGGGACCTTTTCTACCGACAACCGACCGGCCGAAGTGGCCATGGGACGAATGGATTCCCTCACCGCAGGACCGGATTGCACCGCCGCACGCCACACGGACGCGCGTTCGCTTGCGGTACCCGTTTCCCGTGGCACCTTGTTTCCAACAGTGCTGCGGAACGGAACGAGTCCAGTCCACAGCGTCTTTCCGCCGACACCACCTGCGATCGTTCACAGATGGCTTCGCAGATCGATGGCGAAAGTTTACGCTTTCGCGAACCGGCTGCGAATTTTTTTCCAACCACAGGAACGAGAAGCACGTTCCGTGCCGGAAGGGTGGCGATTCCTGCCGGTCTACCCACGTGCCTGAAAAACCCTGGGCTGCGAGGCGGCACCGCGAATCGGTCATGGAAGAGATGACAATGGGTCGTGCCAAACGTTCAGCGGCAGGGGGTGTTACCGGGAAAGGCCACGGTAATCTAGGCATGTTCGGAAAGCCACGCAAGTTTCTATTGGCGGCCCCCTGCTTGCCCTCCCAAACGGCCAAAATCCGCCGAAAAAACGGTTTTTGAGGGCTTTTCCTGCCCGTCATCGCTCTTCGTCCCCCCGCCCCGTTGCCATGCCTCCGCCCCCATCCCAAGTCGACGCTGCGGCCCGTGGCTCCGGAGAGTTCGCGGGCCTGCCCTGGGGCGATGCCGTCCGCCTCGACACCGGGGAAACGCTGCTGGCACTGGCGCGTTTCGACCTCGATGCGCGGATGCGGTTCAGTGACGGCTGGATCGCGCTCACCAATCGCCGGGTGATCGGCGATTCGCCCGCCTCCGCCGACGCCGCCGCGACACTGGCCGGCCCCCGGTTTTGGACGATCGACGGCGGCACCGCCGTCGACGTTCACATGCGATCGGCGGTGGGCAGGATCGAACTCGTGCAGGACGGACGGGTCGTGGCCCGCTGGCTGTTCACGCCAGCGACGTCCCGCGGGGTACACGCCCTCGAAGACGCCTTCGATGCTCGCTCGCCGGGCCCGCAGGGCCTAGGCGAGCCCCGCGACGGCAGGCCGGCGCAGGCCGGTGACGCGGACGGCGACGCCGGCGGCGAGAAGCCGGCGACCACGGCCGGCCGCGAACGCGACGACGAGCCGCCGCTGTCCGCCGGCACCGCCTCGTGGCGGGCACTGGTGCGGCTCGTCTCTTTTGCCACGCCCCACGCGGGCATGGCGACCCTGGGCATTCTCCTGTCACTGGCGGGCACGACGGCCGCCCTCGTGCCCCCCTATCTGACGATGCCGCTCGTCGATGACGTGCTCATTCCCAAGCAGAACGGCCGGGACGTGTCCTTCACGCTCGTGTGGTGGTACCTGAGCGGACTGGCCGGTGCGGCGTTGGCGGGATGGCTGCTCTCCTGGGCTCAGTCTTGGACGCTGGCCTGGGTGAGCGAGCGGCTGGCAGCCGGCCTGCGGGTGCGGACCTACGCCCACATGCAGACCCTGTCGCTCGACTTTTTCCAGGCCAAGCGCACGGGCGATCTCATGTCCAGGGTGGGCAGCGACACCGACCGCATCAACGTCTTCCTTTCGGTGCATCTCATCGACTTCGCGTCGAACGTGATGTTGGTGGTGCTCACGGCGGTCGTGCTGGCGTGGCTCAATCCCATGCTGGCTCTGGTCACGCTGGTCCCCTTTCCGTTCGTGGTCTGGCTCGTGTACGCCGTCCGGGCCCGGCTACGGCGTGGCTTCGGCCGGGCCAGTGTCGCCTGGGGCGACATGACCAGCGTGCTTGCCGACACGATCCCCGGCATCCGCGTGGTCAAGGCCTTCGCGCAGGAAAACCGCGAGATCGCCCGCTTCGAGGCCGCCAACGAGCGAGTCCTGCAGGCCAATGACCGCGTCAACGTGGTGTGGTCGTTCTTCGGACCGCTGGTGAGCCTGTTCAGCGAGCTGGGGCTGCTCGTCGTCTGGGCGGCAGGCGCCTGGCTCGTGTTCGGCGGTGGCGTCACGGTGGGCCAG
Source organism: Planctomycetota bacterium (assembly GCA_003671185.1). Lineage (GTDB taxonomy): Bacteria > Planctomycetota > Planctomycetia > Pirellulales > UBA1268 > QWPN01. The sequence goes on from QWPN01000107.1 coordinate 4,238, forward strand.
TTGACGGCCTTCCTCGCCTACATCGGCCGGTTCTACGGCCGCGTCGAATCGATGATCCGCATGGTGCCGGCCACGCAGCGGGCGGCCGCTAGCGCCCAGCGCATCTTCGAGATCCTCGACTGCCAGCCCACCGTCGCCGAGGCGCCGCGGCCCGTGCGGCCGGGCCGGGTGCGTGGGCGGATCGAGATCTCGGGCGTGCACTTCCGCTACGGCGCCCGCGAGGTGCTCCACGGCATCGACCTCGTGATCGAGCCCGGCGAGATGATCGGCCTCGTGGGCACGAGCGGCTCGGGCAAGTCCACGCTCGCCAACCTGGTGTGCCGCTTCTACGACCCCTCGAGCGGCTCGATCAAGGTCGATGGCGTCGACCTGCGCGACATGGCGATCGCCGACTACCACGCGAACCTGGGCTGCGTGCTTCAGGAGCCGTTTCTGTTCTTCGGCAGCGTGGCGGAAAACATCGCCTACGGCCGGCCGGATGCCGCGCGGGAGCGGATCGTGGAGGCGGCCCGGGCGGCCGGGGCCCACGACTTCATCCTCGCCCAGCCGTTGGCCTACGATTCGCGGGTCGGCGAACGGGGCGGTGGCCTTTCCGGTGGCGAGCGGCAGCGGCTCTCGATCGCCCGGGCCCTGCTCGTCGACCCGCGCATCCTCGTGCTCGACGAGGCCACGTCGAGCGTCGACGCCGAAACGGAGGCGGTGATCCAGGCCGCCATCGACCGGCTGGTCACGGGCCGCACCACGATCGCCATCGCGCATCGGCTGTCGACGCTGCGTCGGGCGAACCGGCTCGTGGTGCTCGATGCCGGCCGGATCGTGGAGACGGGCACCCACGAGGAGCTGCTGGCCGCCGATGGCGGTTACGCGCGGCTCTACCACGCCCAGATGAAGGCCGCTGCCGCAGCCGCCGGCTGAGGCACATGCCCCGAGACCCCTCCACACGACGGTGCCTGCAATGACGTCGCACGACACGGATGGACGCACGATCGGGGCCACGGCCCGCGCCGGCTGGCGGCTGGAACGGCACGTCCACGGCCGCCTCGACTTCGTGGCCGCCGACGGCAGCCGGCAGACGAACGTCGACGTGCTCCGCGCGTTTCCGGTGACGGCGGCGACCGGGCCGGTGGCGATCGTGGCCGGCGCAGGGGGCGAACTGGCCTGGATCGACGCGCTCGCGGATGAGCCCGCCGACCTGCGCACGCTCCTGGAAAGCGAGCTCGCCCAGCGTGAGTTCCTGCCGGTGATCGAGCGCATTGATTCCGTGTCGGACAGCGAGCCTCCGGAGTGGACGGTGCTCACCGACCGCGGTCCGCATCGCTTCAAGGTCGACAGCGCCGACGACATCGCGCACCAATCGGATGGCGGCGCCTTCGTCAGCGACACGCACGGCGTGCGCTACTGGATTCCCAACGTCGATGCCCTCGATGGCCGCAGTCGCCGGCTGTTCGAGAAGATGCTGTAACCGTGCTCGCCCAGGGGCCGCCCCCTGCGCAGCTTCCGCCCCGGCCGGCGGGGCCTCTTCCCCGGCTCCATAAGATGGACGGGTTGCACGGCTCGTAACGGATGAGGTCCGGTTTTTCTCGGAAAAATCGCCCTTTTTTCCTCAACGAACCGCTTGAAGCCCGCGTATGGCTGATTACGCTCGGAGGATCGAAGGAGGATTTCCATGCACCGTACCCGACTGTCTCGCTCCCTGTCCGTGATGGTGTGCATCGCGGCCGTCGCCGTCCCGCCGGCGCCCGCCATCCGGGCCGCACGCGGCCAGTGCTGCGGTGAGGTTGCGGCGGCCCCCGCAGCGCCGACGCAGACATACCGTCTCGATTACCAGACCGTCTACGAGGATCGGCAGGTCACCACCCAGCGAGTGTCCTACGAGACCGTCTACGACACGAAGACCTACACCGTGCAGAAGCCGGTCTGGGAAACCCAGACCCGCGAACGCCGCTACACCGTGCAGCGGCCCGTCTGGGAGACGCAGACCCGCGAGGAACGCGTCACGGTGATGAAGCCGGTGTACGAGACCGTGGTCGAGGACCGCAGCTATGACGTCACCCGCGACGTGGTCGAGACGGCGACCCGCGAAGAGCAATACACGGTCATGAAGCCGGTCTACGAGACCGTGATGCAGCAGCAGGTGACCACGGTTCGCAAGCCGGTCTACGAGACGAGCGAGCGCGAGCAGGCCTATACCGTGACGGAACCGGTCACGCAGATGCGCACCGCCTACTCGGTGGGCAGCCAGGCTGTCGACACCGTGACGCCCGTGGTCACGCCGGGCACGACGGCGCTGGGCTGGGTGCCCGCCACCTGGGTCGTCGATCCCGCCACCGGCCTGGCGGTCTGGCAGCGCGGCGGATACGCCTGGACGATGTCGCCGGGCGTGGTCGTCAACCAGGTCAACCGCGCCTACCAGCCCGTGTACACGCCGGTGCAGGTGCCGGAGACCACCTACGTCAACCGCGTCGTCACCCAGAAGGTGCCGGTCCAGACCCTCCGCTACGTCGACGAGCAGGTGGTCCAACAGGTGCCCGTGCAGAGCATGAAGATGGTGGCGGAGACGGCCGTGCGTCAGGTGCCCGTGCAGACCGTCCGCAAGGTCGTCGAACGGGTGGAGAACAAGGTGCCGGTCACCGTCTGCAAGATGGTGCCCGAGGAGCAGGTCCGCCAGGTCGCCGTGCAGGTCTGCAAGTTCGTGTCCGAGGAGAAGGTCGAACCGGTGCAGGTGCAGGTCTGCAAGTATGTGGCAGAGGAACGCACGGTGCAGGTGCCCCGCACCGTGGAGAAGCGAGAACCCTACACCTACACGGTGCGCACGCCGCGCACCGTGGTGATGAAGGTGCCGCTCGATCCCTGCGGCAACCCGCTGCCCGCGGCGACCGTGGCCCCGGCGGCCGCCCCCCAGTCCACGGCCCCCTCGCTCAAGCCCACGGAGGCCGGGCCCCTCAAGACCTTCAGCGACAAACCCGCCGACGCTTCCGCGCCGGCCGCCGAGGGCTGGACGAAGTCGAGCCTCGACCACGTCGAGCCGTCGCGTTCGGGTGCCGCCGAGACCCGGCGGGCCGAGAAGCCGGCGGCTGATGCGACTCCTGCCGAGGCGCTGCGCCGCGCAGAGCCCATCCCCACGCCGGCCGCCAAGGAACCGGCGGCGGCCTCCGCCGCGGCCCCGCAGGAGGGGAACCTGCCGGCGGCAGGCCCCACCGTGGAGCCGCCACCGCCGTCGCACGATCTCCGCGACGTTCCCGCCGCCACCACCTCCGGCAATGGCCGGGGGCTGACGTCGATCCCTTCGGGCCACAGCACCTGATGCGGCTGCCGCACGAGCCTGATGTGTGAACCGACACGGTTCGCACGCGACGAGAGCCCCTCCGGGGACACCCTCCGCATTCCGCCGATTGGCAACGTGGGCCGTCCTGGCCATGCTGCCTCGCAGCGGGGCGGCATGGATGGCTTTTCGACCGACAGCTACACCGCTGCGGCGGCGGGCACTTCGAAGCCGGGGTTGTGCACGTCCTGCAGCAGCCGGTTGGCCGCCTCGGCGTGATCGCCGACGTGCCGCTCGGTGTCGGGGTCGAAGGTCAGCGTCGGCCCCAGCCGGTAGGTGGCGCGATCCTCGGGAATGCCAGCGCCGTCCCGCATCACGGCGTGCAGCTTCGCAAAGTGCTCGGCCACGTCCTTGCGGTCGCCAAAGCTGGCTGCCCCGGCGCTGAAGGGCACCTCCGTGCCCAGCCGGTAAGAGTTGTTCATGAGGTGGCCGAGCACGCTGGCGTAATGGGCATCGAGCACGTTGCCGTTGACGAGTTTCGGGTCGGCGGCGCGCACCGCCGTGATGAAGCTCCGCCAGTTCCCGCCTGGCGTCACCCTGCCCCCCTCCAGTTTCAACTCCTCGGGCTTGTCGCTGCCCGGCCGGCGGATCTGGTAGCGGCCCTCGCCGCTGATCACGCTGCCATCCTCCAGGTAGTACTCGTTGCAGACCTGGTTGTGATAGCCCTTGTAGGTCACGTTGCGGACGTTGAACAGCACCATCTGGCCGTTCGGATACTCGGCCATGGCGAACATGGTGTTGGGCGTCGTGCCCTGGTCGTCCCACTGGAAGCGGCCGCCGATCGCCATGGTGCGCACGGGATGGGTCTGGTCGTCGTCGATGGCCCAGCGGGCCACGTCGAGCTGGTGGGTGCCCTGGTTGTTGAGGTCACCGTTGCCCGTCGGCCAAAACCAGTGCCAGTTGTAGTGCACGAAGTTGGGGTTGTAGCGGTCGATGACGGCCGGCCCCTTCCAGAGGCCCCAGTCGAGTTGCGACGGCGGATCGCCGTCGGGCTTCCTGCCGATGCCGCCCCGGGGCTTGCAGCAGTAGCCGTAGGCGATCTTGAGTCGCGGCAGCTTGCCCGACTTGAGCGCCTCGTGCAGCCCGGCGATGCCCGCGTCGCTGCGGCGCTGCGTGCCGTGCTGGATGACGACACCGTACTTCTTCTGTGCCGCCACGGCCACGCGGCCCTCGACGACGTCGTGGCTCAGCGGCTTTTCCACATACACGTGTTTGCCGGCCTGCGCCGCCCAGATCGTCATCAGGGCATGCCAGTGATTGGGCGCCGCGATCGAGATGGCGTCGATCGACCCGTCCTCGAGCACACGGCGCAGGTCACTCTCCCCGCGCGGCTTGCCGCGGCCCCGCTTCTCCAGGTCGGCCAGCGTCCGCGCCAGTACGCCGGCATCGGGATCGACGACAGCCGCCACCTCGACGTTGTCGATGCCGGTCCAGCCGTTGATGTGCTCGCGGCCACGACCGTTGCAGCCCACTACGGCGATGCGCACGCGGTCGTTGGCACCCTGCACGGCGCCCGAGGCCCGGGTGCCGCACAGGAGGAGCGTGCCGGCGGCACCGGCCGACGTGCCGAGAAACCGGCGCCGGGTGGAGCGAGGACGGGTCATCGTCGGGGTTCTCCAGGGGCCGACGGGGAGGGCCTGGGCCGTGCCTCCCCGCCGCTCGGCACTCTTCAGCAGCATGCTACACTGCCGCGTTGCCGCGGCCCAACGCCGCCGGCATCCGTCCATCCCCGGGGGTTCCCATGAAGATCGCCGCCTCGCTCGTCGCCCTGGCCATCGCCCTGGTGCTGGTCTCCACCGCCCCCGCCTCCGAGCCGCTCAAGGCCCTGATCGTGGACGGCCAGAACAACCACGGCTGCTGGCCCCGCACCACGAAGATGATGAAGAAGTACCTTGAGGATTCCGGTCTCTTCACCGTGGACGTGGTGACGCACGCCCCACAGGGTGCCGACCCGAACTTCAAGCCGAAGTTCACCGACTATGCGGTGGTGGTGAGCAACTTCGGCCACGGTGCGGCCGCCTGGCCCGCCGAGACGAAAACCGTCTTCGAGGACTACGTCCGGGGCGGTGGCGGCCTCGTCGTGATCCACGCCGCCGACAACTCCTTTCCCGAATGGCCCGCCTACAACGAAATGATCGGCCTGGGCGGCTGGGGGAACCGCAACGAGAAGAGCGGTCCCTACGTCTACTTCGGCGAGGACGGAAAGCTGGTCCGCGACACCGCGCCCGGCCCCGGCGGCAGCCACGGCCCGCAGATCGAGTTTCCCATCGTGATCCGTGACGCCGGGCACCCGGTGACCAAGGGAATGCCCGCCACGTGGATGCATGCCAAGGATGAGCTGTACGACAGTCTGCGCGGTCCGGCGACCAACATGGAAGTGTTGGCCACGGCCTGGTGCCCGAAGACGAAACGGCACGAGCCCATGATCATGACGATCTCGTACGGCAAGGGCCGGGTGTTCCACACGCCGATGGGTCACGAGACCTACTCGCAGGAGTGCGTGGGTTTCATCACGACGCTGCAGCGCGGCAGCCAGTGGGCCGCCACGGGCACGGTGAGCGTGCCCCTCCCCGCCGACTTCCCCACGGCCGAGAAGCCGAGCAGCCGGCCCGCGGGCTGACGACCGACGGTTGGCACGGGTCGGGGCGCGGGGTACATTCCCGCGATCCATCGCAGTCCCGGATTCAACCATCATGCCCCCCGAGGTCACGGACGACCCTGCCATGACCGCTGCGCGGCGGTCGCGGCATGCGGACGGAGGGTCGTTCCTGCCGGAGGACGATGCATCCGACCATCCGGGCGTGCGGCGGCTCTACACGGCATCCATGATGGGCGACGTGCTGGGCGCGCCGCCGGCCGCGGTGCGGCACTGGATTCGGTCGGGCCTTCTCGAAGTGGCCCGCAGCGCCGGCTCGCTGGAGTGGTTCGACTTCGGGCAGCTCGTGGTGGGCCGGCACCTGGCCCGTCTCCTGTCGGGCGGCCTATCTCTACGGGACATCGACGCGCAACTGGCGGCCCTGGCCCCTGGGGGCGGCCGCGCGGTGGCCCGTGCAGTCGAACGCGTGGTCGTCGACGGCAGGAGGCTGAGCATCGAGAGCGGTGGGAAGTTGCTCGGTCCCGGGGGGCAACTGCAGTTCGCCTTCTACACGGAACGACTGGCCGAGCCGGCGGTGGACGAGGCCCCCGCGATCGTCGCACTGGCGGACCGCTGCGGCATGCGCCGCGAACCCGCGGTATCCGACGCACCGATCCGTGCGGGCGAGGTGGCCGAGATTCTTGACCTGGCCGATGATCTGGAGGCCGCAGGTGAATATGTCGAAGCGGCCGAGGCTCTCCGCGCCGTGCTCCAGGCCGAAGGCCCTTCGCCACGGGTCATGTTCATGCTGGCGGAGCTGCTCTACCGGGCCGGCGACCTCACCGCCGCACGGGAGCGCTACTACGCGGTGATCGAGATCGATCCCGACCACCTGCGTGCGCGGACCAGCCTGGGGTGCGTGCTCGCGGAGTTGGGCGAACATGAGTTGGCACTGGCGGCGCTGGAGGGCGTGCTGCGGCAGGAGCCCGCGTACGCCGATGCCCATTGGCATATCGCCGGGGTGCTGGCCGAAACGGGCCGTCCTGCCGAGGCCCGCCATCATCTGCGCCGGTTCCTCGATCTCGCCCCTCAGAGCCCCTGGGCCGATCTGGCCCGTGACAGGCTCGATCGCAGTGCGCCCACCTGAACCGCAGCGGCGCTCAAGCCGCGCAGGTTCCTAGCGGAGCGAGGCCCGGAGGACTCGCCGCGCGACCGGACGACCGCTCGCCTGGAGGGCGAGCCCTCGCGAACCGCAGCGGCGCTCAAGCCGCGCAGGTTCCTAGCGGAGCGAGGCCCGGAGGGCTCGCTCCGCGCGAAAGTCAGTACGCACCCCACGGCCCGCGCACGGCGTTGACACCGAACTGCACCGTATCACTGGGATTGTTGGGCGTGGGCAGGAAGCCCGTACCGCCGGGCATCGCTCCCGGGCCCGGATACGGCCGGCGGAACTGGTGGTAGATCGGCATCACGCGGGAACTGGGCACACCCCACGAATACTGCGCCTGGAACTCCGCCGTGGGCGGCACCACCAGGGCGATCGGCCGGCCTTCGGCCGGGTCATACCAGGCGCTGTGCCAACTCTTCCCCTGGCTGCGCAGAAAATAGCGCTTGTCGATCGCCTCGTGCTTGCCGTAGTGGCCGTGCAGGCAGTGGCCGCAGCGGCCACAACCTCCGCAGGGTCCGTGGCCGCAGGTGCCATGACGGCAACCGTGGCCGCGATGGCCATGACCACAGGCAGGCTGCTGGCACGGTCCGCAGTGTGCACAGGCCCCATCGGCACAGCCCCGCTGATGGTTCCCGGCTGACGCCGGGCGGGCTGCCGTCATCAGGCCGATCATGGCGACCGCCACGACGCCGCCCCGGAAATGATCCCAACCGCTCTGCCGCTGCATGATGCCGCGCTCCTCAGTACCAGTAGCCGCGCACGTTCGTCCGCATGCCTGTCACGCCCGCCGGGCGGATATAGCGCCGGCGATGCTTGTAGAGGAATTCGTGCGGCATGAAGGGGGGATAGGTGTGCCAGGTGTGGCCCACGCGGGGCGGCACGGGCCGCGGCGACACGTAGAGTTGGGCGCCCATGCCCGGATAACCGCCCGCCGGCACCGGCGGTGTGTAGAAGTTGTAAAACACGTCGGGAACGGGCCCCTCGACGCCGCCGTCGATCGGCCCCGCCACGGCGGTACCGACGAGAAGCATTTCCGCGATCAGGATCACCGCCAGCACCCAGTTGCGTCCGGTCCGCACCATCGGAGCACCTCGCCTGCAATGGACACCGGCGCTTCCTGCGCCGCCGTGTCACCGTCTGTTTCGGCAGCCGGGTTTTCCGCGCATCACTCTGCGGCGGGCAGCGGGACGGGACAACGTGACAGTCACACCTTCGCGCCCGTCTGGCTGCAGGAGTTGCCATGGCGGACCGGCCAACCACGGGGCCGCAAGCCTCCTCCAACCCGCAAACTCGACCCCTCTTGCCAAGCCTGCCGCAGGCGATCACAGTTTGGGACACACCGCTCCTGGAACCGCACATGGCCCGTTCAGCCAGCCGCTCGAAGCCGGACAGCACCGCACAGGCCAAGAAGAAATCCCGGGGGGAGGCCACGGAACCGGCCGCGGAAACGGCCGTCGAGCCTGCCGTCGATCCCGGCCCCGCCCCCGGCGGCAAGGCTCCG
>QWPN01000045.1 GCA_003671185.1 Planctomycetota bacterium
CGGCATCGTCACCGAGTGCCTGGCCGACCAGTGGCGCGACCGGGCCATGGATCCGGCAATTCTCCAGGTGTCGGCCACGGGCAACCGTCGCCATCCCGACAACCACGACGGCGAGCGGTTTCTTTTTGTCCTCGAAGGCACGGTCACCGCGGCCTATGGCGACCAGGACATCGAACTGGCCACAGGCGACAGTATGTACATCTACGCCGCCATTCCTCACACGCTCCGCGCCAGCGGCAAGGGGCCGGCTCGCGTGCTCAGCGTGTCTTACGACCAGCCGCAGGTCGACCGCCGGACCGGGCGCGGCTGACCGCCGTGACAGTGAGTGCGGTCAGCCATCCACCGGCCGTTGCGGTGTGGGCAGGAGCAACTGCCAGAATTCGAGGTCGAGCCAGCGGCCGAACTTGAAGCCCGCCTCTCGAACGGTGCCACACAAGCGGAATCCCAGGGACTTGTGCAGGGCGATGCTGGCCGCGTTCGTGGCATCGATCCCCGCCACGAGCATGTGCAGGTCATGCCGCCGGGCCGCGGCGACGATCGCCTCCAGGAGCTGCCCCCCCAGGCCGTTGCCTCGGAACCGTTCGGCGACGTACACGGAGTGCTCTGCGGAGTACTTGTAGGCCGGCCGGGGGCGAAACGGGCCCCAGGTCACGAAGCCGGCGAGCACGCCCGGCTCCCATTCGATGCCCAGCACCGGGATCCCATCCCGTTGCCGGCTCTCGAACCAGTCGCAGATCATCTCGTCCGTACGGGGCGCATATTCGTAGAGCGCGGTCGTGTGCAGGATCGCGTCGTTGTAGATCTCCCTGATCGCCGGCAGATGGGCCGACGTGCAGGCGATCACATGGCGCGGTGGCAGGGCGGAGTTTGTGCGGGGCATGGCGGCGGGTGGCCTGGCAAAGCGTGGCGGGAAGGATCGACTGGTGCCTGAGGGTTGTCAGGGGCCACGTGGTTCAGCGGCCGCGGGTGCTGCGGACTCCGCGGGTGGGATGTCAGGATACACCAGCCCAGCCGCGCGTCCCTCGAGCACCGCCACGGCGTGGGTCAGGATGTCGATCGGGTAGCGGTCGGCGCCGCCCCCGCCCCGCGGGCGGGATCGTCTCCCGGCGACCACCTGTTTCATGCCGGGGAGCACCGGACGGGCCCGCTCCCCGAGCCGGTCAAGAACGTTCACCGCCTGCAGAGCCGACCACTCGACGCCAGCCCCGGCGAGTTCCTCCTGAAGCACAGCCAGGGCGGCGGGGGTCTGGCCCATGGCGTCGAGTGCCTCGGCCAGCGCCACCCGCACGCCGCCCGAAGCATCGGCCAGCCGTTTGCTGAGGGCGCTCACGATCTCCGCGCGCGGCAACGCCACGTCGGCCGTCCGCCCCAGCACCGTGCAGCCCTGCGCGGCCCACCAGCGCACAGGCTCGCTGGGGTCTTCGAGAGCCGCCAGCAGGTCAGGCAGTCGTGCCGGATCGCCAGCGGATGCGAGCAGGGCGACGTCGTAGGCCCGTTCGAGTGGATAGGCGCGGGCGCGACGGGACGACTCGTATCCCTCCAGGGGTGAGCCTTCGGGCAGAAAACCGTTGTCGACGATGCGCAGGCTCTGGCCCCGCAGCGCCTCCCGCATGCGTACCAGCGTCCCACCATGGGCGGGATCGGCGGCGAGATTCACGACGTTGTGGGGGTCGGCATCGAGATCGTACAGCTCCTCGCCGGGCTTGCGGCCCCAGAATCGTGCCGTGGCGGCCGTCAGCCTCCCCTCGCGGGCCAGCCGCGCCCACGACTGCCAGCCCCGGGCCCGGAACATGTACTCGAGCGGCACCGCGTAGGGGATATCGGGGCGAAAGTTGCGGATGTAGAGCCAGCGTCGCCCGATGACCGAGCGGCTCGTGTCGTAGCGCGCATCCATCCGGTCGCGGGAGCAGAACACGTATTCCGCCGGCCGCCGGGCGGGCTGCTCGGCCGCCTGCCGCCCCGCAAACGGTCGCCCATGGACGTGATCCGGAATCGGCACGCCCGCCAGCGCCAGCACCGTGGCCGAAAAATCGACGCCACACACCGGGTCGGAGAGCCTGGTCCCCGATGCGGCCGGCGCCAGGTGCCGCCACCTCTCCGGAAACGACACCACCAGTGGCACGCGCGTGCCGCTGGCATGCAGGAATCGCTTCGACCGCGGCAACACTCCGCCGTTGTCGGCGAAGAAGAACACGATCGTGTCGTCGGCCACGCCGGCCTCGGCGAGCTCCGCGAGGCGAGCCGCCACCTGGCGGTCGAGGAGCGCCTGCCGGTCGTAGTGACGGGCCAGGTCGGCGCGCATCTCCGGGGTGTCGGGCAGGTAGGGCGGCAGCCGCACGCGGCCCGGATCGGTGGCTGGAAATGGCAACGGCCCGTCCCGGTCTGGAAACAGGCAGCTCTCGTGGCACACCTCGTGGTTGAAGACGGCGAAGAACGGCTGCCGCGGATCGGGCCGGTCGCGGTAGTGCGCCTTCGCACCACTGGCATGCCACGTCCTGGCGATGTCGATCGGCGCGTTGTAGTCGGTCTTCGCGGCGTTCGTCGTGTAGTAGCCCGACTCGCGCAGCACCTGGGGGAACGCCACGAGGCCCGGGGGAATCCGACCCTGGGCCCGCATGTGCTCGGCCGGGCCGCAGGCCGCGGCGAACAGGCCCGTGACGAGGGCGAATCGCGAAGGCGCGCAGACCGGCTGGAGAAAACACCGGTCGAAGACCACGCCGCCCGCGGCCAGGCCGTCGATGGCCGGCGTGCGGGCCTGCGGGTCGCCGTAGCAGCCGAACGTCGTGGTGGAGTCCTCGGCCACGAGCCAGAGGATATTCGGCCTGTGATCCCGGCCTGGCTCCGCGGCCATGGCCAGCCCGGCGGCGCACCAGGCGGCCCCGACCAGCATCCGGCGCGCGGCGGAGAGGGCCCTCATGATGCGGCCGGCTCCGGTTTCGTTCCGCGCGGCTCGCCATCCGGCTTCCGCTTCCGGGCGCCGCCGGGATAGAGCAGGCGGGGCGCATCGACGGTGGCGCTCGGCCGCCTGCCCGGCGCCTGCCGCCCGCAGAGTTCCGCCGCCATTGCCGCCGCCAGCGCCTGGAGCCGTGTCACGATCTCCGGGTGGTCAGCGGACACGTCCGTGCGTTCACCGACATCCGACTCCAGATCATAGAGCCGGGGTGCGGGCCGCTGCTGCGTGCCATCTCCCTGCGGGACAAGGGCGAGCTTCCAGCGGCCCTGCCGCACGGCCTGCAGGGACTCGCCGAGGAAGTAGTAGTGGGCCTCGCGCGGCGACTGACAGGCCTGGCCCCCGAGCAGCGGCGTTACGTCCCGGCCGTCGATCGCGGGCTCCGCCGGCACGCTGCCGCCGGCCAGCCCCACGAACGTCGGCATCAGGTCGATCGTGCCGGCGACCGCGTCACAGGCCGTCCCCGGCTGAACGTGCCCCGGCCACCAGGCGAGCGTGGGCACGCGCACGCCTCCCTCCCATGTGCTTCCCTTGGCACCGCGCAGCGGACCGGCGCTGCCGCCATCGGGACCCTTCACCGTCCAAGGCCCGTTGTCACTCGTGAACACCACCAGCGTGTCGCGTTCCAGTCCCAGGTCGCAGAGCGTGTCGAGGATCCGGCCCACACTCCAGTCGAGTTCCTGCACCCAGTCGCCGAAGCGGCCGTTGCCGCTCGTGCCGCGGAACTTCTCCCCCGGAAAGATCGGTGTGTGAACCGCCGTGTGCGGCATATAGAGGAAGAAGGGCCGCTCACGGCTGTCGCGGATGAAGCGCAGGGCCTCCTCGGTCATGCGCTCGACGAGCGTTCCTTGCCGCTCGTCGGTGAGCAGTTCCTCCACCGCGTCGTCCCGCAGCAGCGGCACCACCGGCCGGCCGGTCTCGGCGCTGGGCCGCTGCATGTCGTTGGAGTAGGGAATGCCGAAATACCGGTCGAAGCCCCGCTTCGTGGGCAGGAACTCCGGCTGATCCCCCAGGTGCCACTTGCCCACGCAGGCCGTCGCGTACCCGAGGGGCCGGAGCCGTTCGGCGATGGTTTTCTCCGCGGGATGCAGGCCGTGCGGGCAGGCCGGAAAGTAGACGCCCGTCACCGAGACCCGCGGCCCATAGCACCCGGTGAGCAGTTGGGCCCGCGATACCGAGCACACCGGTGCCGCGTAAAAACTCGTGAGCTTCATCCCCTCGGCGGCCATGCGGTCGAGGTGCGGCGTGCGCTGCTTCGTGGCTCCATAGGGTCCGATGTCGCCGTAGCCCAGGTCATCGGCGAAGATGACGACGAAGTTGGGCGTGCCGGCCGGCCGCTCCCCTGCCGTCGCGCCAGACCCGAACACGAGAGCCGCCCAGGCGCCGACGATCCCGATCACGGCCCCATTCCTCATAGCGTGTTCCTCGTGCACGTGTTCCAGCCTCAGGCCCGGGGCTCCCGTCAGGGCCCCACGGCGAGCGGATCGCCGGCAGCCCGTTCAGCCTTGCGGAGCCCGTCCATCATCGTCGTCCGCAACTCCGCGTGCTCGCCATCCTCCCACAGGTCGCGGCATTCCTCAGGATCGGCGTCGAGGTCGAAGAGTTGCCGGCGGCCCAGCCGCGGATAGTCGATCAGTTTCCAGCGCGGCGTGACGAGCGCCCGTTGCACGTCACGGTAGGCCAGCAGCAACTCCTCGCGGCCGGCCCGGGCGTCGCCACGCACCACCGGCACGAGACTCCGCCCCTCGGTTCCAGCGGGCGGCGACACGCCGGCCAGTTCGCCCACCGTGGCCATCAGGTCGAACAGGTAGCAGAGGGCGTCGACACGCCGGCCGGCCGGCACGCCCGGTCCCGCCACGACCGCCGGCACCCGCATCGAATGCTCGTACAGGTTCTGCTTGCCGAGCAGACCGTGGCTGCCAAGCGCCAAACCGTGGTCGCTCGTGAATACGATGATCGTGTCGGCCAGCCTGCCCTTGGCCGCGAGGGCGGCGAGCACACGTCCCACCTGGGCGTCGAGGGCCTCGATGCAGGCGTAGTAGTCGGCCAGTTCTCCCGACACCTGCGCAGCCGACCGGGGCCAGCCCAGCAGCTTTTCGTCGCGCACCCGCAGTTCGCCATTGTCGAAGGGGTGCTGGGGCAGGAAGTTGTCCGGCGGCGGCGGCTCGGTGCCGGCGAACCGGCGCCGGTAGTCCACCGGCGCCTGCCGCGGATCGTGCGGCGCCGTGAACGCCAGCCAGGCGAAGAAGGGCTCGTCGCCGAGCGTGTCCACGAACTCCGCGGCGGCACCGCCGAACAGTTCGGACGAGTGCCGGTCGGTGGCCACGGGTCTGGCCGGACGGCCGGGGGCCACGAACGACGAGACCGGCACCCGCCACTGGTCGCTCATGCCGCCCAGGAAGACGGCGTCGCCCGCGGCGAACAGCCGCGCGGCCGCGGCGGCGCCATTGTGCCACTTGCCCACGAGGAACGTGCGGGAACCAGCCCGCGCGAAAGCCTCGGGCCAGGTGTCACCGCCGGCGAGCTGCTCGTCGACGTGGAACAGCGACCGGCCCGAGAGCAGCATGGCCCGGCTGGGGACGCAGACGGCCCCCTGGCGGCTCCCCATGCAGTAGCAGCGGTCGAACGACGTGCCCCGGGCCACGAGCCCGTCGATCGCGGGCGTGCGCACGAGCCGGTTCCCCAAGGCTCCGATCGTGTCGGCCCGCTGGTCGTCGGCGAGGATCACAAGCACGCTGGGCCGTCGCTCGGCAGCCGCCGTGCCAAGCGGCCCGGCCGTCCAGCCGAGCATGAGGGCCGCTGCGAACAACCGTCGTGGGATCATCGGCGACGCCTCCTCGGGGGTCGTCAGTCGTCCTGCCCGAGCACCGACACCAGGTAGTCCTGCAGGCTGGCATGCGTCACGTCAGCCGCGCCTGGGTAGACGAGTTCGCAGGCCACGCCGGCGTCGCGCAACCGCTCCTGGAGCTTGACGCCACAATTCGCCGAATGGGTGGGGTCCTGCTGCGGCTTTCCCAGATCCGGTGCCGCCTTGTAGAGCAGGTACACGGGCGGATCGTCGGCGGACACCAGCGCGTACGGTGAGTAGGCGGCGATCCAGGGAAGCAGCCGCTCGCGGGCGGCCAGAAACCCGGCGAACCGCGGCCCGGGACCATTCTCCAGCCCGAACGCATGGCCGCCGTACTCGCTGTTGGGGGTCCAGGCCTTCATCTGCGCGGGATCGAGCGTGGTCTGGGCGCCGACCACGGCCGCGGCCAGCAGCCGCGTCGACTGCCTGGCCACGGGATCGGCGCTGCCGGGATCGGCCAGGTCGTCATGGAACGCCAGCCACAGGCTGGTGCAGCCGCCGGCAGAGCCGCCGCTGGCCGCGATTCGCCGCGGGTCGACATGCCACTCCGCGGCCATGCTGCGCACGGTCTGCAGGCCGCGGGCCGCGTCGTGAAGCGGGGCCTTCACCGGGGGCTCGACGCCCTGCAGCGTGGCTTCGGCGATGAAGCGGTACTCGACCGAGGCCACCGAAATGCCCGCCTCGAGGAGCGCCGGCAGCATCTCGTCCACGCCCCGCAGACGGTGCCCGCTCTGCCAGCCGCCGCCATGGATGTAGTACACGAGCGGCGCCGGCTTCTCGGCGGTCGCCGTGGGCGCCTTCCAGAAATGCAGCACCTGCTTGGGGTGCGGACCATACCGATGATCGGCCACCGTGGGCGGCGGCGGGGCGGGTTTCCCGCGCTCCGGGCGACGCACACCGGTGGTAGCGGGCGGCGGACGCTCGCCAGAGCGGTCCTGCTGCCGATGGAAGGCCAACCGGAACGGGTTATCAGCCGGACCGGTCACCTCCTCGTTGACGAGGTCCTCCTGGATGCCGTCCCACCATTCGTCGTAGGCGGCGGCAAGCCGGGCCACGACGTCGGGATGGGCTGCAGCCACGTCGCGTGCCTCGCCCGGATCGGCGGACACGTCGTAGAGTTCCCAGGACTCGCGGCGGTTCCGCGTGTTCACAAGTTGCCAGCGACCCTCGCGGATCCGGCAGTTGGCATACGCACTTGTCGCTGCCCGGCCCCGATCCCAGCGGCCCAGGTGCGTGACCAGCATGCGATCAGGCCAGGGGGCCGAGACGTCGCGGAGCAGGGGCACGAGGCTGCGGCCTTCCACGCGCCCCGCCACGTCCTCGGGCAACCCCACGCCGGCGATCTCGCAGAGCGTGGGCAGGACGTCGATGTGGGCCGTGACGGCCGGCACGTCGACACCCTCGGGCAATGTTCCGGGCCAGTGCCAGAAGGAGGGCACGCGGGTGCCGCCGCGGTACGGCGAACCCTTCGCGCCACGCATGCCGTCATTGCACACGGCCGCCCCCGTGGCGGTGCCGTTGTCGGTCGTGAACACGACGACGGTCTGTTCGGCGATCCCCCAATCGCGCAGGGCGTCGAGCAGCCGGCCCATGTTGTCGTCGATGTTCTCGATCATGGCGTAGAACCGGGCGATCTCGGGGCGGCGGGCGGCGGCATCCGCGGCGGCCAGCCGTGCCCGCACCGGCGCCTCGGCACCGGGCGGGGGAACGAGCGGGCCGTGCGGTGCATTCGGCGCCAGGTAACAGAAGAACGGCGTCCCCTCGCGCCGACAGCGGTCGATCCATTCAATCGCCGCACTGAAGAACACGTCGGTGCAGTAGCCCTTCGCCTTCACGAACGTGCCGTCGCTGCGGATCACGGGGTCGAGGTAGCTATTGCCCGGCACGTCTCCGCAACTGCCCGGATATGACTGGCCGATGCCACCGGCACCGTGAATGAACGTGCGGTGAAAGCCGCGCCTGACCGGCTGATAGGCGTCCTCGTCGCCGAGATGCCACTTGCCGAAGATGCCACAGGCATAGCCGGCCGTGCCGAGCAGGTGCGGCAACGTCGTCGCCGAGAGAGCCAGCCGCTCCCGCTCCTCGATCGTGTGGGTGACGCCGGAACGGAACTCGTGCCGGCCGCTGAGCAACGCCGCACGGGTGGGCGAGCAGGTGGGACTGGCGTGGAACTCGGTGAGCCGAACGCTGTGGCGATGCAGCCGGTCGAGGTGCGGCGTAACCACGAGCGGGTTGCCGTGGGCGGCGATGTCGCCGTAGCCCTGATCGTCGGTCATCACGTAGATGATGTTCGGCCGGCGTCCCGGGCCCGGCGCCGCCGGCGGGTGCGCGGCCGCCTTGGGAACCACGGTCGGCCGCGCGGCGGGCCGGGCGAGCGCCTGGCACTCGTCCGCGATCCGTTGCCAGGTCGCTTGCAGATCGGCCACGCGATCCGGTTCACGGGCGGCCAGGTCGTTCGTCTCACAACGGTCCCGGGCGAGGTCGTAGAGCTCCCAGGGCGTGCCCTGGGCGGCCACGAGTTTCCAGTCGCCGACGCGAACGGCGCGGTGCCCGTCGTGACACCACCACAGCGCCTCGTGGGGAGGCGGAGCGGCGGCCGCGGCCAGCGTGGCGGCGAAGCTTCGCCCCTGCATCGGCGGCACGGCCACGCCGGCGTGCTCCCGGGGCGGCGCCACGCCCGCCAAGTCGAGCACGGTCGGCGTCACGTCGACCAGATGCACGGGCTGGTGACGGAATTCGCCCCGAGCCACGATCCCCCGCGGCCAGTGCACGATCCAGGGTGTGGCGATGCCCCCCTCATGCGTCCAGGTCTTGTGGCGGCGAAACGGCGTGTTGGCCGCGGTCGACCAGCCCGGGCCCAGGCAGAGAAAGGTCTTTCGGGACCCCGGCGCTGCAGCCGGATCGTGCCCCTTGCCGCGAATCATGATCTCGGCCGAGGCGCCATTGTCGCTGGCGAACAGCACAAGCGTGTCGTCGAAGGCGCGCATCTCCCGAAGCTGCTCCACGACCCGGCCCACCTCGCGATCCATGGCCTCGACCATCGCCGCATGGATCGCCATCTTCGCGGCCTGGAATTCCCGCTGCTCCGCACTGAGTTCTGTCCAGGGCAGCGGCCTGTTCACCTCGCCCGGACCGAGCCGGCGCCAGGCATCCGGAAACGGGTAGGGCGGCCCCACGTTCCGCTCCGCGGCCGCGGCTGGCGTGGTCACGATGCCCGCAGCGGCCAGACGCCTGGCCCGCGCCTCGCGGACGGCGTCCCAGCCGATCCGGTAGCGGTCGAGATACTTGGCCACGAGTTCCTGTGGCGCCTGGAGGGGGAAGTGCGGAGCCGTGAAGGGCAGGTAGAGGAAGAAAGGAGCCGCCGCATGATCCCGGGCATGTCCTGCCAGGCATTTCACGGCGTGGTCGCCGATCGCGGACGTGGCATAGAAGTCCGCCGCGGCGGCGGCCGGCCGTCCATCGACGATCACGCCACTGGGGTCGAAGAAGTTGCTCTCGCCGCTGCCGGTGATGACGAGCGACTTCACGAACCCTTGTTCCAGCGGCGCTCCGTCGACGTGCCACTTGCCGCAGTGGTACGAGCGATAGCCCGCCGGCTCGAGCAGGTGCGGCAGGAGCCGGGCCCAGGCGGGCCGGCGGCCCTGACTGCCTCCCTCGCCTCCCGGCAGCGCATCCCGGTGGATCGACTGTGGGTAGTATCCCGTCAGCAAGGCCGCGCGACTGGGCCAGCAGCGCGCCGTGTCATAGCCCTGCGTGAACCGCAGGCCGCCCGCCGCCAGCGCATCGAGGTGCGGCGTGTCGATCTCGCCGCCATAGCAACCCAGGTCGGAGAAACCGAGGTCGTCGGCCAGGATTACGACGACGTTGGGCGGCCGTGGCGGCGGCGCGGCACCAGCCAGGCGGGCCCCCGCCACGACCGCCACCAGTGCCCACAGGACTGCTCGCGGCACGAGGCTCCGCCCCATCCCGAATGTCCCCGGGCGCCTGGCGGACGGCAACGCATGTCTGCGGCCGCACGGCACGCGGACCAGGCGGGACAAGGGCATGGATGACTTTTCCAGCGACGGCTAGGGGGCTTCGATCGCGGCCACAAGTTTGGCATAGGCCTCGGCGCGTTTCGGCCCGGGCATGCCACGGATCTCGAGCAGCATCGGCCGCAGGCCGACGGCCCAGGCCGGATCCTGGGCGATCCTGGCATCGGCCTTGGCCCGCAGGTCGTCGCCGTCGACTCCGGTCGTGCTGGCGGCCGCCGCCAGCACGCTGCGCAGGTACTCGGCCGCCTGCGCGTCGGGATTGGGGGCGGCCGGAGCGTCGAAACGCCCCAAGGCCCAGGCCATCCCTTCCGTCATGTGCTTCTGGAAGCGCGGCTCCTTCCAGGTGGCGTCGTTGTGGCCAAAGTTCGTGTAGAAGACCCGTCCCTTGCCGTATTCGCGGACCCACGACACCGGCACGTGCCAGGGCTCCTTGGGGCTGCTCGCCGCCATGTCGACGCTGACGAGCACCCGCAGGTTCTCCGGCTTGTAGCGCAGGTCGTATTGGTAGATCTCGTCCTTCCAGCGAAAGCGTTCGCCGAACATGGCCGAGAGCCGGTGGGCCGGTTCGTGGACCACGAACGCATGCTCGCCGCCTGCATTCCAGGGATGGCCGGCGAAATGACCGCCGATCATCTCGCAGTAGGCATCGGAACTCTTCAGCGTGTCGCTGGCCGCGTGAAAGCCGATGAAGGCCTTGCCGGACTTGATCCACTCCAGGAACCCGGCCAGGTCGGAGATCGGCAACTCGCCCGTGGTGCTCGCGAAGATCATGCCGTCGAACTGGGCCAACGACTCGGGCGCGAAGGCCTTGGCGAAGAGATCCTTGATGCTCACCCGCGCCGCATCGTTGGCGACGCGGAATTTCTCCACCTCGGCCGCATGGGCCTCCTCGACCTGCTTCCAGTCCTCGTCGCTCATCCCTTCGGGCCGCGTGCGGATCGGCGCCGGGGCCTTGGGCGGGGGGGGCGGCATGCGCAGGAAATCGACGTGGAACAGGCCGCTTGAGCGACCCAACTCCTCGAGCACCGGTTCGGCGGTGGCGATCGAGCCGTGGCGAAATCCGGTGGTCACCGTGACCACGAGCAGGCGGGCCGGTTTGTCCTCGGCCGGGGCGGGCGTCGCGACGCCCGCCACACCCGCCCACAGCACCAGGCCCCAGGCCACCATCCAGTCGATCCGCATGCGTTTTACTCCTTGTTTTTCCGTCCGGGTGCAGATGCCTGTTTCGTGCCGATGCACCACAGCGAGTCGTGCGTTCGCAGGAACATCCTGCCGTCGACGCACACCGGCGTGGCCACGGTCATCTCGTCGACCGTCCCCTCGCCCACGATCTCCGGCAGCGCCGCCTTACCCGTGGCCGGCCAGGCCAGCACGCTCGAATGACCGTCCTCGCGCGTGACGATGATCCGGCCGTCGACGACCACGGGCGAGGCGCTGTAGGCGTTGCGGTTCTTCGGCAGTTCCCCGCGCCACGTCGTGCGGCCCGTGGCGGCCTCCAGGCACTCCAGTCGCCCGTCGTCGGTGCAGACGAGCACCGAGTCGCCCCGCACAGCCGGCGTGGGCACGTCGGTGCCCAGGTCGGTCCGGGTCCAGGCCACGTGCGTGGCGGTGACATCTCCCTTGCCGCCGCGCCGGATGCCGGTCAGCGTCTTGCCGCGGGCGTAGGGAGCGACGAGGAACTCCCCGGCCAGCACCGGCGAGGCGATGGAGCGGAACAGGCGGTTGCCCTCGGGATTGAAACCACCCACCCGCCACAACTCGCGTCCATCGGCTGCGTCATGTGCCGTGACGTGATCGGCGCCGAGCACGAAGATCACCTCCGCGGGCTCCCCCTTGGCGGGGTCGCCGGCCGCCACCAGCGGCGTGGTGTAGCTCTGTGCGGCCTCCTCGGGCGCCATGAGGTCGCGGTCGTGCTTCCAGAGCAGCGTGCCGGTTTCGCGGTCGAAGGCGGCCAGGTAGCTGGGCCCCGTCTGCATCACCGCCACGATCACGGCCTGCTTGCCGAGCACGGGCGACGTGCCCAGATCCCACCAC
The DNA here is from genome assembly GCA_003671185.1 of Planctomycetota bacterium. Classification (GTDB taxonomy): domain Bacteria; phylum Planctomycetota; class Planctomycetia; order Pirellulales; family UBA1268; genus QWPN01. The sequence continues at coordinate 11,867 of QWPN01000045.1, forward strand.
AGCGTGTCGGCGCCGAAACGCTCCTGGAGGTTCGTCTTCCAGACCACCTCGCCGGACGCCAACTCGAGGCAGGACAGTTCGCCGCTCTTGTAGTAGACCCACACCCGCCGGCCGTCGGTGAGCGGCGATGGATTCGAGCCCGTCGCCTTCTTGTGCTTGCCGGGCTTCTCGGCGCCGAGTTCGCGCCGCCACTGCTCCTTGCCGTCGCGGTCGTAGCAGAGCGCCGCATCCTTTCCATCGACGGCGAGCGTGACCACCACCCGGTCGCCCCATACGGCCGGCGTGCTGGCGCCGAGGCCCGGGAGCTTGGTCCGCCAGAGCACGTGCTCCGCGGGGCTCCACGAACTTGCGTACCCGGCGCCGGCGGCGACGCCGTCGAGCAACGGCCCGCGCCAGTTGGGCCAGTTGTCGGCCAAGGCGGCAGCGGCACAGAGAAACAGGCTGCAGCCGACGAGCGGCCGGTACGGGATCGAACGCATCACTGGTGGGGTCTCCGCGACGGAAGAGGTCATCTCATTCAGTCTACGGCACCACCCCAAGCCCGCGAAAACAGCCGGGCGGGGCCCCGTCAGCGGCCCGAGACGGCCTCGGGGCTGAAGGGGTCGACGGGCCGGGGGTTCTCCTGCGGAAGCCGCGCCCCCACGGCCTTCCGCCAGGCCACGAGGCGGGCGTGCAGGTCCGCCGCGCGCTGGGGACGCAGGGCGGCCAGGTCATGGGCTTCCTCCGGATCGGCGGCCACGTCGAAGAGTTCCAGCCGTTGGTCCTCGAAGTGCTCCACGAGCTTGTCGTTTCCCGGTGTGGCGCCGTCGCCGGCGAGCAGGGCCGCGGCCGGACGGCCCCCTTGGTTGGAATAGTGCGGGTAGTGCCAGACCAGGTC
>QWPN01000016.1 GCA_003671185.1 Planctomycetota bacterium
GCCGCAATCCGTCCCACGGCGTCGCGGCGGGTCACGAGTCGATCAGGGTTACCCATCGCTGTCCCCGGTGCCAAGCAGGCCGCTCTTTTGGTGGCCCCGCTCGTGTCAGGCGGCGCCCAGCCCGCGGATCGGCCAGGTGAATGTCGTCTCCAGGTTCACCCGGCGGCCCGTCTGCTGCGATTCGAGCGCCGCCTGGAGAATTTCCAGCACGTGAATCGCGTGCTCGGGGGTGAGGGGGAGTTCGCGGCCGGTGGCCAACGCCTCGGCGGCCAACGAGGCGCCGTTCTCCCAGGCATAGTCACCAGGCTTCTCGGCCAGCCGCTGGAAGTCGCCGCCGTGGTCGCGGGTGGAAAGATCGACGCCGTGTGGAGCCCAGTCGTAGCCCGCCAGGGCCAGCGTCCCCGCCGAGCCCACGATCGTCAGCGAATGATGGCTCTGCGAACGGGCGTCGTGCGCGCTGGGTGAGTGGTAGTTGAAGCCGCACTGCACGTGCGAGATCACGCCGGCACCATGATCGAGCAGGACGTGAGCGTTGTCTTCGGCCGTGACGGCAACCTCGCCGCGGCCCTTGATCGACCGCGTGGGCGTCACCGTGGAGACCATCGCTGTGACACTCTTGGCGGGCCCCAGCAGCCCGGTCAGCGTGGTCAGCGGGTAGACGCCCAGGTCGGGCAGGCTCCCGCCCCCCTTCTCGTAGAAGAATGCAGCCCAATCGGGGCCGGTGTGCCCGTAACTCGCGTGGGCGGCGGCGACGCGGCCGATGCGCTTCTCCTCGAGCAGTTTCGCCAGCGTCGCGAACTGCGGACTGGCCACCGTCGTCGGCGCGGCCCAGAGCCTCGTCCCCCGCCGCTTCGCCAGGGCCAGCAGATCGACGGCGGCGGCCACCGAGTTGGCGATCGGCTTTTCGCTCCACACGTGTCTGCCCGCCTCGATCGCCCGGCGGTTGAGCTGCTCGTGGGCCTGCATGTCGGTGAGGTTCACGAACAGGTCGAACGCCGCCCCGCCGAGCATGGCGTCGATGTCGGGATGGTGCTCGGCGATGCCGTGGGCACGGGCGGCCGCGGCCGCTCGTGCGGGAATGATGTCGCAGACGCTGACCACGTCCACGAACGGGCAGCGAGCCAGGTGCGGGAGATAGGCAGACGACACGCTGCCGCAGCCGATGACGCCGACGCGGATTTTTCGTGCGGGCTCGGCGGCCACCGCGGCTGTCAGCGTGCCCAGGGCAGCCGCCGCAGCCGTGCTCCCCAAAAACTGTCGTCGTGCCAGCGGAGGGGTCATGGCCACGTGCTCCTGTGCCGCGTGTCGTCAGGCCGTGGCAGAAGGATAGAGGATGCGGCGCGGTGCCGCAAAACGCCGCCGGCGGCTGAGTGGCCCGCGACGTACACTTGCGCGATCACGGGCAATGCAGGAGAATCCGCGGTGACAGTGCTGGAGGTGCGTCGACTGTGCAAGGACTTCGCCTCGGGTGCCGCCCGGGTGGCGGCGGTGCGCGACGTCGATCTGGCGATCGATCGCGGTGCGCTCGTGGCGATCACCGGGCCGTCCGGCTCGGGTAAAAGCACGCTTCTTCACCTGCTCGGCGGCATCACCCGACCCACCAGCGGACAGGTGCTCCTCGAAGGCATCGACCTCGTCGCCCTCGACGACGACGCGATGACGCTTGTGCGCCGCCGCCGGATCGGCTTCGTCTTCCAGCGCTACAACCTGCTGCCCGAACTGACGCTCGAGGAGAACGTGTCGCTGCCCCTGGTGCTCGACGGCGTGGCCTCTGCGCGGGCCGTGGCGGCGGCCCGTGAGACGCTGGCCGCAGTGGGCCTGTCGGAACGGTCCGGCCACCGGCCCGACGGCCTGTCGGGAGGCGAGCAACAGCGCGGGGCCATCGCCCGGGCCCTGGTGACGCGGCCGGCGATCGTGCTCGCCGACGAGCCCACCGGCGCGCTCGACAGCGCGAACGGGGAGCGGGTCATGAGACTCCTCGACGAACTCGTGCGCCGGCACGGACAGACCGTCGTGCTGGTCACCCACGACCCGGCGGTAGCCGCCGCCGCCGATCGCGTGATTGCCATGCGTGACGGCATGATCGAGTCTGACAGCGGCTCGCGGGTGGCCTCGCCATGACGCTGCGGGGATGGATGGTGCGCCGCTGGCGAGAGCGGCCCGGCCGGGCCTTGGCCACGGCGGCCGCCGTGGCGGTGGCGGTGGCGGCCGTCGTGGCGACGGTGACGGCTGCTGCCGCGTCCCGTGCCGGGTATCGCGCGATGGTCGCGCGGATCGACGGCCTGCCGGCGATCGAGATCGTGGCCGCGGGTGGCGGCCGCTTCGACTACGGACTGCTGCCCCCGCTGGTCGACACGGCGGGTGTGCGGGCCGTGGTGCCCCAGTTCTTTCGGCCCACCGTGATCCGGCACGGCGAGTTTCGCGTGCGGGAAGGCGTGCTTGGCGTGGACGTCGAGTCGCTGGTCGACCTCGGCTTGCTGACGCTCGTCTCCGGGGAACCATGTGCCGGTTCCCGCGAGGTGGTGCTCGACGCCTCCTTTGCGGCCGGTCTCGGCGTGGGCGTGGGGGACGAGGTGGTGTTGCTGTTTCGCCGCGGCCTGCGGCGCATGACGGTCACGGGGCTTGCCGACCCGGCCTCGCTGGCGCCGTATTCGCAGGGTGGCAGCGCCGTGATGGAGATCATGAAACTGGCCGACCTTTCCGTGGCCGGCGGCCACGTCGACCGCGTGCGGGTCATACTCAGCGCCGACGCGGACCGCAGGAAGGTGCTGGCCGCCGTGCAACAGAGACTGCCGCCCGGCATCGAGGCCCGGCTGCCGGCCGGCCGGGCCTCGCTGGCCGACGACATGCTGCAAGCCGCCGAGTTGGGTCTCGACTTCGTCACCTGGCTGACCGTGGCGATGGCCTGGTTCATCGTGGCCAACGCCATGCTCATGAACGTCAGCGAGCGGCGCCGGGCGCTGTCCCTGACGCGGGTGTTGGGCGCGACCGCGGGCCAGGTGCGCCGCATGGTGGCCGGCGAAGCCTTGGCGCTGGGCAGCGTGGGGGCGGTGGTCGGTGCCGTCCTGGGCGTGCTGGCCGCGGCACCCGTGGCCCGGGGCATCGCGGCTGCCCTGCAGATGAGCATCGACCGGGTCGCAGTCGACCCGCGCGTGGTGGTTCTGTCACTCGCGCTGGGCCCGCTGGTTTCGCTGGCGGCGTCGTGGTGGCCGGCACGACAGGCCGGGCGGGCAGACCCTTTGGAGAGCCTGGCCCACGCTCCGCCGGCGCCCGAGCCGGGGGTGTCGTGGAGCGTGGTGATCACGGCCCTGCTGCTGTGGGCGCTGTCGGCCGGGATCCTCGGCGGCGTGGTGCAGCAGCTGCTTCCCCCCAGGGCCGCCGTGCCAGCCGGCATCATCATGCTCGTGGCCTACGTGGCCACGCTGCCGGTGTTCTTACCGGCGCTGGTTCGTCTGGCGGCGCGGCTCGTGCCGCCGGCGTGGCGGACGGAGGCCATGCTGGCCCGCGACCAACTGCTGCGGCATCCGCTGCGCACCTCGCTGACAGCCGGCGTGCTGGTCGTCGCCTTGACCAACGGTATCGGCCTCGGTCATGCCATCCGCGACAACGTCGACGACCTGATCGGCTGGCACCTGCGCGCCGTCCGTGCCGACTGGGTGCTGGCGCGGGCCGGGGCGGGTGGCAGGGCCGGCGACATGGAGGATGCGATCGACCGCGTGGCGGCGCTCGACGGCGTGGCGCGGGTGGAGGCGGTCGGGATCGTGGCCGGTCAGGTAGCCAAGGGGCCCGCGGTGGTCGTTGGTCGCGACATGCCGGCCGATCTGCCCTTGCCGCTTGCGGCGGTCGGCATCGCGGAAGGGCAACTGCGGGCGGCACTCGATAGGGGCGAGGCCGCCATCGGCACGGCGCTTGCCCGACGCGCGGGGATTCGACCCGGTGACACCGTGATGGTGGAGGTGCTGGGACGCAGCGTGCCGGTCACGGTGGCCGGACTCGTCGTCGACTACACCTCGGGCGGGTTGTCGGTGGTCGTGCGTCGCGACGTGGCCCGCACCCGTTTTGGAATCGAGAACTCGGACTTCGCCTTGGTGACAGCCGCTCCGGGCCGGGCGGCGTCGCTGGCCGGCCCGCTGGCGGCCGTGGCCCGGGACACGGCTGTCGTGGTGCGCTCGTTCGGCGAGGCGCGGGCCATGGTCGACCAAGCCTTGGGGGGCGTGGTGGGAGCCCTGTGGGGGATCCTGGGGCTGGGGTTCGCAGTGGGCAGCCTGGGGATCGCCAACACCGTATCGATGAACGTGACGGAACAGACGCGCACGCTCGGTCTGTTACGCGCGGTGGGAATGGGCCGCAGGCAGGTCGTGGGGTTGGTGCTGGTGGAGAGCCTGGTGCTTGGCGTGGCCGGCTGCGTTGCCGGCGTGGTTGGCGGCATGGTGACCGCGGCCTTCATCCAGTTTTCCAGTCAGCCGCTCTTGGGTCATCCCGTTGCCGCCACGGTGCGGCCCGGCGTCATCGCCGCCAATCTGGGGGCAGCGCTCCTGGTGACGGTGGTGGCCGCCGTCCTGCCCGCGCGCCGAGCCGCCCGTATCGACCTGCTCGAGGCACTGACCGTGGACTGACGGCCGGGACGGCGACGGCACGGGTCTGTCAGGTGCCGGGCGAACGGCCGCAGGCGCGGCGGATGTGGTCGTGGAAGCACCAGATACGCTCCTCACGGGTGCCGATGCAGCCCCGGAATGGGCTGGCTGCCAGGCCGCGCTGCTGCGCCGCGAAGACGCTGGCATCCTCGCGTTGGATCGCCTCGTTGGACCGCGCCCCGTGCCGTGCCGCAAGCCGGGCGATGACCCGTGCGAACGGATTGCGCCGGGTGCCGTCGAGGCTGAACATCCAGGCCAGCGTCCGCGACTGGGTCGGCGTGACAGGCAGGTAGACCTGGGCATAGATGAAGAGATCGGTGAACGTGAACACCAGATTGGGAAACACGTGCAGGTGTATGTAGTGGTCGTGGGTGGCGGGGCCGCCCAGCCAACGCACCACGCGCCGCTGTGTGCGTACCGGCTCACTGGCGGTGTCGAGTTCGTAGACGAGCGTCGTGGACCGATCCCGCAGGTAGTGCTTCTGCGCCTCCTCGGGGATGAGGCCGAAGCCGCCCAGCGTCTGCGGGTGGATCCAGGGCAGATGATAGGTCTCGACCGTGTTCTCCACCGGGATCTTCCAGTTGCAGTCGAACTGGCGGTCGTAGGTCCAGTTGCACGCATAGGGTCGGGCGAAACCGCGATCGATGCGGTCGAAGTCGGCGCCCAGCGTCGCGCGCAGGCCATCCCCTCCCGGCCTCAGCCGCACGAACACGAGGCTGCCACAGGTCTCGACCTCGAACGTGCGCAAACGGGCGTTCTCCCGATCGAAGGGCCGGAAGCAGCCGCCGTCGGGCACCCGGCTCACCCGGCCGTTGGGCGCATATTCCCAGCCGTGATACTGGCAGGCCAGGGTCTCGCTGTGCCCGTGGGGCACCTCGGTGAGCAGACAGTGGCGGTGCGAGCAGACGTTGAGGTAGGCACGGATCACGCCGCCATCGCGCCGCATGAGCACGGGCTGGCCGAGCAGCTCATACGTGCGGAAGGACCCGTCCGTGGGGAAGTCGTCGGTCAGCGCCAGGGGATGCCAGGCCGGCAGCAGCAGGTGTTCCAGTTCGGCCCGGTGCGCGGCATCCGACGAGTAATCGGCGGGCGCGAGCTGGTATTCGAGTTGTTCTTTGTGCACGAACACGTCGTTGTCACTCCAGCGTGTGTGCCGGCAGGGGGTCGGCCGGCGACGATGGCGGAGCTGCCGCCACCACGTCGTCGATCCGTCGTGCGACGGAGCGGAGAAACCGCGTGGCGGCGTCGGATCCGAGTCGGCCGCTGTCCGCCAGTGCGCCGATCGAAAGGCCGTCCGCGTAGGCAATCGCGCCCAGCGCCATGCCCGTTCCGGGGCGGATCGGGGGCACGCACGCGAATGACTCCACGGTCACGCCGCCCGGTGCCAGGCGGCCATCGCGAATCGGCACCCCGGCCCGCATGCGGCGGGTGATGTTCCCTAGCGAACTGGTGACCGCGGTCGCCATGCAAAGTGGCAGCCGCGTCGTCGCCTGCAGCGCCCCTGGCACGCGGGCCAGCAGGCCGATCGTGTCGAGGAACCGGACGGCCGCGCCCGTTCCCTGCACCCAGCGACTGGCCGCCGCCAGTGAGGCGAGCAGCTCCGCCGGCCGTAGGCAGTCGTCGAGGCGACGGTCGAGAAACGCGTACGACATCTGATTGCTGGCGGGACAACGTGCACCGGGCTGACGCAGGCTGACGGGCATGAGGACACGGAGCCGCGTGTCGCGTGCCGCACCGGCCAGGCTGTTCCACTCGGCGGCGGCGCCGAACGTGGCCGCCACGATCGCGTCGTTGACCGTGCCACCGAGAGCAGTCGCGGCCGAGCGAAGCTGTGTCGTTCGCTCGGCGTCGAGTTGCAGGGTGGCGTAGGGGAAGTCGTCCCCGGCGGCACGTGCAGCCTGGACGGCGTGGCCAGGTGCCGCCAGTGCCGTCGGCAACAGCGACGCGAACTGTCGGCAGGCGGCGAGCAGTCCGGGGCCGGCGGACTCCGGCCGTTCATCCGCTGGTCGCGGCGCCGCGCGACCTGACGAGAACGAGGTCAGATCACCGCCATGATACGTCGTCCACACGTCGCCCCAGTATTCCACCGCTGCCAGACCGTCGCACACCGCGTGATGCACCGACATCACGATGCGCCAGCGGCATGCACCGGCGTGGAAACCCACAAAGCGCACGCCACTCGTGACCCGCGGGTCGATCGGCCTCCATGGCGAGGCGGTGCCCGGGCGGAAGCCCGTAGGCTCGATCCACTCGACGGCCGGATCGTGGTCGGGGGGCAGCCACGTGGGGCCGAAGAACCCGGCGGTGATCCGGGAGCGGAGGCGGGGGTGACGCTGGGCGGCGTTACGCACGGCCGCCACGAATCGCATCCGGTCGAGCGGCCCGCTGCCACTGCATTCCACGTGGAAGCACATCGGGTAGCCACGCCGGGTGTCGTCCAGCATCAACTGGTCGAAGGGGGCGAGGCGAATGCGAGGAGGCATGGGGAGGCCGCGACTGGCACCGGAGCTGGTGGCCGAAATGCCACAGCCACCGGCCCGACGACTGTACCCTCGAATTGGGGCCTCCGCCCGCAGCCGACCGGCGAAATTGGGCTGAAAAATCCGCGAACCGGAGTCTCCGCCCGGGAAGAATTCTTGACCGTCGCCGGGGTCGAAGCATACTCCGACCCGGATGGCTGCCGTCCTCCCATGGCGTGGCGGCCAACATCCCAGGGATGGGGCGCTCCATACAGGAATCATGCGCCGTCTCACACCATCCCCTGCCCACCGTTCCAGACAGCGAGATCCAGGCGGCCCCGGCCACGGGTGCCCCTGTCGCCCACGTCTGGCGTCGGCTTCAGGGCCGGCGACCGGCGTGATTGTCGTCATCCCCAGAGTTGTTGATTGAACGCCAACGAAGGACGCAGACGTTGAACGAACCGCTCGCGATCGTGGGCATGGCCTGCCGGCTCCCCGGAGCCGATGGGATCCAGGCCTTCTGGCAGCTGATAGCGCAGGGCGGCACCGCTTGGGGACCGCTCCCAGAGTCGCGCTTGCCGCGCGACTTGTACTTCGATCCGCACAAGAGCCGCGTCGGCAAGAGCTACTCGGAGATGGGTGCCGTCGTGTCCGACCGGCCTGTCGATCCGGCCGCCTGTCCGCTGACGCCCGATCTTGTGGAGCGGTTCGACGTCGCCCACCACATCTTCCTCGAGGTGGCGTCGCAGGCCTGTCGGGACGCGGGCATGGATCCCTTTGCGATGCCTGGCGACCGCCGCACCGGCGTGTACGTGGGCCACACCGGCGGCAGCACGCGGATCGGTGACATCGTCTATGCCAACGGCATCGACGAGACGGCGGCCCTGCTTTCCGAGGTGGAGTCGGCCCAGGCCATCCTGGGCATGGCGACTGCGGACGTGGCAGCCCAGGTGACGGCCGATGTGCGCAGCCGGTATCCGGCCCGCAAGCCCGGCCGGCGGCTCGATCTGGGCGCCATCGGTGCGGCCAAGATCGTCCAGGAGGCGCTGCGCCTCGACGGCCCCTATCTGGTGGTCGATGCGGCTTGTGCCTCGTCGCTGCAGGCGATGGCCATCGCCGCCAGGTCGCTGCTCCAGGGCGGGATCGATCAGGCGATCGTGGGCGGAGCTTCGTTCTGCAAGTCCGACAGCCTCGTGCTCTTCTCGGCCGCGCAGTCGGTGAGCAATACCGGGTCCTGTCCGTTCGGCGCCAACGCCGACGGCCTGATCACCGCCGAAGGCTACGTGGCGATCGTGATCAAGACCCTGTCCCGTGCCCTGGCAGACGGGGATCGGATCCGGGCCGTGATCCGCGGCCTGGGTGTGGCCAGTGACGGCAAGGGAAAGAGCCTGTGGGCGCCGCGGCAGGAGGGCCAGGTGTTGGCCGTGGAACGGGCGTATCCAGACCCCGCTGACATCGGCCGACTCGAATACATCGAGGCACATGCCACGAGCACCCAGGTGGGCGACGCCACGGAGCTCGGTGCACTGGCGGGTCTGATGTCGAAGCACCTGCCCCGGGGACGCAAGATTCCCATCGGCAGCGTGAAGGCCAACATCGGCCACACGCTGGAGACTGCCGGCATCGCCAGCCTCGTCAAGGTCGTGCTCGCCATGGAACACGACCTCATCCCCCCGGGCTCGACGTGCACGGAGTTCAACGAGGAGTTCGATTGGCAGGCCGGTCCATTCACGGTGCCGCTGCAGCCGGTCGCCTGGCCGCGGCACACCGACGGGTCACCACGCTGCGCCGCGGTCAACGCCTTCGGCATCGGCGGGCTCAACGTCCACGTCTCCCTGGCCGAGCACGTTCCCGGCAGGGTGCCGGCTCCGCGGCAGACCGCAACGACCGCCGGCCGCTCGGGTACCGACGCCGATGCCATCGCGATCGTGGGTGCCGGGTGCGTCCTGCCAGGCGCGCTGTCGCTCGACGAGTTCTTCGCGCGGCTGGAAGGCGGTGAATGCGCGATCGGGCCCGTGCCCGCCGATCGTTGGGCGGCCTCCCGTGCCGTCGATCCGACGCGGCCGCGGGCCTGGCATGCGACCGCGGGGCTGGGCGGCTTCGTCCGCGGGTTTTGCTACGACTGGCGGCGGCACAAGGTGCCTCCCAAGCAGATCGACGCCGCCAACCCACTGCAGTTCATGCTGCTGGAGGCGGCGGATGCGGCGATTGCCGATGCCGGTGGCGCGCAGGCGGGCCTCGACCGCTCCCGCACGGGCGTGGTCGTGGGCACGTTGTTCGGGGGCGACTTTGCGGACCAGTTGCAGATGGGACTGCGGCGGCCGGAGACCGGCCGTTCCCTGCGTGCGGCCCTGGCCGCCCGGGGAGTGTCGGCCGCAGACACCGACACGATCGTGGCGGCATTCGACAAGAAGGTCCTGGAAAGGATGCCCGCGCTCATCGACGAAACCGGCAGTTTCACGAGCAGCACGCTCGCCAGCCGGCTCACCAAGACGTTCGACCTGATGGGTGGCGCGCTGGCGCTCGACTCGGGCGCCTGCTCCAGCGTGTCGGCCCTGGCGTCGGCCGTCGACATGCTCCGCGAGCGGGCCTGCGATGCCGTGATCTGCGCCGCCGGCGAGCGCAGTATGGACCTCATGGCCTATGAAGGCCGGTCGCTGGCCGGTGCGCTCTCCGACCGTCCGACGTCGGTGCTCGACGGTCGTAGTCAGGGCGGGCACGTGCCCGGGGAGGGTGCGGTGGTGCTCGTGCTTAAGCGGCTCACAGACGCCCGGGCGGCCGGCAACCAGATCCGTGGCGTGATCCGCGGCGTGGCCGTCGGTTCGGGGCGGACCGCCACTGATGCCACGCGGCGCGTGGTCCGCGAGGCCTGTGAGCAGGCTGCTGTACGGCCCGATGCCGTGCGGGCGGTCGAGGTCGCGATCGCAGCCGGCGACAGCCTGTCCGACGGACATCTCGCCGTGCTCGGAGCACACTACGCCAAGTTGGGTGCGGGTGACGCGGCACCGGTGGCCGGATCGCTCGACGGCCTGATCGGCCACACCGGTGCGGTGGCGGGCGCCGCCGGCATTCTCAAACTCGTGCGCGGCCTCGCGAAGGGTTCGCTCCCGGGCACGGCGGCGCTGAAAGAGTCGCGAAAAAACGTGCATGGCCTCACCGCGGCCGCGTCGGCACTGCCGATCGCAGGCTCTGACGACACGGCCTGGCGGGCGGGCTGCGTGACGGTGGCCCAGGACTGTCAGGCAGGCCACGTCGTGCTCGACAACGGCCTGACGGTGCCGGCGTCCACCCGCATCGGTCACAAAGAACGGGCCACGCCGACGCTACCGACGGCCGCCCAGCGGTCGACGCCGGCTGGGCGTCCGCTGGTGGCGGCCATTTTCCCCGGCCAAGGTTCGCAGTACACCGACATGTTCCGCAGCCTGTGCGCCGACTCGGCCGAGGCGCGACGTGTGGCGGATCGGCTCGACACGCTGGCCCGAGGGGGCGGTCGCGAGACGCTCGCCGAGATCGCCTGGCAGCCGGCCAACGGACTCGGCACCCGGATCTGGGATACGCAGTGGGCAATGTATCTCGGCGACCTGTTCGCCTGGGGCGTGCTCCGCGAATTGGGTTTTGCGCCCGACGTGGTCGCCAGCCACAGTTTCGGCGAGTTTCCGGCGTTGGCGGCGGTCGGCGCCTGGACGCCCGAGGATGGTGCCCGGGCGACACAGGCCCGGGCGGAGGCGGTGGAGTCGCATGGGCCGCGCCATGGCGCCATGCTCTCCGTGATCGCCGACCGTGCCGCGGTGGCGGCGGCACTTGAGCCGTTCGCCGGCCAGGTCTGGGTCTGCGCCGAGAACGCCCCGCAGCAGTTCGTGGTGGGCGGCACCGCGCGAGTCGTCGACGCCCTGGAGGTGGTCATCGAGTCGCGCCGGCTGAAGTCGAAGCGGCTCGCGGTGCCCAGCCCGTTCCACACGCCGCTGCTGGCGGCGGCGGCGGAGCACCTCAGCGTCAGCCTGCGCGGCCTGCCGATGTCAGCGCCGGTCCTGCCCATCTACAGCAGCACGACCGTCGAAGTCCTCGACGGGGCAAAAGCCATCCGCGGCAGCCTGATTCGGCAGATGACCGAGACGGTGCGCTGGATCAGTGTCGTGGAGAAGCTCTACGAGGCCGGCGTGCGGACGTTCGTGGAAGTCGGGCCGTCCGGCGTGCTCGTGGGGCTGGCTCGGCGCATCCTCGAGGGTCGCAGCGACGTCACGTTCCTGCAATTCGACCAACGCGGACGTCCGGCAGGCGAGCATCTAGCCAGGCTGCGCGATCAGCTCGCGGCGGCGGGAGCCCTGCGTCCGGCCGCGGCCGCAACACCTGCCGCTGTACCCCTGCCGAACAGCATGACGCCGGGACGCATCGCATCGTTCGACGCCACTGCGCGGCGACGGGAGCGAAACCGCTCCGGTGGCGGAACCGGCCGGGTGCCAGCGTGGTCCGCAGCCGTGAATGCGTCCTCGGACCGCCACCGCGATGGTGACGGCGATGACCGCAGGGAGCCTGATGCCGCGGCGTTCACCGCCGCACCGGCGCATCGCGATGTCACTCCCAGCCGTGGCGTGGGAGGGGGCATCACCGCGCAGGTCGTGGAGGCGATCGCGTCTGCACGGCCTTCGGCTCGAGCGGCAGCAAAGAGCCGTACCACGGTGCAAATCGTCGAGACGACCTATCTGGAGGACGCGGTCGCCGAACTGCTGGCGGAATCACAGGTGGAACTCCCGCTCTCGTCCGCCGGCGAGGCGTCGAGCGGTGCGCGACGGTTCCTCGACTCCGTGGCCCACCTGTTCGAGTCCCCGAACGCGGAACAATCGGCGATTGTGGCGGCGACCACGCTTGCCAGCCTGTGTGACGTGTTGGCACGGGCAGGAGGCAAGGCGGCGTGGCTGCCGCGCCGTCCTTCCCGGATCAGTGCGGGTGGGGTGGCGATGCACACGGAGTTGGAGACGTTCCTGGTCGACTTCGTGGTGGAGCAGACGGGGTATCCACGTGAGATCGTGGAGCTGGATGCAGACCTGGAGGCGGATCTGGGAATCGACAGCATCCGCAAGGCCCAGTTGTTCGGTGAGATCGGCCAGAAGTACGGTCTGGCGGCGGACGAGAGCATGTCCCTCGACTCGTTCCCGACGCTGCGACATCTGCTCGAGTACATGGTGCCGCGTGTGGGCGGCACGGCGGGCACGCGGGCACCCGAACCAGCCCCGGCATCGAACGGCCACAACACGAACGGCCACGTGAAAAATGGCCATGCGACAAACGGCCACGCGGCTACGCAACCGGCCTCGGCAGGGGGTGGCGGCGTTGCGGTGCACACGGAGTTGGAGACGTTCCTGGTCGACTTCGTCGTGGAGCAGACCGGGTATCCGCGTGAGATCGTGGAGCTGGATGCAGACCTGGAGGCGGATCTGGGAATCGACAGCATCCGTAAGGCGCAATTGTTCGGTGAGATCGGCCAGAAGTACGGTCTGGCGGCGGACGAGAGCATGTCCCTCGACTCGTTCCCGACGCTGCGACATCTGCTCGACTACATGGTGCCGCGTGTGGGCGGCACGGCGGGCACGCGGGCACCCGAACCAGCCCCGGCATCGAACGGTCACGTGACAAA
>QWPN01000149.1 GCA_003671185.1 Planctomycetota bacterium
CGTCGCGATGTGCGAGCACGCTCATCAGGTAGGGATGGGTGAGCACGCCGCCGCGCCGACCCTCGTCGAGGCGCACGGGACGGAAGTCGGCGTCGGCGGGCAGCACGGCGCCGTACAGGGTGGCGAGCCGTCCGTTGAGCGGCACCTCGCTGGCATCGAACAGCCGCCGCCAGTCACCCTCGCGCCAGGCCACGTCGTCGAGCAGCAGGGCCAGGCTCGTGCGCAGGTCGGCGGCCACCGCGGGGGAGAACTGCGGGAACAGGTCCGGGTCCTTGCCGATCTCTGGGTCGTGGTCGACCCGCAGCCAGGCGAAGAGGAAGTCACGGAGTTTGGCCCGGGTCCGCGGATTCCCCACCATGCGCTCCGCCTCGGCCCGCACCTGTGCCGCCGTGGTGAGCCGGCCGGCTGCCGCGGCATCCCGCAGCGGCTTGTCGGGCAGCGAGTCCCAGAGGCCGAAGGAGAGCCGAGCGGCGCCGGCGTGCGCGTCGCCGGCCTCGGCGGCATCCACCTCGCGGAACAGGAACCGCGCTGCGGCCAGGGCGACCATGATCGACCGCTTCAGGCCGGTGTCGAGATCGGGAGCCTCGCCGAAGGGACGCTCGACCACCAATCGGCGCAGGTCAGCGGAGAGCGGCCGGCGGAAGGCCCGCTCGGCGAACGCCGTCGCGAACTCGTGCAGCCGCGCCGCGCGGTCGGGTGCGTCGCGCGGCGCCTGGGCCAGGTGGGCCACGTGCCCCAGCACATGATCGGCGGTCTCCGCGGCCGCCGCGGTGGCCGCGGCCAGCCACTCCGGCGACACGCCGGTGCCCCGTTCATAACCCATCGACCGGTCGTCCGGCGGGAACGGCGTGCGTGGCACGAACACGGGCGCCGTGGTGCGGGGCATGAGGCAGCGGGCCGGCACCGGTTCCAGGACGCCGTGCGGCGGCCGCCACAACAGCTCGATCCGGGCCCGGGAGGGGCGCTCATGCCGGGCGTCGTTGACGCCTTGGTTGGCCTTGGAGAACTCCAACCGCAGCGGATAGGCGCGGCCACCCAGGAGCGACAGCGAGATGCGGTGCTCGACGACGTCGTCGTTCACGCTCACGGTGGCGTCGACGAGCGGCGGCTCATAGGCCGCGGTGTTGACCGAGAGCTTCACGGCGTCGGTGGCCCGCACCACGAACTCGTAGAGGCCCGTTTCCAGCGGCAGCACCGACCCCGTCCAGCGGATCGTGAACCGGCTGGGCTCGAAGCGCTCGGGGTCGGGGCTCTCGATGCCGAAGTCGAAGTCCACCTGCGGGTCGATGCGTTCACACTCGAAAGCCCGGCGGTCGGTGTCGCGGCCACGGAAGTACTCGCCGCGCAGGCCGCGGGTCCCGTCATCGGCCGGGGCCGGTTCCCGGAAACCGCCCACCAGGTCGGCGAGCGAGTTGCGGTGTTGCCGCACCGTGAGCCGGGAGAGTTCCACGCGCGGCGGGCACTCGTCGCGGCGGGCCGGTGCCGCATAGAACGAGGCATGGATGAATTCCGCAACCCGCTGGGCGTCCGCTCCGGCCACCCGCGTGGGATCGTCCTCGGGCATCGCCTCATCGATGTACGCGGCCAGTTGGCCGATGGACCGGTCGCCGACGAGTGGATGTGGCACGTCCGCCGTGCCCGCCCCGTCCGCGCCGTGGCAGCGGACGCAGTGCTCCCGGTAGATCGCCGCACCGGGGTGTTCGCGGGCTGGGTCGGCGCGGGAGCCGGGGCAGAGGACCAGCGGCACCGCTGCGACCAGCGGCCCGGCGAGACGGCTCCAGCCGTGCCGGCAGCGAACCTCCGCTGCGAACGTGGCTCCGCATGCTGGCATCACCGGAAACTCGCAACCGAGGGATCGTGCAGACCGACGTCCACGCCGCCGGCCCGTGGGGACGTCGCGCTCAGGCCGACGGCACCGTGGGCCGGGCGAACACGAGTTTGCCCGCCGACGTCTGCAGCGTGCTCGTCACGTTCGCCTGGACGAGCCTTCCGATCTGGCTGCGACCATTTTCCACCACCACCATGGTGCCGTCGTCGAGGTAGCCCACCCCCTGGTCCGGCTCCTCGCCCTGTTTCACAAGCCGCACCGAGACCGCGTCGCCGGGCACGAAGGAGGGCCGCAGCGCCAACGCCACGTCATTGACGTTGATGGCCGTCACCGAGCGCACGCCGGCGATCTTCACCACGTTGGCGTCGCTCGTCAGGACGCGGCCGCCCAACTGCCGGGCCATGTCCACGACCCGCGTGTCGCTGGCGCCGTCCTCGTGCGCCTCGTCCCGGGGGCTGAGCACCTCGATGTCGACCGCCGTGTTGGCCCGCAGTCGCGCCAGCACATCGAGGCCACGACGGCCCCGCGTGCGGCGTTGCTTGTCGTTGGAATCGGCGGCGGCCTGCAGTTCATCGAGCACGAACGATGGCACCACGAACCGGCTCTCGAACACCCCGGACTCGGCGAGATCGGCGATCCGCCCGTCGACGATGGCCGCCGTGTCGAGCACGTTCGGCCGCAGTCCGCGCACGTCGCGGGCGAACTCGACGAAGGGGATCAGAAAGCGGAAGTCGTGCCGCGTCTGCAGCAGCAGGCTCGTACACACGTAGCAGAACACGGCGCCGAGAATCAGCGGCAGCCATGTCCAGAACGGGTTGGTCGACTTGAGCGGCAGGACCGGAGTCAGCGCCAACGTGGCGATGTAGGAGAGGAAGACGCCGATGAGCAGCCCGAAATAGACCGCCGTGATCGTGGTCAGGTCCTTGCGGCGGATCGACCCGTCGATGCCGATCACCGTGAGCGGCAGGGCCACCATGGCCGCCAGCACGCCCCAGGGCACCCACTCGGGGGCCGACCGCATGGCGTCGGAATTGAAGATCAGCACGGCGATCCCCACCGACACCATCACGAAGATCGCGCGAGTGACGAGCAGCGCCATGGATCTGTCTGGGGAGGCGGAAGCGGACTGACCACCGATCCGACGATGGTACCACGGCGAACGGATTCATTCACCCCGATCGGCCGTCAGCCGGCGCCGAGGCGGCGGGCGTGGTCGACCTCCAGATAGCGGTCGGTCATGCCGGCGATGTAATCGGCAACGCTGCGCGGGACGCCGAAGCGGTCGGCCCGCAGACGATAGCCAGAGGGCAACGCCTCGGGCCGCGCCGCATACCAGGCGAACAGTTCGCCGAGTTTCCGCTGGGCCGGCACCCGCACCGCCAGCACGCGCTGGCTGCGGTACACGCGCTCGAAAAGAAACCGCTCCAGTTCCCGCTTGCCCGCCGCGACCGCCGGCGCGTGGGACACGATGCGCCTCCCCGGCCGGTCCGCGGCGGCGCGAACGGCGGCGGGGGAGTCGATGCCCAGTTCCGCCAGCGCCGCTCGGGACTGGGCCACGAGTTCGGCAACCTGGACTTCGATCAGTTCGTGGAGCACGACCCGCCGGGCCTCAACGCCCTCCAGCCGGCCATGCCGCTCGCGGACGCGGGCGGCAGCCTCGGCCACGAGCGGCAGTTCCAGCAGTTCCTCGAGTGTCACCAACCCCAACTCCACGGCGTCGTCCGCGTCGTGGGTGTCGTAGGCGATCGAGTCGGCGGCGTCGACGACCTGCGTTTCCAGCAACGGGGCGGGGGCCGTGCCATCGCGTTTCCGCGTGGCCTGGGCCTCGAGCACCTCGCGGGAGAGGTTGAGGCCGGGATAATCGGGATATCGGTTCTCCAGGATTTCCATGATGCGCAGGGCCTGGGCATTGTGATTGAAGCCTCCCTCGCCGCGCAGCAGATCGGCGAGGGTGTCCTCGCCGGCATGACCCAGCGGCGGATGCCCGATGTCGTGGGCCAGGGCCAGCGTTTCCACGAGGTCTTCGTTGAGGGCCAGGGCGCGGGCCAGGGTGCGGGCGATGCTCGTCACCTCGAGGGTGTGCGTGAGCCGGCTGCGGTGATAGTCGCCGTGGTAGCCGGTGAACACCTGCGTCTTGTGCGCCAGTCGCCGGAACGCGGCGGAGTGGACGATGCGGTCGCGGTCACGCTGGTAGGGGCTGCGGAACGGGTGCGGCGGTTCGGGGTGCACGCGGCCGGCGGAGTCGGCGGCATGCATCGCCCAGGGGGCCAGCAGCAGCCTCTCGCGGTCGCGCCAGTCAGGCGGATTCCAGGCGGGCTTCGTCATCGGGGCGGCGCGGCCTCCTGCGCCGGCGCACGGCCGTCGGACAATTGCTCCCACAGGCTGTCGAGGGCCTGCGGCAGCACGTGCGTGCCGGCGATCACGGGCATGAAGTTCACGTCCCCCTGCCAACGCGGGACGATGTGCCAGTGCAGGTGGCCGGGCACGCCGGCGCCCGCCACCCGCCCCAGGTTGAGGCCGATATTGAATCCCTGTGGCTGCATCGTGCGCGTCAGCACGGCGCACCAGGCGGCCAGCCGCTGCTGCAGATCCAGCGCCAGCTGCGGGGACAGATCGTCGAGGCCGGCCCGATGGTCGAGCGGGGCCACGAGCAGGTGCCCGTTGGCATAGGGATAGCGGTTGAGCAGCACCACGCTCGACGTGGTTCGTTCCAGCACACCGAGGTCGCGATCGTGGGCCGGGTCGGTGGCGGCTGCGCGGCAGAGGAAGCAGGCCTCGTCGGCGCCGGTCCGCCAGCCCCGTGGCCGCACGTCGGCGGCCGGCCCGCCCGCGGCCTGGCCCTGCACGTAGCCCAGCCGCCACGGAGCCCACAGCCTGTCAGTGCTCATTCTGAAATCGTACCCGAAACGCCGCTGGCACCGCTGCGCGGCACCCCGGGGAAAGTCGCCGCTGCGGCGGCCCGGGCGGAACCCTATGATGCCGGCGGTGCCGTCCGCCTGCGGCCGCAACCGACCGTGGAACAAGTCGGCCGGAACAGATTGCGACGACAGCCGCCCCTGGAAACACTCCGCGTTCCCAGCGGACGGCCGAGTGGAAGAGGCCGGAGTTGGATTTTCCACCGGCGGGTTGAGCCCAGCGAGGCCGTGGCGTGGAATTCAAGGTTGCACTCGACGTCTTCTCCGGGCCGATGGATCTGCTGCTCTATCTCGTCAAGAAGCACGAGGTGGACGTGACCGAGGTGCCGATCGCCACCATCGCGGCCGAGTTCGTCGCCCACTTGGACGTGCTCGAAGAACTGGCGATCGACCAGGTGGGCGAGTTCGTGGAACTGGCGAGCGTGCTTCTGGAGATCAAGGCCCGGGCGCTCGTGCCGCGGCCCGAGGAAACCGAGGAGCCGGTCGATCTCGTGCGCGAGGACCTCGTGCAGCGGCTGCTCGAATACCGGCAGTATCGCGACGCCGCCGCCTTGCTCGAGGACCGGGCCCGGCAATGGGAATTGCGCTTCGCCCGTACGCCGGTCGACGAGGTCGCGGCCCGCGCAGCACCGGCCGAGGTCACGATCGGCGACGTCCACGTCTGGGACCTCGTGGGGGCGCTGTCCCGCGTGCTCGCCAAGCGGGAGAGGCGCCGGCCGCGGCAGATCGTTCACGATGACACACCGATCGAGACGCACATCGGCCGCATCGAGGAACTGCTGGCCGGGCAGGGAAGGGCCGCCTTCACGGAGCTTTTCGACGCGGGTATGCCCAGGTCACGGGTGGTGGGTATCTTCCTCGCCGTGCTGGAACTCGTGCGCCGTGGCCGGGTCGTCACCCGGCAGGAGCGGCTGTTCGACGAGATCTGGCTGGAACCGGCCCCCCAGCGGCCGACCGGATCGCGGGACAGCGCATGATCGACAACGCCCCCTTTCGCACGCTGGTCCACAAGGGGTTGACCGTCGAGGGCTACTCGCGGGCCGCCGTGCAGAGTTGCTGGCGGATTCCGGAGCTGAAGCTCGGCTTCGATCTCGGTGCCCAGCCCTGGGGCTTCATGGCCACCAGCACCTGGTTCGTCACCCACACGCACCTCGACCACATCGCCGCCCTGCCGGTGTACGTGGCCCGGCGGCGCATGATGAAGATGGAGCCGCCGGTGATCTATCTGCCCGAGGAGGCGATCGAGCCGATCGAGAAGCTCCTCAAGGCGGTGTCGCGCCTCGATCGGGGCCGGCTCCCCTGCACGCTCCTGCCCGCGCGGCCAGGCGACGAGATCGAGCTTTCGCGGGAACACGTGGTGACGGTTTCGAGCACCTGCCACACGCTGCCCAGCGTGGGTTTCGTGGTCTGGGAACGGCGGCGGAAACTGAAGCACGAATACCAGGGGCTGCCGGGCGACAAGATTCGCGACCTGCGACTCTCCGGCGCGGACGTGACGCACGAGATCCGCACGCCGCTGGTGGCCTACCTGGGCGACAGCGCGCCGGAGGGCCTCGACCGTTGTCCGGCGATGTTCGAGGCCATGATCCTGATCACGGAGCTGACGTTCGTGGCCCACAGCCACCGCAAGGAGAAGATCCACAAGTTCGGCCACATGCACCTCGACGACCTGCTCGCGCGCCGAGACCGTTTCCACAACGAGGTGGTGATCGCCACGCACTTCTCCACTCGCTACACCGACGACCGCATCCGGCGCATCCTGGCCAAGCGGCTGCCCGACATGCTCGACGGCCGGCTGCAGATCTGGCTGTGAGCCGCGGGGCGATGGAGCCGGGGTGTCGCCTGAGGGCGGGGTCGCGCGTGCCGTCTCGCCGGACGTTCGCTGCGGGCTTCCCGCCCTTCGCTCACTCGGGGGAAACCTCGCTTCGCCTTCCTGGCTGCGCTCGGTTTCCCACGCCGCTCGACTGGCACGGGCGACCCCTCGCACAATCGATAGTCAGGAAACCCGTACGCGCGAGTTTCACGTGTGATCCGTATTAGAGTGGGGCCATGCAGGATATGTTCCTTCCCCCCCGCCACGCCTACGTCCACGTGCCGTTCTGTCGGCACCGCTGCGGCTACTGCGACTTCACGCTCGTGGCTGGACGGGACGACCTCGTGGAGCGGTATCTGGCGGCGCTGTCCCTGGAACTCAGCCGCTTGTCGGAGCCGCTCGACCTCGACACGCTCTACCTGGGTGGCGGCACGCCCTCGCACCTTGGGCCGGATGGGCTGCGTCGGCTGTTCGCGCTGTTGGACGGGTGGCTCCGGCCCTTGCCAGGCGCGGAGATCACGGTCGAGGCCAATCCGCTCGACGTGACCGAGGCGTTCGTGGCGGCGGTGCGGGAGTGCGGCACGACCCGCGTCAGCCTCGGCGGCCAGTCGCTCGATGCACTGACGCTTGCGGCCCTCGACCGCGACCACGGGCCCAACGACGTGCGTCGTGCCGTCGACCTGCTGCTGCCGGCGGGGTTCACGGTGAGTCTCGACCTGATGACGGCCGCCCCGGGGCAGACGCTGGCGGGCGTGGAGGCCGACTTGGCCGCGGCGGTGGACCTCGGCGTGCAGCACGTCTCGGTGTACTGCCTGACCTGGGAGAAGGGCACGGCTTTCGGGGCTGCGCGGCTGCGCGGCGAGTTGCAGCCTGTCGCCGAGACGCTGGAGCGATCGATGTTCGAGGTGGCCATCGATCGCCTCGAGGCCGCCGGCTTCGAGCACTACGAGGTGAGCAACTTCGCCAGGCCGGGTGGCCGCTGCCGGCACAACGAGGCCTACTGGGACTGCCGGCCCTGGGAGGCCTTCGGACCGGGGGCGGCCCGGTTCGACGGCCGGACGCGAAGCACGAATCACCGCAGCACGACCACGTGGATCAACCGCACGCTGTCCGGCGAGGATGCCGCCGGTGACATCGATGCCATGAACCCGGAGCAGGCGGCCCGCGAGCGGATCGTGGTGGGGTTGCGGCGGCGCGACGGGATTTCCCGCGGGGCGTTCCGCGTGGTGAGCGGCTTCGGGCTCGATGCCCTGATCGCCGCGCCGCTTCGCCGCTGGATCGAAGCCGGGCTGGCCACGGACGACGGTGACCGCATCCGCCTCACCCGTGAGGGGTTGCTCGTGTCGGACGGGCTGTGGGCGGACGTGCTCGGGTAGCGGGCGGTTCAGCCCTGCTGAAGCGCCGCTGTGAGATCGCCGCCAGGATGGCGGCCTGCCCGGCATGGCAAACCTTGGCTTTGCCATCGCCGGGCGGAGCGAAGCTGGGCCATGGATGGTCAGCGCCGCGACGACAGCGGCGGTTCAGCCCTGCTGAAGCGCCGCTGTGAGATCAAGAATCGCCTTCTTCCCGTCGGCGAAATACATCAGCGTGTTGTCGGCGGCGAACAGCGGATTGGGGATGCCGGCGAAGCCCGGCGACAGCGACCGCTTCACCACCACCACGGTCCGCGCCTTGTCGACGTCGAGGATCGGCATGCCCGCGATCGGGCTCTTGGGATCGGTGCGGGCGGCCGGATTCACCACGTCGTTGGCCCCGATCACGATCGCCACGTCGGTCTCAGGGAACGTGGGATTGATGTCGTCCATCTCGCGGAGTTTTTCGTAGGGGATGTCGGCCTCGGCGAGCAGCACGTTCATGTGGCCGGGCATCCGGCCGGCCACGGGATGGATGGCGTATTCCACCGTGCAGCCCCGCTTCTCCAGGGCGTTCGCCAGTTCGCGGACGGCATGCTGGGCCTGGGCCACGGCCAGGCCGTAGCCGGGCACGATCACCACGCGGCTGGCACCCTCGAGCACCATGGCGATCTCCTCGGCCGAGGCGCTCTTCACCTTGCCGGCGTAGACGTCGTCGGCATTGGCCACGGACGTGGTGCCCAGGCCGCCGAAGAGCACGCCCACCAGCGAGCGGTTCATCGCCTGGCACATGATCGCCGTGAGGATCAGGCCCGAGGCGCCCACGAGCGAGCCGGCGATCACGAGCACGGAGTTGTCGATGACGAAGCCGGCCGCGGCGGCGGCCAGGCCCGAGTAGCTGTTCAAGAGGCAGATCACGACCGGCATGTCGGCCCCGCCGATCGGCATCGTCAGCGTGCATCCCAGGGCGCTGCCCACCACCACGAGCAGCCAGTAGAGGAGGATCGCCTTCGGGTAGGCGCAAACGCCGCATATCAGCAGCAGCGTGGCCAGCGCCAGCCCGAGGTTGATCCAGTGACGGTTGGGGTCGGTCCAGGCCTGCTTGAAACGCGGCAATTCCTCCAGTTTCGCGAAGGCGACGAAACTGCCCCAGAATGTGACGGCGCCGATCAGGCCGGTGAGCGCCGTGGCAATCGCGAACTGGGTCCAGGGCGCGAGTTGCGCGAGGGCTATCTGTTCAGCGGGGGTGGCCGCGGCGGCGGCAGTCATGTTCCAGAGTTCGGCGCCGGCCACGAGCGCCGACGCGGCTCCGCCGAAGCCGTTGAGCAGGGCCACCATCTGCGGCATGCCCGTCATCGGGTATTTGATCGCCATCAGTCCGCCGATGACCGCACCGATGCCCGCCGCGATCCCCACCATCACGAGCGCTCCCGGGCCGGCGCTTGTCAGTCGTGAGATCACGGGCCCCTCGCAGCAGGCGGCAATCAAGGCGATGGCCATGCCCGCGGCGCCGAGATAGTTGCCCTTCACGGCCGTGCGCGGGCCGGTCATGAGCTTGAAGGCCACGATGAAGAGCATCGAGGCGGCGAGATAGGCGAGATTGATCCAGGCTTGGCTCGACATGCGGCGTCACTTCTTCTTCGGGTTGAACATTTCCAGCATCCGGTGCGTGACGACGAAGCCGCCCACGACGTTGATCATGGCGAGCACGACTCCCAGGAGTCCCAGCAGCGTGCCCACGCCCGTGGCCAGGCTGCCGGCCACCACGATGGCACCCACGGCCGTGATTCCGGAGATCGCGTTGGAGCCGCTCGTGAGCGGCGTGTGCAGCCGCTGCGGCACCTTCATGATCACCTCGAAGCCGACCCACATCGCCAGCAGGAACACCGTGAGCAGGCGGATGAACCGTGCCGCCGGATCGTCGGCGCCGGCGGCCTCGGCGAACAGGAGCGGCAGCGAAGCGGTGAGCGGGGGCATGGTCGAGGCTCTCGGGGGACGTGCCGGCCGGGCCGGCGGGTGCCATACGGGTCAGGCGGAGGGGGCGGGGCTTTCCAGTGGCGGCAGGCCGGCCCGCTCGCGGACCTTGGGATGCACGAGTTGGCCGCCGCGGGCCACGAGCGTGTCACGGCAGATCTCGTCCTGCATCGACACGTCAGGCAGACCGCTCTTCACCAGATGGGCGAGGAACGTGGCCACGTTGCGGGCATACAGTTGGCTGGTGTGGAATGGCACCTCGGCCGGCAGGTTGGTGGGGCCGAGGATGGTGACGCCGTCGACGACCACGGTGGCATCGGGTGCCGAGCCCTCGCAGTTGCCGCCGCGCTCGGCGGCCATGTCGACGATCACGCTGCCTGACCTCATGCGGGCCACCATCTCCCGGGTCACGAGCACCGGCGCCTTCTGTCCGGGAATCAGCGCCGTGCAGATCACCATGTCGCTCTCGGCCACGACCTTGCCGAGCAATTCCCGCTGCTTCGCGTAGAACTCCTCGCCCATCGCCTTGGCGTAGCCGCCGGCCGTTTCGCTCGTGCCCGTCTCCAGCGGAAGCTCCACGAACTTGGCGCCCAGGCTCTGCACCTGTTCCTTCACAGCAGGGCGGACGTCGTAGGCGCTGACCTGGGCGCCGAGCCGCTTGGCCGTGGCGATGGCCTGCAGGCCGGCGACGCCGGCGCCGAGGACAAGGACCTTCGCCGGCGTGAGCGTGCCGGCGGCGGTGGTCATCATGGGGAGGATACGGGGCAGCGCGTTGGCCGCCAGGAGCACGGCCCGGTAGCCGGCAATGTTGGCCTGGCTGGAGAGTACGTCCATGCTCTGTGCCCGGGTGATGCGCGGCACGAGTTCCAGAGAGAAGAGCGTGGCGCCGCGGTCGGCCGCCTCGCGGCAGGCGTCAGGTGAGGAGAGCGGGTCGCACATGCCCACCAGGATCTGGCCCGGCCGCAGCCGCTCACGATCTGCACACCAGCCTTCTCCGCAGGCGCCGCACGTGCGCACGGCAAGTACGCAGTCGGCCGCGAAGGCCTCGTCGCGAGAAACGATTGTCGCACCAGCCGCGCGGTAGTCGTCGTCGGCGAATCCCGCCGCCATACCGGCGCCGGACTCGACGAGGATCTCCAGGCCGGCCTTCGCCAGGGCCGGCAATGCGACCGGTACGAGCGCCACGCGGCGTTCGCCTGGGAACGTTTCCTTGAGGACGGCGACCTTCATCGTGCGAAGCCTGTGCGGAGGGTGTGGTGGGCCGGTCCGGGCGGTCCGGAAGTCGGCTCCCCGGATGTCCGCGGCCGGTCGACCCGGCGGGCAAATTGTGCGCACGGCAGCGGGGCTCGTCCACGCGGCCGGTTTTCCCGGTGTGGCGGCCCGCTTCATCCCCCGCTGAAACCGCTTGATCCGCTGGCCCGCGGTATGCTCTCCCGCGTCCTGCCCCCGTCGCCGACAGCCCATGCCAGACCGACAGATCACGGTGGCCCCGCACGGTCACGTGCTCACCAACACCGCCGTCTGGTCCCCCGACTCGCGATGGCTCGTCTACGACACCCGCTCCACGGCCGACGGGGGGGTGTTCGACGGCGTGCGGATCGAGCGGGTCGAGGCTGAGACAGGCCGCGTCGAGGTGCTCTACGAGTCCCGTCACGGCGCCTGCTGCGGCGTGGTCACGTGCAGTCCCCTCGACGACCGGGTGGCGTTCATCCTGGGCCCCGAGCATCCCACCGCCGACTGGACCTACGGGCCGGCTCGTCGGCAGGGTGTGGTGGTCCGGGCCACGCGGCCCGGCGCAGCCGAAGCGCTCGATGCCCGGGACCTCGTGCCCCCGTTCACGGCCGGAGCCCTGCGCGGTGGCAGCCACGTGCACGTCTTTTCTCCCGACGCCGCGGCACTGAGTTTCACGTACGAAGACGCCCTGCTGGATGGCAAGACAACGACCGGCCTGCGCGGCGTGGGCGTGTGCGTCTGCGACCGACCGGTTCGTGTGCCTGCCGGCCATCCGCGCAACCACGACGGCAGTGCGTTCAGCGTGCTGGTGACTCGGCTCGTCACCGCACCGCGTCCGGGCAGCGACGAGATTGGGCGGGCCTGCGAGGAGAGCTGGATCGGCAGCGCGGGTTACCGCCGTTGCGACGGTTCCTGGCAGAAGCGAGCGCTCGCGTTCCAGGGACACGTGCGCTCAGCCGCCGGTGGCACGATCGCCGAGGTGTTCGTCGTCGATCTGCCCGACGACCTCGCGGATCTGGTGCGACCTGGGGAAGCACCTCTGTCGGGCACGCCCGACACGCTGCCGGCGCCGCCGCGCGGCGTGCTCCAGCGCAGGATCACGACGACCAGCGAGCGGCGTCATCCCGGCATCCAAGGACCGCGGCACTGGCTGCGTTCGAGCCCGGACGGCGAACGCATCGCCTTCCTCATGAAAGATGATGCCGGCGTCGTGCAAATCTTCACGGTCAGCCCTCGCGGAGAACCGCCCCGGCAGCTGACGCGACTGCCGTGGCCGATCGCCAGCAGCTTCACGTGGAGCCCCGACGGCGGCCAACTCGCCTGCGTCGTCGACGGCAGCGTGTGCCTGGTCGATGCGGCGGATGGTGGCCTGCGTCGTCTCACGCCCCCGGAGCACGGGCCGGCAGCACCACGGCCGGAGGCCTGCGTGTTCGCCCCAGACGGCACGCGTGTGGCCTACGTGAGGCGGGTGCCCTGCCGGGGCGGATCCTGCAACCAGCTGTTCGCGGTGGAGACGCCGCCTTGAATGGAAAGGACGGGCGAGCGGCGGGCTGTTTTTCCGCCCCGTGGCGTCCTGCGGCAGCGTCGTCGTGGCCGCTTGTCTGCACCGGAAACGACTGTTAGGCTTGCCGGACTCGCGACCCGCCCGCCGGCTGGAGGCACGTGCCACCCCGGGGTGGAGTTCGCGACGAGCACGCGGGCATCCCGCGGCCCGCGGTCCTGCTCGAGCCTCCTGGAGGCCGGGCGTGGTCCGATGCCCTCGATCACTTGGTGGCAGGCAATTATGAAGACGTACATGGCGAAGCCCGGCGAGGTGGAGCAGCGTTGGTGGCTGGTGGATGCCAGCGGCCAGCGGGTCGGTCGGCTGGCCAGCCGGATCGCGATGATCCTCATGGGGAAGCACCGCCCCACCTACACGCCGCACGTCGACACGGGCGACCACGTCGTGGTGGTCAATGCGGAGAAGGTCGAATTCAGCGGCCGCAAGTGGCAGCAAAAACTCTACCGCTGGTACACCGGCTACCAGGGACTGAAGACCGAGACCGCCGAGCATCGGCGCGACCGCCGTCCCGAACTGATCCTGCAGGAGGCGGTGCGGCGCATGCTGCCCAAAACGCGACTCGGTGGCGACATGCTCGACAAACTCAAGATCTACGCCGGCGGCGAACATCCCCATCAGGCGCAGCAGCCCGAGCCGATGGACGTGCAGGCCTGACCGATTTTCCAGCCACGAACCGAACACCAGCAGCAACGAGGACGACGATGAGCGAAGAACAGGCCGTTCAGGAGAAGGTCGTGAAGTCAGCCCGTCGCGGGCAGGACATCATCGCCACTGGCCGACGCAAGACCGCGGTGGCCCGCGTGAGGCTGCGTTCCGGATCCGGCACGATCACGATCAACGGCCGCGCCCTCGAGGCCTATTTCCCAGCCGTGAAGGACCGCTCCCTGGTGGCGGGCGTTCTCGAGCACGTCGGCAAGCGGACGGCCGTGAACGTGGCGATCACGGTGGACGGTGGCGGGCCGACCGGTCAGGCCGGCGCCTGCCGCCTGGGCATTGCCCGGGCGCTCAAGGTTCTGGATACGGAGTTGGCCGAACCGCTGCGGCAGGGTGGGTTGCTGACCCGCGACGGCCGCATGAAGGAACGGAAGAAGTACGGGCTCCGTGGTGCCCGCCGCGGTACCCAGTTCTCCAAGCGTTGACACTGGGCTGGGGCCGCTTCGGCTGTCATACGGCCGTTACAGCCGTTACCAGCGGAGTTTTCGGGCCAGTCGCTGCGATTTTCCGCAGCCGATGTCCGAAGGCATACTAGAGGCGATCGGGTTGCCGTGGGCTTTGCCCAGGGACGCCCGCCTTCGACCCCTTCGTGCGCCCCTGGAGGAACCATGTCCCGCTTTTCCATGCTCGCGTGTGCCGTCGCAGCACTCGCGCTGGGGGTCGCCGCAGGACCGTCACGGACCACCGCTCCCGAGGTCCACGACATGCTGGCCGCCGAACAGGCCGGACTCGTCACCGTCCGGTACATCCCCAACGACTCGCGTTCGGCGCAGATCGTGGTCACAAACCGCAGCGATCGACCGCTCACGCTGCGCATGCCGGAGGCGTTTGCCGGAGTGCCTGTGCTGGCACAGTTTGGGGCGGGTGGTGCGGGCGGGCCTTTTGGTGCCGGCATGAACGGGCCCGGCGGTTTCGCCGCGGCCAACGTGCCGCAGGCCGCCGCTGGCGCAGGCGTGGCGAACGGCGGCCCAGGGTTGGGGGCTGCCGGCGGGTTTCAGTCGTTGCCGCCGGAGCGGACGCGGTCTGTCCGCGTGCCGACCGTGTGCCTGGAGTACGGCAAGCCCGAGCCCACGCCGCGGGTCGCCTACCAGCTGGTGCCGCTGGCATCCCGGGCCAGTGATCCGCGACTGACCGCGGTGTTGCAGGGATTGGCGAGCGGCGAGTTGTCGCAGAAGGTGGCCCAGGCGGCGACCTGGCACATCGCCAGCGGACTGACCTGGGACCAATTGGCGGCGGAGACGATCAAGCACTCTGGCGGCGACAGGGATGTGGCGTTCTTCACGCCCGAGGAAGTGGAGGCCGCACGGGCCGTCGTCGAGATCGTGACCCAGCGCCATGCCGAGACGCGGCCCACGGTCAAGGCCGGAGAATCCGCCAACGGCACGTCCGACGCCGGGAACTCCTGATCGCAGCGCCAGATGCTGGCGAGGCCCGGTCCGGTCAGTCGGGGACGGCCACGGGCTCGCCTCCGGCTCGCGATCCCAGTGCCCGCCATGTCGTGGGATCGATGTCGGATTGGATCATCCGCACCGACGCATCCATGAATGCCGAATTGACGCCGCCCGCGTGATGGCTTCGCGAGGTGACCGCGGCGTAGGTGGTGGCCGCCGGCACGACGCCCTCGCGGGTGCTGGAGATGTCGACGTCGTAGGTCTTGCCGTCCTTGTCGTAGGGCACGACCGTGTTGGGGGGGAACGTCGTCGTGAATCCGATGTGCAGGGTCCGGCCGCAGACCCACTCGGTGTGGCCACCATCGGCCGACCAGTTCGGCCCCATCAGCCCGGCGATCGCGGCAGGGGAGTCGGGGGCCTTGGTCGGCATCGTCGACACATCCTGGCAGCGAGGGGTGAACGCCTTCACCTCCGACAGGGCCAGCGTTTTGCTCAACCCGTCGGTGAACGTACCGGGCTTGAGCCGCGTGAACGGGGTGAACGCGCCGTTTCCCGCGGTTTGCGTGGCCGGGTCGTAGACGAAGTAGGCGCCGGTGTTGAGCCCGTAATTGAGCGGAAAATACTTGGGCAGTTGGGTGGCCGGATCGAGCACGGCCCTGGCGTTGGGTTCGCTCGGGCAGACGAACGTGTCGACCCGCTGGGCCGCCACGCCGTTCGGTGGAAACAGGTCCTTGTTGGCCTGGTCCGAATAAGGCTTGGTGAAATCGATCCGCTTGAACAGCGAGTCGCCCTCCAGGTACGGGAGGATGAGGGCCTGTCCGGACCAGGGGGATTTGCCGGCCTCGGCGACGGCCGCTGCCGATGGCGGAAAGTACCGCTTCGTGCTCTCGTGGTTTTGCACGGCAAGGCAGAGTTGCCGGAGGTTGTTCTGGCAGGCCATGCGTCGCGCGGCTTCTCGGGCGGACTGGACAGCGGGCAGCAACATGCCGATCAGAGTGGCCACGATGGCGATCACGACGAGCAGTTCCACGAGCGTGAAGCCGCCGGTCGGGCGGCGTTCATGCGTGGCCGCTCGCGGGATGTCCGCGGTCACCGGCGTCGTGCGCCGGGAGCGAGCCGCTGAACACGGCAGCCACAGTCGGCCGGAAACGCGATCCATCAGCGACATAGCCGCACCCCATTGGCTTTTTCGATATTGAGAATCGGTATCAAAACCGAAAGTGTAGGGGATCATGCGACGCTGTCAAGCAGAAATTTCGGGGCTGGCGAGCACCTCGTCAGCCGCCGGTGGTCGCCCGCCCCCGTCTCTGGGAGGCGCCCTATGCGCGAACAGCAGATGCGATACAACGCAGGGGAAGCCGCACCGTATGGGACGGTGCGAGGTGCTGACGGAGGAGTGGCCGCTGTGATACACGCAACCGGCAACGCCGCCCCGGCCCCGACCGCCGGCGAAATCGTGGTGGAAGCGCGGAACCTCTCGAAGGTGTACCGCGATTTTTGGGGACGCAGCAAGAAGACGGCGCTCAAGCCGCTCGATCTCGACATCCGGCGTGGCGAGATCTTCGGTCTCCTCGGCCCCAACGGATCCGGCAAGACGACGACACTCAAGCTTCTGCTGGGCCTGATCTTTCCCACCTCGGGCGAAGCGCTCCTGTTCGGCCGGCCCGCCACCGACGTGGCCAAGAACGGCAGGCTTGGCTACCTGCCCGAGGAGTCGTATCTCTACAAGTTTCTGGACGCCGAGGAGACGCTCGATTTCTACGGCCGGTTGTTCGGCATGCCGCCGGCGGAGCGGCAGCGGCGGGCCGCGGCCCTCATCGAGATGGTGGGCCTGTCGCGGGATCGGAAGCGGCAACTCCGCGAATACTCCAAGGGCATGACGCGCCGCATCGGCGTCGCCCAGGCGTTGATCAACGACCCCGAACTCGTCCTCCTCGATGAACCCACCAGCGGGCTGGACCCGATCGGCACGCGGGAGATGAAGGATCTGATCATCGACCTCAAACGCCGTGGCAAAACCGTGATCATGTGCTCCCACCTTCTGGCCGACGTGGAGGACGTCTGCGACCGCATCGCCGTGCTCCATCAGGGGGAGTTGAAGGAACTGGGACGCGTGGACGACCTGCTGCGGCTGACGGGCGTGACGCAGATCAAGGCCAGTGGGCTCACGCCGGGCTGCCGGGACGAAGTTCGTGCGCTGCTCGAGCGGCACGGTGCCGTTGACATCGAAATCGGCAACCCGCGCACGACGTTGGAGGACCTGTTCCTGGACGTGGTGCGCGACACCGAAGCCCGGCCCGGCCGCCGTGCCCGTCGCGGCGCCGACACCCCGTCCGTGGAGTGAGCGCCGCTCATGGTGCTGGAGCAGGAAATCCCGGAGTTCGCGGCCTGGATCGGTCCGGCGCTGCTTGCCTTCCTGCAGGCAGCGGGGCTCGCTGCCCTGGCCGCGGCCCTGTTCACGTGGCTCGTGCAGGCGGTCGCCTACGGCCCGCTGCCGGCAGGCGACCGGGTGTACCGCGGCACGTTGGCGGGCCTGGCTGACATCGCCCGGCCTTCGGCCCGGCGGATCTGGGCCCTGGCCCGGTTGGCGATCCAGGAATCGCTGCGACGCAACGTGCTCGTGGTGTTGGCCGTGTTCGCGCTGGTCGTGCTGTTCGCGGGCTGGTTCCTCGACCCGGCGGCAGTGGAACCGGCCCGACTCTACATCGGGTTCATCCTCGGGGCCACGAACCTGCTGGTGTGCACCGTGGTGCTCGTGTTGGCGGTGTTCAGCCTGCCCGCCGATATCAAGTCGCGGGCCATCCAGACGGTGACCACGAAGCCGGTTCGGATGGCGGAAATCGTGCTGGGGCGGATCGTGGGGTTCTCCGTGGTGGGCACCTGCCTGCTGGCTGCCATGGGCCTGGCGGGCTGGGCGTTCGTGGTGCGCAGCGTGCAGCACTCGCACGATGTCGCCGCCGTGGACATGGCCGAGGTGAGGGGCGATGACGGCCAGGTGACCGGGTTCGAGGGTCGCACCAGCCTGGCCATGGGGCACCGGCATCGCGTGGTGCTCGACGCCGACGGTCGCGGTACCGCCGAGAACGTGCAAGGGCACAGCCATGCCGTGACCGTCGTGCCAGGGCCGGCCGGGACGCGGTATGACGTTGGCTCCCCGGAAGGCCTGCTGGAGGCCCGCCGACCGCTGCACGGGACGTTGCGCTGGCTCGACCGCGAAGGCAAACCTTCCACCAAGGGAATCAGCGTGGGTGCCGAGTGGGCCTATCGGCAGTACATGGAAGGGGGCAGCGGGGCGGCTGCGATCTGGACGTTCGCCGGGGTCACGAAAGAGCGGTTTCCCGAGCAGTCGTTCCCCAAGGGGCTGCCATTGGAAATGACGGTGCGTGTGTTTCGCACCCACAAGGGTGACATCGAGCAGGGAATCCACGGCACGATTCAGCTCCGTAATCCATCCAGCAGCCTGCGCAGCGTGGCCATGCCCATCGTTGCCAAGGAGAAATCGATCGAGGTGTTGTGGATTCCCCGGCGGATCAACACGGTGCGCGAGGACGGACAGTTGGAGGAGGTCGACTTGTTCACCGACCTGGTGGCCGATGGCCGCGTCGAGGTTTGGTTGCAGTGCCTGGAGACGGGCCAGTATTACGGGGTGGCGCAGGCCGACTTCTACCTGCGGGCCGGGGAGGGATCGTTTCTGTTCAACTACGCCAAGAGTTGCCTGGGCATCTGGCTGTCGATGCTCGTGGTCTGCTCCATGGGCGTGATGTTCAGCACGTTCCTGTCCGGGCCCGTGGCGCTGCTCGGCGCGATCTCCACGCTGCTCATCGGGCAGTTTCGCGACTTCATCGCCCGGCTCTTCGAGAGCCAGGTGAGCGGTGACGCCACGATCGTGCCGGGTGGCGGACCGATCGAGTCGCTCGTGCGGCTGGCCACCCAGGAGAGCATCACGCTGCCCTGGGAACCCACCCCGGCCGCCCAGGTGATCAAGGCCCTGGATACGGTGCTGCTGGTGCCGATGCGGCTCCTGGCCGGCATCTTTCCCTCGTTGGCGACACTGGGCACCGACGACTTCGTGGCCGCCGGCTTCGACATCCCCGGCGCGCTCGTCGGCGTTCACGTGCTGGAAGCGCTGGGGTACGCGGCGGCGTTCTTCGTCGTCGGGGTGTTTTGCCTCAAGGCGCGGGAGGTGGCCTCGTGAACGCAATGCAGCATGGCGTCGGCCGACCGGCGGCGGGAGGTTCGTGGCTCGGCCTGCGGCCCGGCACGCTCGCCGCCCTGGTGGCGATCGCGGCGCTGCTCGTGCCGCTATCGGTGCTCAGCCAGCCGGCCGACTCGGCGAACCCGGGTGGCGTGCTGGCACGGCTGCGGACGAAATACGGACTCTCGCAGTCCCATCTCGGGGCCGTCGACCCCACCGGTGAAACGATGCGTTTCGCCACCCTGGGTCTGAAGAACGTGGCCGTGACACTGCTCTGGGACCGGGCCAACCACTACAAGAAGGTGGAGGACTGGACGAACCTGTCCGCCACACTGGAGCAACTCACGCGGTTGCAGCCGAACTTCTACTCGGTGTGGGACTTTCAGGCCCACAACCTCTCCTACAACATCTCCGTGGAGTTCGACGACTACCGGGATCGCTACGCCTGGGTGATGAAGGGAATCGAGTTTCTGAGGCAGGGAATCGGGCTCAATCAGCGGGAGCCGCGGCTGCTGGGCAGGATGGGATGGTTCATCGGCCATAAGATCGGCAAATCGGACGAACGCAAGCAATTTCGTCGGCTCTTCAAGGCCGACGACGATTTCCACGACCGCGACGACCCGGATCGCACGCTACCCGAACGGGACAACTGGCTGGTGGCCCGCGGCAAATATCGGGCTGGCCAGCAACTCGCCGACTCCGGAGTGCCGCTCAAGACCACGGCCCTGATCTACCACAGCGAGCCGATGATGGCGGCGATCAACTATGCGAGGGCCTTGGAGGAGGACGGCACCTTCGGGGCTGCCGCCCGCGACGCCTGGACTCTGGCCAACGAGGAACTCAACCGCTTCGCGCAGCGCGACATCCCCACCACCTGGGACGTGCCCATCCAGTTGCGACTCCGCGAGGCGGAGGCCGAGCGTGCCCAGCGGCTGGCCGATGAACTCGAGGCCCTGTTGCCGGGCCGCTTCGCCGGCCTCGTGGCCCGGCGCCGCGAGGCGCTCACCCCGGAAAAACTCGCCGCCCTCGAGGTGCCGGAGCGGGATCGCACCGAGCAGCAGCAACCGCTGGCCGCCCAGGCGGAGAAGGCACTGGCGGTGACCTGGAAAGACGTGGCGATCGAGGCCCCGGCTGATCTCCGCGACCGGGCCCTCGACCTGGTGCGGCGACGGGCCGAGGCGGAGGAACGCGGCTCGATGATCGAACAGTACCGGGGGATCGTCAACTTCGACTTCTGGAAGGCGTCGTGTGAGGCCGAGGTGACCGACGAGGCGCTGCTGGCTCGGGAGAAGACCTGGCAGGCGGATCGCGAGTTCGCCGCGGCCCGCCTGCAACCTGCCCGGCAGGCCTACGAGGAGTCATTCCGCGGCTGGCGCCAGGTGCTGGACGCCTCCAAGATCCTGCGCGAAGACAGACTTACGGGGGATGACATCGCCGAGGTGGTGGCCCGGTACCGCAAGGTGTTGGAACAACTCGACGAGCCGTTCCCGCAGCCGTTCGTGCTGCAGGACATGCTCGATTTGGCGACCCCGACGGCAGCGGCGGCCCCGTAGACGATTTCAGCGGGGGCGGGTCCGAGAGACGAGCAACTTGTCGATGCGGCGGCCGTCCATGTCGACGACCTCGATGCGCAGGCCGTGCCACTCGATCCAGTCGCCAGCGACCGGGATGCGTTCCAGGTCGGCCAGCACCAAGCCCGACACGGTGGAGTAGTCCCTGGGTGCACCGTCGAGCTTGAGATCGAAGCGGCGCACGAGTTCCTCCATGCCCGCCGACCCCTCCACCAGCCACGAGCCGTCCTCGCGCTGCACGAAGGCACGGGCCTCCGCGCCGCGGTGCTCGTCGTGAATCTCGCCCACCAGTTCCTCGAGCACATCCTCCAGCGTCACCAGCCCCTCCGTGCCGCCGTACTCGTCGAGCACGATCGCCAACTGGTTGCGCTCCTTCTGGAACAGGTCGAGCAGCCGGTCGAGGGGCATCGTCTCCGGGACGAAGATGGCCCGGTGCATCATCTTGCGGAGCTCGATGGGCCAGCCCATCCAGGTATGCCGGAGCACGTCCTTGATCGACACGTAGCCGATGATGTGATCAAGCGAGCCCTCGTAGACCGGCAGCCGGGAATAGCCGGCCATGGCGATGGCCCCGAGAATCTCCCCCTGCGGCGTGTCGATGTCGAGCGCGTCGAGGTCGATCCGCGGCCGCATGATGTCGCGCACCGTGCGCTCACCGAGCCGCAAGGCCTCGATGGCCACGGCCTGCTCCACGGCCTCCAGCACGCCCTCCGCGCGGCCTGTTTCCAGCAGATGCTCGATGTCGTCCACTGAGACGCTCGGCCCGGCCTGCTTGGAGGCTCCGAGCAGGAACAGGACGGCGCTGGTGGCGGTGCTCATGCCCCACACCAATGGCGTGGTGATGCGGGCGAAGACCTGCATCACGGGAGCCGCCACCCGGGCGAACGCTTCCGCGCGGCGCAGGGCCAGCCGTTTGGGCACGAGTTCGCCGAGCAGGAGCGTGACGAAGGAGAGGAGCATCACGAACACCGTGAGCGCGATCGGCCGGGCTGCCGCGGCGAACATGGGCGGTGCCTGGGACGCGATCCACTGCGCCAGCCCGCTCACCAGCCGGTCGCCGCCGTAGGCCGCGGCCAGCGTTCCCACCAGGGTGATGCCGATTTGCACCGTGGGAAGGAAGCGGTCGGGGCTCGAGGCCAGTTCGAGCGCGGCGCGGGCCGCCGCGTCGCCCGCGTCGGCCATGGTCCGCAGCCGGCCGCGGCGGCTGGCCACGATCGCCATCTCGGCGCCGGAGAAGAATCCGTTCGCCAGGATCAGCGCCAGGACGATCAGCAGTTCCTGCAGCATGGATCAACCGCCGGGTGTTTTCTGGACGTGGCCGTCACGGCCCCGCGTCCTACGGTACTGCCTGCTCGTCGCGGCAGATCACGGCCAGGTTGTCGCGGTGCACGACCTCCTCGTAGGGACAGTAGCCGAGCACGGCGGCGATCTGCTCGGTCCGCAGGCCGGCGATCTGACGCATCTCGGTGGCTGCGTAGTTCACCAGACCGCGGGCGAACACCTGGCCGTCGGCCGCAGCCAGTGCCACCACGTCGCCGGCTGCGAACTCGCCCTGCAGCCCCGTGACGCCGGCGGCAAGCAGACTGCCGCCACCGGCCACCACGGCTTCGCGGGCGCCACCATCAACGACCACCGTGCCCCGGGCATCGGCCGACCAGCCGAGCCAACGCTTCCAGGCCGGCATCGTCACCGTGCGGCCGCTGCTGAACAGCGTGCCCACGGGTTGGCCCGCGCAGATTCGTTCCAGGCAGTCGTCGCTGCGGCCCGAGGCCACGATGCAATTGCCCCCGGCCTCGGTCACGATCCGTGCCGCGTTGATCTTGCTGGCCATGCCCCCCTTGGACAGGCCGCCGGGCCGGTCCCGTGCCAGGCCGTCGACGGCGGCGTCGATCCGTGGCACGTGTGTCAGGATCGCGGCACCCGGTTCGGACGGATGCCGGTCGAAGAGCCCATCCACGTCGGAGAGCAGCACGAGCAGCGGCGCGGCCAGCAGCGTCGCCACCAGGGCCGCCAGCCGGTCGTTGTCGCCAAACGAGGTGCGCAATTCCTCGACGCTGACCGTGTCGTTCTCGTTGATCACCGGCACGGCGCCGTAGTCGAGGAGCGTGCGCAGCGTGTTGCGGATGTTGAGGTAGCGGGCCCGGTCCTGCAGGTCGTCGGCCACGAGCAGCACCTGGGCCACGTGACGTCCCCGGCCACGCAGGGCGCGTTCATAGGCCTCGATCAGGCAGCTCTGGCCGATGGCCGCCACCGCCTGCAGGTGCGCCAGCTCCTGGGGGCGCCGGGCCAGGCCGATGCGGCCCATGCCGGCGCCGACGGCGCCGGAGCTGACGAGCACCACCTGCACGCCGCGGCTTGCCACGGCGTCGATCTGCCGCCCCAGCGAATCGATGCGTGCGGCGTCGAGGAGCCCATCGGGGCCGGTCAGCACGCGGGTGCCCACCTTGACCACGATCAGTCGTGCGCTGGAGGCGATGTGCTGGCGGAGCGATTCGGTCATGGCATCGTGGGGACGGTGGCGCCCGCGCGGTGCGGACGAACGGCTCCGTATCGTACCCTCCACAATGGTGGCGGAACCACAGCACCGTTCCGCCGGTCTCCGCCTGCGGCCGCGCCGAGTCGGTGAAACCGCCTCGCCGCCCCGCCCGGTTGAGCGGTCGCCGCCGCGGCCCGTATAGTGTGTTTTTGAAGAACGGACGTGCCGCCCGAGGAGACGCGATGAGCGATCTGCACCACGAATGCGGGCTGGCTGCCGTCTATCACCTGGTGGACGCGGAGTCGAGTCCGCTCTGTCCGGCACAGGGGCAGGAGGAGGTGTCGCGGCTGGTACCGCGCATGCTGCTCGACATCCAGAACCGGGGCCAGCTCTCGGCGGGCATGACCGTATGGAACCCCCAGCGCAGCCAATTGCTCGCCACCTACAAAGAAGTGGGCAGCGTCAGCGAGGTGTTTCGCATGAGCCACCGCGGCAAGTACGAGAGCCTCATGGAGCAGCACTCCGGCCGGGCCGCCATCGGTCACGTCCGCTACGCGACCTGCGGCGCCGAGGATCGCGGCTATGCCCAGCCCCTGGAGCGGCCTCACATCCAGAAGCGGAAGTGGTTCGCCTTCGGATTCAACGGCCAGTTGGCCAACTACCCGCAACTGCGGGCCGAGATTCTCGCCGGTGACGACAACCATCTGGCCCGCGACAATGACACCGAAGTGATCATGCACGCCATCGGCCAGGAGTTGTCGGGAGACGCCAACCCCGATCCGGTGGAATTGCTGGCGGCGATCTCGGCCCGCTTCGACGGGGCCTGGAACATCGCCCTGATCGACGCCTGTGGTCGGCTGGTGGTGGCTCGTGACCCGCTGGGCATCCGACCCATGGAATATGCGCGGATGGGGCCGCTGGTGGCCGCTGCCAGCGAGAGCGTGGCCCTGCTCAACCTGGGCTTTCCAGCCGAATCGATCCATTCACTGGACCCGGGCACGGCGCTGATCGTCGACGGCAGCACGGTGCGGGTGGAGCGGTTCGCGGAAAGTCCGCGTCGGGCCCACTGCTTCTTCGAGTGGATCTACTTCGCCAACGTCGCCAGCACGATGGACGAGCGCAGCGTCTACCTGACGCGGAAACGACTGGGCGAGGAACTGGCCCGCCTGGAGACGGTAACCATCGACAGCGACACCGTGGTGGTGCCCGTGCCCGACACGAGCAAGGCGGCCGCCGACGCCATGGCCTACCGGCTGGCGATCCCGGCGGTGGAGGGTCTGATCCGCAACCGCTACACCGGCCGCACGTTCATCGACGGCGCCGGCAGCCGCAAGCAGAAGGCCGAGACCAAGTACACGCCGTTGCGGGAGGTGCTGGAGGGGAAGCGGGTGATCCTCGTCGAGGACTCGATCGTCCGCAGCACGACCATGAAGGTGCTGCTGGGAAGGATGCGGTCGCTGGGATTGGCCCGGGAGATTCACGTGCGCATCGCCTGCCCGCCGATCGTGGCCCCCTGCTTCTACGGCATCGACATGTCGACGATCGATGAGTTGTTCGCCCCTGAGTTCCTCCACGACGGGGTCCTCACCGACGCGGCGCAGGACGCCATGGCCGCGCGGTTGGGGGCCGATTCGCTCCGTTATCTGCCCCTGGAATCGGTGGCCCGGTCGATCGGTCTGCCGCCGGATGGCCTCTGCCAGGCCTGCCTGACCGGCCGCTACCCCACGCCCGCGGGCGAGCGGCTCTACGAGATCGCGCTCGGCCAGACGAGCCGGGGCGGCCGCAGCGGTCGCACCTACGAAGCGGCCACCCGCTGATCAGGTTCCCACAAGATCTGCAGGCGTGGTGCGACGGGGTTGCCCGAGCCGTCTCGCCGGACGTTCGCTGCGGGCCTCCCGCCCGGCGCTCACTGTGGGAAACCTCGCTTCGCCTCCGTGGCTGCGCTCGGTTTCCCACGCCGCTCGACTGGCACGGGAAACCCACGCTCACTCGATGGTCAGGAAACCCGTGCGCGAGTTTCTCATGTGATCCGTATCAGGCGGTTGTCGTCAGGCCTGTTCGCGCGGCACGGGGGCGTTCATCGCGCCGCGTGCCAGCGCCGCCCGCCAGACGGGCTGACCGGCCAGACGCGTGCGGCGCTCGAAGTGGGTGCGGTAATCGAGATCGTGGGTGGGCGTGCCGGCCTGTTCCGTGAGGGGCGCGGCGAACAGCCCTGTGGCGGCCGCCGCGTCCATGGCCGCGCCGAAGTATTCCTCGACATCGGTCCAGACGTGCAGCGTGCCGTGGGCCGCCAACACGCGGCCCACGTGCAGCAGGAATGGCTCGCTGAGCACGCGGCGCTTGCGGTGCCGGGCCTTCCACCAGGGGTCGGGGAAATAGACGTGCACCGCCGCGAGGCAGGCGTCGGGCAGCATGCCGCGCACGAACCGCGTGGCGTCGCCGTGCACGATCCGCGCGTTGGCGGCGCGTGAGGCGGCCAAGCGGCCGGCACAGAGCCGAGCGTAGCCGCCGGCGAGTTCCACGCCCAGGAAGTTGTGGTCGGGCCGAGCGGCCGAGGCCGTGGCCAGGAACAGCCCCTTTCCGCTGCCCACCTCCAACTCCACGGGGGCCGTCACGGGAAACAGGCGCGCGGGGTCGCACGGGTCGGCCAACCCGTCGAGCTGCAGCAGGTGCGCCGACAGGTCGAGCGCGGGATCGGGCTTACGCGGTGGGCGACGGGGCATGCGTGGCGGGCGGTGACGCGGGATGCGGGGCCGGCCAGCGGCGTCCGCTGCGGGCGGCGGCCCACGGGGCGGGATTCAGGGGGCAGTCACGGTGCCGCCGGCGCGCTTGCCGGCGGTCTCCAGGGCATCGGTCGGCAATGGCACGCCCTTGATGATGCCGTCGACCACGATGCTCTCCCGGACGAGGCCCTGGAAGCGGCACACGATCATGGCCTTGGGCCGCACTCGCACCCGCTCCACTGTGATCACGAGACGATCGCCCGGTATGACGGGTTCACGGAAGCGAACCTCCTCCATCCCGCCGAAACCGACCAGTTTCGCGTCGAGCAGGTTGTGCTTCTGCGTGTAGTAACTGGAGAGTTGGGCGGCGGCCTCGCACATCAGCACGCCGGGCATGAGCGGCATTTCGGGGAAATGACCCCGCACCCAGAACTCATCCCGGGTCACGTCCTTGTATCCCACGCAGAGGCTGCGGGATTGATCCTCGTGAACGATCGCCGTCAGTTGCTCCATCTCGAACCGCTGCATGTTCCAGCGGCGAATCTCGTGGATATCGGCGATCACACGGTCGAGATCGTACTCGCTGGGATGGATGATGTAGTCGCGCGGAGCCACTGCGTTCGTCCCTCGTGCAACGAGTCCCACTGCTGCGACGGGCGTCCGCCCTTGGACGCCCGCAGGCAGTTCAGGTGCGGATATGCCTCCGCTTCAGCCGCCGGGCCTTGCTATTGGCCGGCCGGGCGCCGTGGTTGGCCTTCTTCAGGGAACGGTGCGGCTTGGCCATGGGGCCTCCGATGGAGCGGTGTGGCGAGTGGTGACAGTTAGGTTGTACCACGCCCATCGGTGACGTTCCACAGGTCAGGGCCATCTGCAGACGGGGCGGGACTCCGTTCGGCGGCGATGGCCTCGCCGAGGCTGGTGCGCACGATTTCCACGAAGCTGGCCCCCAGGAACCCGATGAAGCCGCCGATGACCGCCGAGGAAACTCCGCCCAGCAGGGCGCCGGCCGGGGAACTGGACGTGAGCATCGCCAGCGCCGTGGCCCCGGTCACTCCACCGCAGCAGGCCCCGATTCCCGCCGAGACGGGCACCAGCCGGCCGAGGCTCGTGCGCCGCTCCAACTGGCTCGGTTCGCGGTGCGCAGGCAATGGCCGGGTTTCGGCCAGCGAACGGAATCGGGCCACATCGCGGTCGGTGGCCTCCCTGAGCCGTGTGCCGATGGCGTTGCCCGCAACATGCATCGCCACGCTCGCGACGAGCACGAAGGCAGCCATCCATCCCGCCAGTCCCAGCCATCCGATGGCGGCGCAGGCCAGCCCCAGAACAACGGCCAACCAGGAGTAGGTGACAGGGCGCATGAGGGACTCCGTCGTCGATTATAGACGTCCCGGTGTTCGGGGCTGCCCGTGCCCCGTCGCCGGACGTTTGCTGCGGCCGTCCCGGGCTGCGCTCGCTGCGTGCCGGCTGCGCTTCGCCATCCCTGGCTTCGCTGGGGAGCACGTCTGGCGCTCAGTGTTCGGGGCTGCCCGTGCCCCGTCGCCGGACGTTCGCTGCGGCCGTCCCGGCCTCCGCTCACTGCGTGCTGGCTGGCGCTTCGCCATCCCTGGCTTCGCTGGCCAGCAAGCCCGGCTCTCAGGGCACGGGCAGCCCCTCACGGACTACGCCCTGGGATGGCGGGCCCACGTCGAACCGCAGCGGCCGTGAGGCTGCGTAGGTTCGCAAGCACGGCGGGGCCATGGATGGGGACGACGCAGGACTGCCCGCCGGGATGGCGGGCCCACGTCGAACCGCAGCGGCCGTGAGGCTGCGTAGGTTCGCAAGCACGGCGGGGCCATGGATGGCCCGCCGTGCGTATAGTCAGAACTCAACCTGCACGGCATCCGGCGTGTAGATCGGCAGCAGGCGGTAGTAAACCTCGAGTGTCAGCACCGCCAACGCCGTGTGTGCGAGCCGTCCGCCCGGTGCCGTATCGGGATCGGCGAAAAACCAGCTGCCCGACTCGTGCCCGAAGCCCGCCTGCGCCGCCACCAAGTGGTCGCGGTTGCGCGCGTTCCACTTCGGCCACACAGGATGGCCCCGCTGCAGCAGCGCCTGCGAGAGGTAGAAATTCTGGTAGATCGCCGCGGGCGCCGGGCCCGGACGGGCCAAGGTTCCCAGGCCGCTGTCGATCGCAGCCTCGTTCGGCCATCCGGTGTACAGACGGCACAGCAGCCCGACTGCGGACGTGGCCGGCTTCGCCTGGGCCGACTGGTAGCCGTAGGCTTCGCCGTACCGCACTTGCACACGGTCGAGAAACCGGCACGCAGCGTCGATCGTCGGCGTCGGCACCGCGACTCCAGCCAGCGCGGCGCTCTTCAGTGCGGCGAGTTGCCAGCCCGTCACAGTGATGTCTCCGGGCTGGCCAGGAAGGTAGCGCCAGCCGCCGCCGTGCATGTCCTGAGCGGTTTCGATGAAGCGCACGCCATCGCCGACGTAACGCTGCAGCATGTCGTCGCGGGTCATGCCCAATGCCTCCGCCAGCGCCAGCGTGGCCACGCCCTGGCCGTACATCGTGCCTTCGCAGAGATCACCGCCGCGGGGCGTGGGCCGCAGGCGGCTCATCAGGTAGTAGAGGCCGCGGGTCACCGTCTCGCGGTACGCGCCCTCCACATGCGTGTGACCCGCGCCCAGGAACGGCAGCAGGGCGATCCCCGTGGCGGCTGTCGTGCTGGTGACGGTGCCCGCGTCGCGGCAGCCGCCGTCGCAGCGGCACCCCGAGAGGTCGAACCTCCAGGAGCCATCGGCGGCCTGGTGCCGTGCCAGCCAGGCCAGGCCGCGCTCCACTGCCGCCTCGCTGGCCGCCGAGCCGCCGCGCCGGCGCACGCCGTCGGCGCGGGCGCCCTCCCGGCGGCCGGCAAAAGCTGCGACTTTGGCTTCGGCCCGCCCAGCCGGCGCGTGCGAGGTCATGCGGGTCGCGCTGCCCCCTGCGGCCGCAGACACATCCGCGGCGATGTCGGCGAGGGCCGGCGCTGCAAACTCGGCCGGCTGCTGAGCGTTTGGCTCTGGTATCTCGGCAGGCGCTGGTTCGGGCAGCGGTTCGTCCGTGTCGGTCAGCGGCATGGTCGCGGCGGGTGCGGGGTCACCCGACGCGGCCAGATCGGCAGCAGCGGCTGCGATCAGATCGGCACCGGCCCCGGGTGCGTCGTCCCGGGCGGCATCCGCCATGGCGATCACCACGGGTGCCGGCCGTGGCGGTGTCGTGCGGCCGACGGCAACCAGCGCCAGCGCGAGGAGCAGGGCCACGTGGGCGATCAGGCTGGCGTAGGTGGAACGCACCGCCCGGCTACCCACCAGCCGCTCGATCCAGGATATGGTGCCGGCGTCCTGCATGGTGCTGACCGGCCAGCTGCCGCGCGCCAACCCATTTGGCAGAGTGGGACGACTACGAAAACCCTGATGCCCCACCACGGCGGGACGTCGGCGCGCAGCCCGCCCCATGAGGGCTCATCGGCGAATCTGCAGCGGGCACTGCAGGACGGTGCAGGCTGCCCGCACGGGTTTCCGGACCGGGCCGGCGCTACTCGGCGAACTCGTCGGTCACCACCTGGTTGCGATAGATCGGCAGGTGGCGGTAGTAGACCTCGAGGATCATCGTGGCCAGCGCCGTGCAGTACAGGCGGCCCCCGGCGTCGCTGTGTCCGCCGCTCACGCCGTCGTGCCAGCTGCCCGACTCGTGATCCTTCTTGCCTTGCGTCTTGAGAAGCAGGTCCTTCATCTTGTTGTTCCACGCCATCCACATCTCGCCCTCCATGTGGTGCATGATTTGCGTGGCGTAGTAGTCGTAGTAGAGGTCGGTGGTGGGGCCGGTCTTGGCCAGGCGGGTCACGCCGTCCTGCAGCGACGGATTGTCCTTCTTCCAGCCCAGGTACATCCGGCACAGCAGGCCGATCGCCGAGCGGGCGTGGCCCACACTGCCGCCGTCGGTGTAGCCGTATGTGGCGCCGCTGTCATTCTCCACGTGGTCCAGAAAAGTGGAGGCCTTCTTCACCACCTCCGGATCGACCTTCAGGTAGGCCATGTTGCCGCTCTTCAGCGCCATGATCTGCCAGCCCACCGCCGACGTGTCACCGGCCTGCTTGGGTTCATACCGCCAGCCGCCACCGGCCGGATCCTGCGCCATCATGATGAAGTTGAGCGCCGCCTGCGCGGGAGCCTGAAGCCGGTTGTCCTGCGACATGGCGTAGCTCTCGGAGAGCGCGATGCCGGCCAGGCCCTGCGAGTACATGTTGCCGCCGCCGTCATAGACCTTGCCGTTGCCCTGTGCCGACCGGGCGGCGAGATAGGCGATGCCGCGTTCCAGTTGTGCCTTGTAGGGGCCTTCCTTGTGCGTGTAGCCGCGGCCCAAGAAGGGCAGCAGGGCCATGGCCGTGGCGCCGGCGCGGTCACCGCCCTTGTTGCCGGAGTGGGAGCATTTGCCCTCGCACTTCGGGCAAGCCTTGAGGTCGAAGGACCAGCCGCCGTCGGGCATCTGATGCTCGATGAGCCACTTCAGGGCTCGATCCACGGCCTCCTCGGTGTCGCTGCCACCGCCGCCGGCACGGGCCATGGCGCCGGCGTTGGCGCGGCCGCCAAAGCCGCCACCCGTGCCGCCCACGGCGCCGATCGTGGCCATCATGTCCGTGGCCGG
Source organism: Planctomycetota bacterium (assembly GCA_003671185.1). Classification (GTDB taxonomy): domain Bacteria; phylum Planctomycetota; class Planctomycetia; order Pirellulales; family UBA1268; genus QWPN01. Next base: position 30,413 of record QWPN01000149.1, read on the forward strand.
CGCGGCGGTGTCGCTGAAATCGGTGATTTCGACCGACAGCGGAGCTGCGTCGACGTCGTCGGCGTTGGCCACCACTTCCACCGGCTCCACGGCCACGTCGGTGGCCACCATCACATCCGCGGAAGCGTCGACGCTCTCCGATGGGGCCTCGACCGGCATTTCATCCTGTGGCTCTGCGAATTCCTCCTCCGACTCTGGGCCGGCGGCGTTGATGATCCGGACCTCCTCCTGCGGAGGAGGCTCGTTCACGATCAGTGCCATCGCCAACAGGGCGACGATGTGCACGAGCATGCTGATCGCCCAGGCTGGCGCCTGCTTGATGGCCTCTTCCTTGAGCGAGACGTCGTCGTTGAAAACCTCCGCGGCGGCGGATGCGGGAGTGGCCCGTGCCGCGGCAGCCGCCGCCGCGCCCACGACCGCGGCCTTTCCCGGCATCGGCGGCGCAGCCTTGGCGGCCGGCTTGGGGGGCACGGCGGGCTTTCCCTGCGCCGGGCGGGATGCGGCAGGCGCGGGCGGCCGAACGGGCTTCTTCGTCGGGTCAGGTTTGCTCGGGACCGACATCGCGTTCTCCCCGGATGGTGTCAGCGATCGAATCGAAGTGCAGACTGCAACCCCGCCGGCCATCCCGAGGCACTGGCCTCGGGCATCGCCTGCCTCCGCCGCTCCAGGAATATGGTAGCAAACCGGCGCGGCAGGTCAGCGCCGTCGGCCGCTCTCATGATTTCGGCCGCAGCCGCTTGAATTATTGCCCGTGTTTTCCCCGGGGCCCAGCGGGCCGGTTTGCCCCTGGCCGCGGCCCCAGGGCCGGAGGCTGGCCTTCCGGGGTCGCCGCGGGTAAGTTCGCAGTCCTTCCGGATTCCGGGGCACCGCCTTTCGGGCCCGGCCGGAACCGGAGCGGCTGCCCGGCCGTGGGTGGCCGCGGCGCGACGCCGCCTCGGCGTTCCCGAACCACGCAGGCAAGCCGATCATGGCCAAGGGCAAAAAGAAACTCGAAGTCATCCACCTCGTCTGTGAGGAGACTGGCGACCAGAACTACACGCTGCGGCGCAAGTCGGGGGGTGAGAAACTCAAGGTCAAGAAGTACTCCCCGCGCCTGCGGAAGCACACGGTTCACGTCGAAAAGAAGAAGTAGCGGGCGGTTTCAGCCCACGTCGTCGAGGATCGCGACGAGCGCATCCTCGTCCTCCCCGCCGACCACGGTTATGCAGTCGGCGCGGTGTCGCACCGCGGTCTCGATGGTCGCTCCCGGTGCGGCGACGAGCAGTCGGCATTCGGCGGCGCGGCTGAACATGCCGCGGCCGGGGCGCACGACGACATCGACTTCGCAGGCCGCGCCAGGCCCGGCCTGCGGCGCGCCGGCGAGCAGCCCCGCCACGCGCCGGCCAAGCGGCGTGGCTTCGATGTCCACAGGCAGCCCCCAGAGCACCCTGGAAGTGGGGCGGGTGAGGAGTCCGCGGCGGCAGATCGTGAGCCGGCCGCGACGGCCAAAGTAGGCGACGTTGGGGCCGTCGCGCCAGCGGGCCGGGGCCGTCGGGTCTGGTGCATGCCAGACATGGAGCGAGCAGGTCTGGTCGAGGATCGATTCCAGCCTCACGCCAGCCGCCCGCAGCCGGAGGCCGAGGTCGTCGTCCTCCTGGCCCCAGCCCACGAACCGCTCGTCGAATCCATTGACCTGCTCGAAATCGCATCGCCAGACACCGAAGTCTCCTCCCGTGAGCCGCGGCTTGGTGGGATGACGCAGGACATCGTGCCACCAGAATCGCCGCCGGCGCCGGCGCAGCGCCCTGCGTTCCGCCGCGGGCACGAGTGAGGCCAGATTCGTCAGTGACAGGTTCTCAGGCACGAGCAGGCGACTGGTCTCTTCCGGCAGCCGGGCACAGTAGCCGACCAGCGCTGTGCCGGGCCGGCGCCGGGCGAGGTGCGCCGCCACGTGATGCCGCGGGATCATGCAGTCGCCGTCGAGGAACAACAGGTAGTCAGCGCGGGCCAGCCGGGCCGCGTCGTTCCGGGTTCGTGCCAGGCGGAAACCGTCGTGCCGCCGCGTCGTGGAACGCACCGCACATTCCGCGCTGGCGGCAAACCTGCCGACCACGGCCGCGGTTTCGTCGTCCGACCCGTCGTCGGCCACCACGACCTCGAACCGGCCCGCGACACCACGCTGCAGCGCGATCGATTCGAGCACCAGCGCCAGGTGCCGCGGTCTGCGGTACGTGCTGACGAGGATCGAGACGTCGAGCGGGCCGACGGAGGTGGCGTCAGGGTGCACGGGGTGCGCCTCCGCTGCCGCCCGCGCCCGGGCCGCAGGCTGCGCCGATCAACGCGGCCAGTTCGGCGGCGCCGCCGTCGGCCTGCAAGGCGATTTCGACCGCCAGCAGCGGCACGTCTCCGAGCCGCTCGCGCCGCAGCTTGACCAGGTCCTTGAGCGTGGTGGCCACGACCTCGGCCCGCAGGGCCACCGCCCGGTCGGCGAGCAGTGCCGCGTCACGATCGCCGTAGGCGTGGTGGTCGGCGAACGGCAGGAAGGCGACCACGTCGGCGCCCATCCGTTCGAGCGTGGCCCGAAAGGCGGCCGGGTTGCCGATGCCGGCGAAAGCCACCACGCGCCTGCCGCGCACGAAGTCGGGCGGGTGCGTGTGGCCTGCCGCCGAACGCAGCGCGACGGGGCGATGCTCGGTCTCCATCCAGGTTGCCGGCAAACGACCGCCGCAGGCCCGGTCGAGCGCGTCCCGAATCTCGGCCCGTCGCGCGGCGTCGACCGCGGTGGCCCGCGTCAGCACCACCGCACCGGCACGGGCCAGTCCCACGGTGGATTCGCGCAGCAGGCCGCGCGGAAAGAGCCGGTCGCAGCCGAACGGGTCGGTGGCATCGACGGCCACGATGTCGATGTTCCGCCGCAGGCGGCGATGCTGGAAGCCGTCGTCGAGCACGACGACGTCGGCGCCGGCGGCGGCCGCCGCCCGCGCGCCCGCGACGCGGTCGCGGTTGGCGACGTGCGCGATGCCCGGCAGCACGACGGCGAGTTCGGCCGCTTCGTCGCTGCGTTCTCCGGGACCTGCCCCGTAGCCGCGGCTGACCACGGCCGGCCGGTGGCCGCCGGCAAGGAGCGTGCGCACCACCCAGGCCACCAGCGGCGTCTTGCCGGTACCCCCCAGCGTGAGGTTTCCCACGGAGATCACGGGCACGGGCGCCGGGAACGAGGCCAGCCAACCGCGGTCGTAGGCGGCGTTCCGCGCGGCCATGGCCAGGCCATACGGCACGGCGAGCGTGGCCAGCAGGGCCCGCACCGCCATGGGCCCCGGCCCCCGCAGCGAGCCATCGACCAGACGCTTGAAATTGTCCGCGTCCGGCAGGATCGACATGTGGGGCATCCTCGGGCCACGGCGGCGGGCCTGCAGCCACCTTAGGAATTCGCGATGTTGACCGTCAATGCGGCAGAGCGACGGCACTTCCCCTGCCGATATACTGGAGCGACGTGGTCGGATCAGGTCCACGATCGCCAGCCGCCGTGGGCTCGCCACGGCACGGAGTTCCGCGATGGCGACGGTTTCCCGGAGCACGAGCGACCCGTTGGCCGTGGCTTCGTGGAGCGACGGCGGTGAGGGCGATTCGAAATCGAGCCGCTATCTCGCCCAGCGGTTGGCGGCCGCAGGAGCCGACTACAAGGGCGTGGCCCTGACCACGTTCCTGTTGGCCGCCGCCGTGGCGTTCATGCTCTGGCTCGCCACCGGCGTCGTCGTCGAGCACTGGCTGGTGCCCGGCGGGCTTGCCACGTGGGCCCGCTGGACGTGGTTTGCCCTGGGCCTGGCGTGCCTGCTGGCGGCGCTGGTGCGTTGGATCGTGCCGTTGCTCCGCTACCGAGTGAACCTGGTGTATGCGGCCCGCGTCATCGAACGTGATCATCCCGAGTTGCATAACGACCTCGTGAATGCCGTCCTCGTGCAGGCCCAGGGCGGTGCCGCGGCGCCATTGGTGATCAAGTCGCTGCGCAGGCGGGCCGCGAAGCGGCTGTCAGGCGTGCCGGCAGAGGGTGTGATCGACCGCACGCCCGCCCTGAGATTGGCCTATGCGTTGGCGGCGCTCGTGGCCGCCGCCTGCATCTACGAGTTGGCCGCGCCCAAGAGCCTGGCATCGACCACGGCACGGCTGGTGGCGCCGTGGCTGAGCATGGCGGCGCCGTCGCGCGTGCACGTCACGCCTCCCACGCTGTCGTGGCGTCTGCCCGGCGACCCGGCGTCGGTCGCTGCGGCCGACCGGGCGCTGCCGGTGTCGGGGGGCGTGGCCACGTTGATCCGCGGTCGGCAGGTGCTCGTGTCGAGCGAGATCACGGGCCTGGCCGCGGATGAGCGTCCGACGCTGGTCGTGACGCCCGTGCACGACGATGGCACGGCCGAGACGGGAGCCGTGTGGCGGGCGGCGCTGGTCAGGTCGGGCACCGGGACGCGATATGCGGCGCTGCTGCCCGACGCGGCCCGCGGCCTGGAGCAGTCCCTCGACCTGGTGATCGCCGCCGGTGACGCGCGGAGCGGTCCGCTCCGCGTGATGGTGGTCGACGCGCCCTCGCTCATGGTCCGCGAGGTGCTCTACCACTATCCCGAGTACACGCGGCAAGAGGACGAGACCGTGGCCTGGCAGGGTGACGTGCGCGGCGTCGAGGGCACGAAGGTGACCATCGTCGCCGAGAGCAACCAGCCCTTGGAGTCCGCCTGGATCGACCTCGGCTGCGACGGAAGCCGCGACGTGGCCCTGAAACTCGGCCCCCGGGACCTTGCCCGGGTCTCAGGGACGTTCACGCTGCGCATGAACGGGGAACGAACCGGCGCCGATGCCGAGGCCTATCGGCTCGTCTTTCAGCCGCGGTCCTCGACCGCGAAGCGAGAGCGGGCCGTGACGGAGAAACTCGAGCATCGCATCGAAGTGATTCCCGACCTGGCGCCGGAGGTCACGATCGAGGAGCCCGCGGAGAAGGTGATGCGCGTGCCGCCGGGCAGTCCCGTGCCGATCCGCGTGCAGGCTGTCGATCCCGACTTCGGCTTGGCGAGCGTGCGGCTGGAAACCCGGCTTCAGGGCGGGCCCGTGCGGCAGGAAGCGGAACTGCTACAGGGGCGGAGCAAGCAGCTGCGCACCGCGACGAGCCTGGTGCCGGAGCGACTGGGTGCCGGGCCGGGCAGCGTCCTCGAGTACCGGGCACTGGCCATCGACAACCGTCCCGAGCCCGCCAATCAGACGGCGACGGAATGGCGGGCGTTGCGCATCGATGCGGCGGCGCCGCCCCCTGAAGAGCCACCGCCAGCGAGTCGCGATGAGGGGCCGAACAGAGTGAACGGTGCGGACCGGAACGACGGTGGCGACGGCAGCACGGATGCCGGCAAGCAGGGCGGAAGCGGAGCAGCGGGCGGGGGCGAATCGCCCTCGGACCGGCCTTCGGCCGACGGGGCCCCGGAGAACGGCGGTCGCGACAACACGCCTGATGCCGGCGAGAGTGCGGATGCCGGTGGAGAGCAACGAACGAGTGCGAACAAGCCTCAGGCCGGAGACGCAGGGCAGCAGCCCGGAGGGGAACCGCCGCCCGCGCAGCAGGGACGCGGTAGCGAACGGACGAACGGCGGCCAGACGGAGCAGACGCAGCCATCGAAGCGGCAGCCCGAGCCGGCCGGTGATCCGCAGCAGGGGAGTCCGCAGGAGGGCAAACAACAGGGGGGTGGTGAGGGAGGCAAGTCCCAGGAGCAGGGGCGTGCCGGAAAAAACCCTGGAGCGCAGCAACAGCAGCCGGGCAGCCGAGACGGTGCCGGCGAGCAGCCGCAGGGGCAAGGGGGCCAGCAACAAGGGGGCGGGCGTGACGGCGGCAGTCAGGAGCGGCAGCAGGGCAATCGCCCGACACCGGGGGCGGCTGGCGGCGCCCCGCAGGACGGCAATCAAAAAGGCGGCGACCAGAAGCAGCAAGGGCAGCCGCAGGAACGTGGGGTGCGCGGTGAGAGTGGTGGACGGAAGCCTGCGCCGGCACAGAACGTGGCGGCGGACGGCACGAACGACGGCGAGGCAATGGAGCGGATTCTGGAAAACCGGCGCCGATCGCAGGCCGAAAAGCCAGAACCGAAGACCGGCACCGGCGATCAGAAGGGTGGTGATCAGAAGGGTGGCGATCAGAAGGGTGGCGATCAGAAGGGTGGCGATCAGAAGGGTGGTGATCAGAAGGGTGGTGATCAGAAGGGTGGTGATCAGAAGGGTGGTGATCAGAAGGGTGGTGATCAGAAGGGTGGTGATCAGAAGGGTGGTGATCAGAAGGGTGGTGATCAGAAGGGTGGTGATC
>QWPN01000156.1 GCA_003671185.1 Planctomycetota bacterium
ACGCGCAGGCTGTAGTCGCCGTCCTGCGGCACCGTGAAGCGCAGAAATTCGGTGGTGCTGTAGGTGGCGGCCGAACTGGCGACGAGGGACTCGCCGGAGCCGGTGCTACGCCACACCTCCAGGGAGAGATTGCTGAGCGCCACGTCCGTAGCCGATGCCAGCGTCGTGCCCAGGGTGCGATCGGCGAACCAGGTGAGGCAGGCCGTGAAGGTATCGCCGGCCGCGAGCGGCGCCGCGAACGAATAGGAGTTGATGCGGCCACTGCCCGCCGTTGAGTCGCTGAACACGCTCCCCAGGTCCCAACCACGAAGCGCCAGGCCACTGCCACCGGTGTCACCCGGCAGGCCCAACGTGGTGTTCTGTCCAGCGATCACGTACTGTGCTCCGTTGAAGGTGATGCTGGCGGGATCGCCGACATAGATCCGGTACGTCGCGTCGAGGTCGAGAATGCCCGCTCCCGAGGCCTGGTCGAGCGCCTGCGTGGTGGTGATCACGCCGCCCAACGTGGCCTGGCCATTGTTCCAGCCTGCCGGGGCCCTGGCTCCCGCCAGCAGGGCCGCTTTGACCACGCGGGCGTCGAGCATTTCGCTCGACGCGACTGCGTCATCAACGAACAGTTTGCCGGCATCGACCATCAGGGCCGCCGCGCCGGCCACGACCGGTGCTGCGAAGCTGGTGCCGCCGATGTTCGGAACGTAGTAGGCCCCCGCGGGTATCGTGGGTTCGTCGAGGGTTGGGTCGGTGCCCGACGTGTGGCCGCCGGTCACGCCGCCGTAGAGGGCCAGCGTCAGGTCGTCGCCCGGGGCGGCGATGTCGACGGTGGGCCGCACGGCGGGGATCATCGTGTTGGTGGCGGGATTGAAAAAATCACCCGGGCCGCGGCTGGAGAACCCGGCCACGGCCGAAAATGGTGGCGTGAGAGTGTCCCCCGTGAGCGCCGCCACCGAGATGCTGTTGTACCCCGAGGCCGGGCCGCCGACGGTGTTGGCCGTGGGGCCCGCGTTGCCGGCGGCCATCACGGCGACGACGTTGTTCTCCAGCGCCAGGGCGTCGATGGCGATCGTTTCGGCGAACTGCCCGGGTGAATCCGCATAGCCCCAGCTGCTGTTGAGCACGTTGGCCTTGAGTGTGGAGCCGCCTCCGCTGATCCCGGTCCGCATCGTGGTCACGTAGGGGTAGAGGAAACTCTCCTCGGTGATGTCGAACGCCCCCGTGTAGTCGCTGCCAGTTTCCGGTATCCAGGCCGTGGCGATCGAGCCCGACCAGAGCTGGGCCGTAGGGGCGATGCCTTCTTGGAAGGTGTACAACCCGGTGCCGCCGATCGCCTGGCCGACCATCGTGGCGTGCCAGTCGAATTGGCCCAGTTGAGTCCCCACGATGGCCGGATTCTTCACGTACTGCGAGATGCGGCCGGTCAGGGTGTCGTGGCCGTTCCAGATCGCGCCGGCTTCGACGTTGGCGACGACCGCCCGGCTGCCCCCGAAGCCGAGCCCGTAGAAGGTCCGGGCTCCGACCAGGTCATTGACATAGACGCCGTTGAAGATGTTGTTGGCGGGCGTTCCGGAGTTGCTGCCCACGATGGCGTGGGTCTCGGATGCGCCCAAAATGCTGGCCGCTGCGGCAACGACCACCAGCAGGCGGCGCCACGCTGTGCTGCCCCTTCGCATGACGGTGTGCCCGGGTGTTGTGGAGCCGGTGAACCGGATCAGCGCGGGCCAGCCGTGGTTCTCGGTCTGGGACGGAAGGCCCGAGGTCGGACCACGTTCGGCTTGCGCCGTGGGCCGGCAGCGGTCGGTCCTGCAGTGCGGCGAGGCGGAGGTGCGGCCCGCGTTTTCTCGATCTCCAGAATTCCGAAGTAGGGATCGGGATACTGCCAGTCGTTCTGGGCCCGGGCGTCGGCCTGGCCCAGGGCTGCAGCGAAGCATAGAGACGCCGCGATCACTCGAATCACGCGCATGCCATAGCTCTCGCAACAGGGACATCCGTCCCCAGAAGTACGCACCAGCCGTCCAAATGGATCAGCCGATCATCAGCACGGCGATGGCGATGACGGCTGCACCGACACCGACGGGCAGCGTCAGGTACGGCCTCGCCAGACCGGCTTCAGCCAGCATCTCGGACCGTGCGTCGGAGGACAGGCCAAGCAAATTTTCGAGGTCGTCGAAACTGATGGGGTGAGAAAGCAAGGCGTCGGCGCCCGACTCTCGCGCCTCTGATTCGGCGATGCCCCGGCGACGATCGTGGATGCGCGGGGCATCGACCACCGCCACCCTGGAGTCGGTGGGGATGCCCGCCTTGAGCAGGGAGACGAAATCGTGCCCCGACATGTCGTCGAGGTGTTCGGCCACCAGCCATGCATCTACATCGAGGTGCCGGGCGAGTTTCAAGGCCTCGGCTCCACTGGAGCGGAAGTGGATCGTGAGCCTCCCCTGCCTGGCGCTCGCGGCCAGAGGCCTGTAGGCCTCGAATCGCGGATCGACGACCACCACGTGCGGCACGAACGGTTCGCCGAGATCGAACTGCAGCGACGGGCTCATGGTGGTCTCCAGAAGAACGCGTCTGCCGGTCACATGATGACCGAGAAAGCCCCACTCACTCCACGGTCACGGCGTCATGCGACGTCGGCGCCCGCGACCGGCGGATGACGTCCACGGTCACGGGACGAACGAGGTAACCGGACACGCCGGACGCCAAAGCCCGCTGCTCGTCTTCCAACCGGTAGATGTCGGACACGATGAAGATGCCGGAACGCATGCCCACGCCCACGCGGTCGAGCGACACCCGCGAGCCGGAGAGCAGCGGATCGACGTCGCCCTGCAGCACGTGCGGCGAGAGCATGTCGAGCAGATCGAAGCCTGACATGTCGGGCAGATCCGAGGCCAACAGCCAGGCATCGGCGCGGAATCGCCGGGCCAGCCTGACCGCGGAACGGCCATCCACGCAGAAGTGCAGACCAACGTCACCGGACTGGGCAGCCTGCACGAAATCCGGATACCGATCACAGGTGGCATCGACGATCACGATCTCGTGGATGCCGACGCTCCGCAGCGACGCGAGGCTGGATGCCGACCGATGATCGGCGCTGGTGTCTGAAATGGCCTGCGGGGAATTCATGTGAAGCGCCTCTGATGTTGAAACGGACAAGTCTTCGTGAACCGTGTTTTTTCAGTGCTGGACCGGCGCGGCGAACGTGACCGCGACAAGTCGCACATTTTCTGGGAGGTCAAGTACCGGCCATCAACTCGCAGCAAACCGTCGAACACCAATCTCCCACAGACCTTGCAGCCAGCAGACAACCGCCAGCCGCTCGGCACCGGGAATCGATTTCGAATTCAGACCAAGGAAACGATCGACAGGAACACAGCGATCGGGAGGGCGCAGAGCAGGAGGTCGACCTGCGTGAGAGCCCAGCGCGATCCAGCGGCGCAGGAACCCGAACCGGACGAGATGTTCATGAGCAAACTCCTTTTTCCGACAGACTGAATTCGGTGGCAGACTGAGGCGGAACGCCCGACCGCTGCCAAGGAAGCAGATGCACGCGGCGTGCCAGAACTGCGTGGCGTTTCGAAAAAAATCGGAAATGGCTGAAATGAGGCCCAAAAATCGAGTCGTGAGCCGAAGGTCAAGGGCCGGTTCGGCAACCATACAGCCGGGGCGCTGGAGCGAATCGCCCCACTCGCTTGGTCGCTGGCGACCGGGGGTGGGGCGATTCGCACCACTCCCTGGAACAGCCGATAAGACGGGTTTTTCAGCCTGGGGCAACCCTGCGGCCCGTGATCAGATCCCCCGGGCTGCCGCCGCAGGTGTGCCGGCTACCCGGCAAGTATCCGTCTCACGACGTCGGCTGCGACGCCGTCGACGACGTCCACGCTGCCGAGGCGGCTGGGGAGCACGAAACGGAGCCTGCCGTCCAGGGTCTTCTTGTCCCGGCCCATGATGGCGAGCAGCAGTTCCGAATCGAACGAGCCGGCGACGCGGGGGTCGACGGGCAGCCCGAATGCCTCGATCAGCCGATCCTGTCGGGCAACGAGATCCTGGGGGATGCGGCCCAGGGCGGCGGCCAGCCGCGCGGCCAGCGCCATCCCGATCGCCACCGCCTCGCCGTGCAGCAGCTTGCCGTAGCCCGATGCCGTTTCGTAGGCATGGGCGAACGTGTGCCCGTAGTTGAGGGCCGCCCGCAGCCCGGAGATCTCTCGCTCGTCTCGTTCCACGACACCCGCCTTGATGGCGGCTGACCGCTCGACGGCCAACGCCAGGGCCTGTGGTTCCCTGGCCAGAAGGGCCGCCGCATGCTGTTCCAGCCAGGCGAAGAAGTCGGCATCGAGGATCATTCCGTACTTGATGATCTCGGCGATGCCGCTGACGAATTCCCGGTCCGGGAGCGTCACCAGGGTGTCGATATCCGCCAGCACGCCCCGCGGTTGCCAGAAGGCACCGACGAGGTTTTTGCCGGCGGCGAGGTTGATCCCCGTTTTTCCGCCGATCGCGCTATCGACCTGGGCGACAAGGGTGGTGGGAACCTGCCAGAGAGCGAGGCCGCGGGCGAACGTCGCCGCCACGAATCCCACCAGGTCCCCGACGACTCCGCCCCCCACGGCCACCACGTGGGTGCCGCGGTCGACGGCCAGGCGGCCGAATTCGTTCCACAGCCGTTCCGCCTCCGCCGCCGATTTCGAGGCCTCACCCGAGGCCACGGTAAGAGCCGTCACGTCGATGCCGACGGCACGGATCGCCTCCGCGACCGTGGCGGCATGCGTGGCAGCGACGGCAGCGTCCGCGATCACGATGGCCCGCCGGGCGGCGGCGGAGCGCAGGCATGCGCCGCTGGATGCCAGGATGCCTCGTCCGCAGACGATGTCGTATGAGCGATCCGTGACCGCCGCCGCGTCGCCGGGGGGCGCTGCAACGACGGCCGGGAGATGAACTCTGATCCTGGCCACGGTCAGGCGACGCTCACCCGGTCGAGGTCTGCCCGGGTGACCGCGATGACGCGGGCGAAGCCAGTGTGCTGCCGCACGTAATCGAGTTCCACAGCTTCCTGGGGGCTGGCATGGAGCAGCGACGCCACGCGATCTTTGTCCGCCTCGGACCAGTCTTCGCACTCCGCGGGCCACACGGTGTGCCGCTCGACGACGAGGGCTTCACGGTACGGGTCGAAGGTGTTGGCCATGGTCGGCTCCAAAAACGTGCTGCTGACGCCGCCTGAAGGACGGATTGCCGAGTCTCCGAGTATACAGTGATCGACGGGCCACGCAGGCCAGCCGATTTTCCCCGGTGACATTCAGGATGGCAGCCACGCGTCCAGCGTCGGATCCCATGATGGCAGAGCCTCGGATCCGGCCCCGGGCCGGAACCATGATCGTCGTGAGCCTGCTTTTGCTGGCCCTCGGGTTGGCCGCATTCGCGGTCTGGTTCCAGTGGCGGCAGACCCGGCTTTGCCTGGGGTTCTATGGCGCCGACGCGGCCCGGCGAATCCAAACCTCCGATCGCGTGGAGTTGTGGCGACTGGCGTGGGACGGGTCGAGGCGGCGGCCCGTCGTGGCGGAGCGACTCGACGTGTCGCGGGCCGGGGGCCTCGTGCACCTGCGGCGTGGCCTCGTGGAGGACGCGAACTTCGCCTGGGGTGACGGGGGGACAGGCTCGCGTCTGCCGGATGGTGCGTGGGACGAGGCGTTGGCGTTCTTCGAACCCGCGGCGGATGCGCCGGCGACGGTGCTGGCCTTCGACATGGACGCGCCGGCCGCCATCACGGTGGTCGGCAGGCCTGGCCGAGTGACCCTGGGGAGGATCGCGGCTGGGTTCAAGACCTGGATTGATGCCACACGGACTCTGGCACGGCCCTGATCGAGCATGTTTCCCCAAGATTTGCCGGGAAATTCGGGCTTTTGAAGGTGACGGCCGCGGCCTATTCTCCCCGGCCCGCGATCTGCCGCGGCCCCCAGGAACTGCCAGCCATGCGCTCGATCGCAGTCGCAAACCAGAAGGGCGGTGTGGGCAAAACCACGACCGCCGTGAATCTGGCCGTGGCCCTGTCGCGCGCCGGCAGGAGCGTGTGCGTGATCGACCTCGACCCGCAGTCGCATGCCACGCTGCACCTCGGCGTAACCCCCGGCGCGCACGGCACGTCGGCGTATGATGTGCTCACGGCCGGCCAGCCCCTGGCGGCGGCAAGCGTCCGGGTCAGCGACACCATCAGTGTTGTGCCGTCTCACATCGACCTGTCGGCCGTGGAAATGGCCCTCGCCGGCAAGGCTGGACGGGAGTCCATTCTGAGGCAGCGGATCGCGGCCGACCCGCGTTGCAACGGGCAGGCATGCGGCGGCCCCGCGTTCGACTACCTGATCATCGACTGCCCGCCCTCGCTCGGGCTGCTGTCCCTCAACGCCATGGCCACGGCCGGCGAGGTGTTGTTGCCGCTGCAGCCCCACTTCCTCGCCCTGCATGGCCTGAGCAGACTGCTGGAGACGATCGAACTGGTTGCCGACCGTGTGAACACCCAGTTGCGACTGCTCGGCGTCGTGCTCTGCATGTACGAGGCCGGCACCCGCCTGGCCGCGGAGATCGGCCGGGACGTGGAGGCGTTTTTCGCCGGATCCGCGGCTGCTCACCCGGCCTGGGCCACGGCAAAGCTGTTCCAGGCCCGGGTCAGACGGAACATCCGCCTGGCTGAGGCCCCCAGTTTCGGGCAGTCGATATTCGACTATGCCCCAGATTCGCACGGGGCCGAGGACTATGCCGCCTTGGCGGTCGAGGTCGATCAGGCGGCCGCCGTCGACCGTGCCGGGACATCGCGGGCAGCCTGACCGGCGGAACGCAGCCGGGCGGCCAAGGCCTGGGATGCCCGTGCCGCCGGACGAGCTGACAGAGGGGCGTCCGGGCCGTACAGCTCGGGCATCCACCAGTACCGCGACTCGCAGGGATCGATGCCGGCGAGAATGCCAGTGCCATCGAAATCAGCGGCGGAAAAGAGCGGGGTGCCCGGCCGGCCGACGGCGGCAGCCCCTGCCTCTGCGGGCGGAGCGTAAGGACGCGGCGGTTGCAGTTGGTTTTTCTGGAGCATCGCGGAGGATCGGCCCGAAAGGCTAGACATCCCGCCACCGCGACCGGGCAAAGCCGATCGCGGCGGGAGTGTGTGTCGGAAGGCCGCCCTGGCGAAGGTCAGTTTTCCGTCACTTTTTCGAATACCCCACTAGTCTGCCTTGGGTAATTTGGGCAAGCAAGGGATTTTGGATAATCTGTGACGCGCGACGTATTCCCATGCCCAGCAAGGGTTTTGGTACGATTCAGGCATGATGTCTGACCTGGCCTCGCTGGCGATTGCCGGCGTGAAAACGTGGTTCTGGGGATCTCGGCCGTCACCTGGGCGGCCGGTTTGGGGGCGTTGTACGAAGGCAACGATCCTCGTCATCGCGGGCATGGCCGCTCTCGTGGGGCCCGATGCAGCGGCCCAAAAGGGTGGATTCCGCAAACTCGCGCCCGGGGTGCTGACCGTCATCCCGCCCGACAAAACGAGCGCCGACGAACTGCTCCACGGCGACCTCCTAGAGGTGACCGAGGGACTGTCGCGGCCGCCCGAGAACATGGTGTGGGAACCCAAACGTGCACCCGCGAATACGACCCTCGTGGAACGGGCGCGGGGGCGATCCTTCCCGCGCGACATCTGGTGCCTGGAGTTCGCCTTCAAGCCACCGCGGATGATCGAAGTCGACATTCCGGCTGCTGACCTGAAGATGCAGCGAAAGCGGGTCTGGTACCTGGTCTACCGGGTCAAAAACACGGGCGGCCGCCGCACCGTGATCGACAAACAGGACCCCACGAAACTCACCACCGTGCCCTTTGAGACGCCGGTGCGATTCATCCCGCATTTCGTGCTGGAGAGCCTGGAAGCGCTGTCGGACGCCGAGGATCTGGCCAAGCATCGTGCCTATCTGGATCGCGTCGTGCCCGCCGCCATGGAGGCCATCCGCCGCCGGGAGGATCCGCGGCAGCGGTTCTACAACAGTGCCGAAATGGTGGCGAAGGAGTTGGCGTTCGGCGAGGAACGCTGGGGCGTCGCGGTCTGGACGGATGTCGATCCGCGCATCGATTTTTTCTCGATCTACGCCAGCGGCCTGACGAACTCGATCCGCTGGCGGAAACGCAAAGGCGCCGTGATCAACGCCAACGACCCGCCTGGCAGCGACATGGAAGTGGCGCTGGAGAGCCTGCGGCTCGACTTCTGGCTGCCGGCCGCCGCCGGGGCCGCCGAGCAGGAGATGAGCGTGGGGTATCGCGGCATGTTCGAGCGCATGACGCTGGGCAGCCGAGTGTTGGAGGCCGCGGGCTGGCCGGCGACGACGAAATCGAATCCTGCAGCGGCCCTGGAACGCATGGGTTTGAAGTGGGACGACCTGCTGGAACCTGGCGGAGGAGGAGGCCCCAGCCTGCTGCCGTTGGAGAAAGTGCTGGGCACCATTGCCGGACTGAAGGACCCCGGGGCGCGGGCCACACTCGTGCGGGAGATGTTTGGCGACGTCGGGGAGGCGGCGCTCGAGTCGCTGGCCGCCGCCGCCGCCGGACCGGTCGATGCGGAACAGGACAAACGCCGCCGTGCGGCTTTGCAGGCGATGGACCTCACGCCGGAGCAGGTAGGCAAGGATCCCTACTCGGCACTCGCACGAATCGTCGGCAAACTCGATTCCCAGCCCGGCTACGCCCAACGGCAGGCCATGGCGGCGAGGTGCTTTGGACCCGCCGGCCGGCGGCTGGAATGGCTGTCGAAGGGAGCCAAGGCGGCGCGGGCGCTGGCGGCGCTCGAGTCCGTGGCGATCGATCCCAGCAGCATGGCCACCAGCAACGCGCAGGCGGCCTTCGATGCCGTGCGGCCGTCGATCAGCGCCGAGGCCGACCCCGCCGTGCGGCAGAAGGTGTTGCAGGGGGTGTTTGGCCCGCGTGGCCCGGAACTGTTCGCCGCCGCCGTGGCGGTCCACGAGGGCATTGACCATGACTGGATTTTCCGATACGACACGGACGGACCCGGTCTGTAACCCGCTCGCATGTGGGCACCGGGTAGGGTATCCTTGACTTGGTCGGATAAGCGTGACGGTCCTCGCCGTGGAGCGGATCAGATGGCACATAAAAAGGGTCAGGGTTCGAGCCGTAACGGCCGCGATTCGAATGCCCAGCGCCGTGGCGTGAAGAAGTTCGGCGGCCAGCAGGTGCGGGCCGGCAACATCCTCGTGCGGCAGGTGGGCACCAGTTTCCACCCCGGCAAGAACGTGGGCATGGGTACCGATTACACGCTGTTCGCGCTCTCTGACGGCGTTGTGATGTTCGACCGCGAAGGCCGCCGCGTGAACGTCGTGGCCGGCTCAAAGGCGTAACCGCCGCGTGTTCGTCGACCGCGTGCAGATCGAGGTGGCGGCCGGCAACGGCGGCCGCGGCATCTGCAGTTTCCGCCGCGAGAAGTACGTCCCCTTGGGGGGCCCCGACGGCGGCGATGGCGGTGACGGCGGCAGCGTGATCATGCGGGCTGAGGAGGGCGTCGACTCGCTGGCGGCCCTGGCCCACCGCCGCCAATGGCGGGCCACGGACGGCGAATCGGGTGGACCTGCCAATCGCCAGGGGGCACGGGGCGCGGACCTGGAACTCCGGGTGCCGCCCGGCACGATCGTGATCGACGAGTCGAGTGGCCTGGCGCTCAAGGATCTGGCGGCCGGCGAGTCGATCGTGGCCGCCCGGGGCGGGGCGGGGGGCCGCGGCAACCTGTTCTTCAAGTCGTCGACCAATCGCGCCCCGCGGGAGACGAAACCGGGCGAGAAAGGGGAGTGCCGCCGGCTGCTGCTCGAACTCAAGGTGATCGCCGACGTGGGGCTCGTGGGCAAGCCGAACGCGGGCAAGAGCACGTTGTTGTCGCGGGTGTCGCGTGCCCGGCCCGAGATCGCCGACTACGCCTTCACCACCAAGACGCCGATCCTGGGGATCGTGGCCGTGTCCCGCGACCGGAGCTTCGTGCTGGCCGACCTGCCCGGGCTGATCGAGGGCGCCCATGCGGGCGTGGGCCTGGGCCATGAATTCCTCCGGCACGTGGAACGGGCCGGCATCCTCGTGCACGTGGTGGAGCCCCTCCCCGTCGACGGCAGCGATCCGCTAGCGAATTACCGGGCGATCCGTGATGAACTCGAGCGTTACGATGCCTCGCTGGGCACGCGGCCGGAGATCGTCGTCATGAGCAAGTGCGAACTTCCTGGCGCCGAGGAGGTGCGGGCGGAGTTCTCACGGGCCATTGGCCGGGAGGTGCTGGCCTTGAGCGCGGTGACGGGCCAGGGGCTCGACGCCTTGCTGCGGGCAGTGGTGGCGGAACTCGACGCGCGGAGGCCGAGCCCGTGAGCACGACGGCGGGTGGCGGCCCGGTTCCCGGTGACGCGCTGCTCGTCGCCGATGTGGGCAACTCGCGGATCAAGCTGGCGGTCGTCGCCGACCCGGGCGGCGCCGGACGGCTGCCGCGGGTGCAGAGGCGGCAGGATTTTCTGAGCCGCGACTTCCGCCCGCGGAACATCGAGCAATGGCTGGCGGGGGCCGCGCCGGGACCGGCCCTGCTGCTCGTGGCCAGCGTGCACGACGCCGCGGCCGCGAGGTTGGAGGCCGCTGTCGCAGAGGTGTCGGCCACCCAGCACCGGCCGCTGCGGCAGCGGCGGGTGGCACGCGCCGACCTGCCCGTCGAGGTGCTCGTCGACGAGCCCCACCGGGTGGGCATCGACCGGGTGGCCGCAGCTGCGGCCGCCGCACTGGTCGCGCCGGCGGGTCGCGGAGCCATCGTGGTCGACTGCGGCACCGCCACGACCGTGGACATGATTTCGCCCCAGGGCTGCTTTTTGGGCGGGGCGATCCTGCCCGGCCCGGCTCTCCTGGCGCGGGCGCTGGCCGAGGGCACGAGCCGCCTGCCCGCGGTGGCGGCGCTCGACCACGACCTGCCACCGGCCATGCCTGGACGAACCACGCAGCAGGCGATCGCAGCGGGTATCGGCTGGGGCATGCGGGGAGCCGTGGCCAGGCTCGTGGCGGAGGCCCGGGCGTCGCTCGGCGAGGGGGCCGAACTGATCCTCACTGGCGGCTCCAGCGGCGTCGTGCGCGACGCCCTGCCCGGGGCCCGGGACATGCCAGACCTGGTCCTGCTCGGCATCGCCATGGCGGCCGCCCGTGCCAGGGGGCGGTAGACGGCATCGCGTCCGGGGGCGATCTGCACCGCTTCCAGCGGATCGTTCTCGGATACAATCGGCGGGCTCGCGGATCGCCAGGCACCCCACACACAGTGACCACCAGCATGGACCAGCCGACACCTCGGGCCGATCTGGCACGGACGTTGGCGCTGGCCGTGGCGCGGGTGGCCGAAGAGACGCGGGGCAGCGACGTGCGCATCCTCGACCTGCGCGGCCTGACCCCCGTGTTCGACTACTTCGTGATCGCCACCGGGTCGAGCCGGCGGCAGATGCACGCCATGGCCGACGAGATCGAGGCCACGGTGAAACGTGAGCTTCGCGATCGCAAACGGGGTGGCGAGGGGTACGAGGAGGGCCGCTGGATCGTGCTCGACTACGGCAACGTGCTCGTGCACCTGTTCGATGCCGAATCCCGCGAGTACTGGGACCTCGAGCACTTGTGGGGCGATGCCAAGCAGGTGCCCGTCCCCGCGGCGGGAGCCTCCGCCCGATGAGCGACGGCGACGGCCCATCGGCCCGCGTGAACTTCCGCGCGGCCCTGCGGGGGATGTTTCGCCAGGCGCTCGAGCGGCTGGCGGCCGACGGCGTCGTGGCCATCCCGGCGGAGGAGATGCCGGCCCTCCTGGAACAGGTGCGGGAGACGGCCGAACCGAAGTTCGGAGACTATTCAGGGACGATGGCGATGGGGCTGGCCAAGCGCGCCGGCAGGAAGCCCCGCGACGTGGCGGCCGACATCAGCGGCCGGCTGGCCGCGGCCGCCGGCTACGCCGAACTCTTCGAGCCGCCGGGTGATCCCGTCGGCCCGGGGTTCATCAACGTCCGCGTGCGAGACGAGGCCCTCTGCGCGGCGGTGGCTGCGGCCGTTCGCGACGATCGGCTCGGTGTGCCGACCGTGCATCCGCCGCAGACGATCGTCATCGACTTCTCGTCGCCCAATGTCGCCAAGCCGATGCACGTGGGGCACATCCGCTCCACCGTGATCGGCGACGCGCTGGCGCGGATCCTGCGGTTCCGCGGCCATGACGTGATCACGGTGAATCATCTGGGCGACTGGGGAACGCAGTTCGGGATGATCCTCTGGGGCTACAAGCGGCTCCGCGACCAGCAGGCATACGACGCGCATCCCACCAGGGAACTGGGCCGGCTGTATCGCCTCGTGCGCAAACTCGTCGACGCCAAGCCCGAGGAACTGGCGGCCGATCCCGAGGCGGCCGCGGTTCTGAGCCGGCACCCGGACGTGGCCCGGGAGGTGCTCGAGGAAACGGAAAAATTGCACCGCGAGGAGGAGGAGAACCTGGCCCTGTGGCGCACGTTCGAGCCGTTCTGCCACGAGGAGATCGACAGGATCTACGGGCGGCTGGGGGTGACCTTCGACCACGTGCGTGGAGAGAGCTCCTACCGGAAACTCTTGGCCGGCGTGGTCGAGGATCTGCAATCGCAGGGGTTGGCCCGGGAGAGCCGCGGGGCGATCGGCGTGTTTCTCGACGGCGATGACAAGCCCCCGTTCCTGGTGCGCAAGGCCGACGGCGGCTACCTGTATGCGACCACCGACCTGGCCGCGATCCGCTGGCGGCTGGAGCACTGGAAGCCCGACCGCATCCTGTATGTCGTCGACCATCGGCAGAGCCAGCACTTCGACCAACTCTTCGAGACGGCTCGTCGCTGGGGCTGCGGCCCGGTCGCCCTGGTGCACGTGGCATTCGGCACGGTGCTGGGCGACGACGGCCGGCCGTTCAAGACCCGGTCAGGCGACACGGTGGGGCTGGAGTCGCTGCTCGACGAGGGCGTGGAGCGGGCGCTGGCCGTGGTGGCGGCCGACGAGGAGATGACCGGCGCCGAGCGGCAGCGGGTCGCCGAGACGATTGGCATCGGGGCCATCAAGTACGCCGATCTGAGCCAGAACCGCACCACGGATTACGTGTTCAGCTACGACAAGATGCTGCAGCTGACCGGCAACACCGCGGCCTACATGCAGTATGCCGTGGCCCGGGTGGAGGGGATCTACGTTAGGGGAGGCGTTGATCGGGATGCCCTGCGGGCGACCTGTGGCCGCGTGATCGCGGCGGACCCTCGCGAGCGGGCGCTGGCGCTCGAACTGCTGCGTTTCGGCGAGGCCCTCGAGGACGTGGAAGCCGACTACCGGCCCAACCTGCTGACCGCCTATCTCTACGACCTCGCCGGCTGCTACTCGACCCTCTACGACGCGCTGCCGGTGCTCAAGGCCAAGGAACCCGAGCGGGGCAGCCGACTGGCACTCTGCGATCTCACTGGAAGGATTCTGCGAAAGGGACTGCAGCTGCTCGGCATCGGCACCGTGGAGAAGATGTGACCTCATCCGGAAACGGCGGCCGCTTCCCGGCCGTGCCGATCCGCCCGCCCGCCCACAGGCGACGGCAGCACCACTCGTGAAGCATCATGGCAGGCACTCTGGAAAAAATCCGCAACATCGGCATCGTGGCCCACATCGATGCCGGGAAGACGACGCTCACCGAGCGGATGCTGTTTTTCACCAAGACGAGCCACCGGCTCGGCGAGGTCGATCGGGGCACGACGATCACCGACTTCGACCCCGAGGAGCAGGAGCGCGGGATCACGATCTACTCGGCCGCGGTGTCATTCCGCTGGCAGGACGTGAGCGTGAACCTCATCGACACGCCAGGGCACGTTGACTTCACGGCCGAGGTGGAGCGCAGCCTGCGGGTGCTGGACGGGGCGGTGGTGGTGTTCTCGGCCCGCGAAGGAGTCGAGGCCCAGAGCGAGACGGTATGGCGGCAGGCCGACAAGTACGGCGTGCCCCGGCTGGCGCTCGTCAACAAGCTCGACCGCGAGGGGGCGGATTTCTTCGGCACGGTGACCCAGATCGAGAAGCGGCTGGGGGCGCGGCCGCTGGTGCTGCAGATCCCGCTTGGGCTGGGGCCGCCGCACGTCAACGACCCGTTCCGCGGCCTCGTCGACCTGGTGGAGATGCAGCTGCTCACGTTCCCTCCCAAGGACGAGGCGCTGGCAGGCGGGGCCGCCCTCGGTGCCGTGACAAGGGGGCCGATCCCGGCCGAACTCGCCGACACGGCCGCCGAGTGGCGGGAGCAATTGGTGTCGAATTTGTTCGACTTTTCCGACGAACTTGCCGAACTCGCCATGGGCGAGGCGCCGATCCCGGGGGATGCCATCCGCCGGGCGGTTCGGCAGGCCACGATCCGCCGTCAGGTCGTGCCCGTGCTGGCCGGATCGGCGCTCGACTGCATCGGCATCCAGCCCGTGCTCGACGCCGTCGCCTGGTACCTCCCCAGCCCCGCCGACGTGCCGCCCGTGGAGGGGCTGGACCCGACCAAGAAGACACCAACGACCATCTCCCGACGGGCCGATTCCCAGGACCCGTTCTGCGGCCTGGTGTTCAAGATCGTGGCCGAAAAGCATGGCGACCTGTATTTCGTGCGCGTCTACTCCGGCACGCTCAAGGCGGGCAGCCGGGCCTGGAATCCGCTCCAGCAGAAGAAGGAGAACATCGCCCAGCTCTGGCACGTGCAGGCCGATCGACGCGAGCAGGTGGACGAGGCCCGGGCCGGTGACATCGTGGGGGTGATCGGCCCCCGTGCCAGCGTCACGGGTGACACGCTCTGCGACGCTGCGGCGCCGATCGTGCTGGAGTCGATCCAATTTCCCGAGACCGTGATCTCGATGGCGATCGAACCGGAGACGAGCCTGGAACGGAAGAAACTGGCCGAGACGCTGGAGATGATGAAGCGACAAGACCCCACGTTCCGGGCCCTGGAAAGCGAGGAGACGGGCCAGACGCTGATCTCGGGCATGGGGGAGTTGCACCTGGAGGTGATCAGGCATCGGCTGGAGCGGGATTTCAATCTCCATTGCCGCGTCCACAAGCCGCGGGTCAGTTACAAGGAGACGGTGGGTCGGGTCGCGACGGTCAGCGGCGAGGCCAACAGGCAGGTGGCGGGCCAGTCGCTGGTGGCCACGGTCACTGTGCGTGCCGAGCCGAACGACCACCAGGGCCCGGTGACGGTCGAACAGGGCTGGTTTCCCGAGCAGGAGGCGGTGGCCGCCACGGCGGCGTTGATGACCGAGGCGGTGCGGGAGAGTGCCGAACGGGGCGGCCTCAAGGGCTGCCCGCTGTGGGGCGTGCGGATCGTGGTGCTGGAAAGCCCGCTGCCCGAGCCTCCCCCCTCTGACGTGGCAATCCGCATCGCGGCCGCCGACGCCATCGACAAGCTCCTCAAGGAGGCGGGGACGGTGCTCCTGGAGCCGGTGATGAGGGTGGAGGTCACGGTGCCCGAGGAGCACCTTGGCGATGTGATCAACGACCTGCAGCAGCGGCGGGCGATCATCACCGCCACCGAAATTCGCGGCGGGGCCACCGTACTCACGGCCGAGGCGCCGCTGGCGAGCATGTTCGGTTACTCGGCCGCGGTCCGCAGCGTGAGCCAGGGGCGGGCCAGTTTCACGATGGCCCCGCTCAAGTATGGGCCGGCACCGGCCGAGACGGCCGAGGCGTTCGTATGAGGGGGCACCGCAACGCCGGCCGTTTTCCCGAGCGAAAATCCCGCGTGTTGACAGTCCTCGCCGCCGACTTTAGAGTTCGAGACTCGATCGCTGCGACGCCCCCGGCCCCTGGCCGCAGGTTGGCGTCGAAAGGAGCCTTTCACGAGGCTTTTTCGGGTGCCGCCGGCATGAGTGCCGCTGGCGGCGGGCGGTCGACATGCTGCCGGTTGTTCGAGCGTTCGTTGGTTTGACTGGAGTTGTTCAGTGGCCGGTCCGACACAAGAGATCATCCGCATCCGGATGGAGGCCTACGACCACGCTGTGCTCGACCAGAGCGCCGCGGAGATCGTGGACACTGCCAAGCGGACGAATTCCGAGGTTCATGGACCGATCCCGCTGCCCACCCGGGTCGAGCGGTACACGGTGCTCTCCAGCCCGCACATCGACAAGAAGGCCCGCCAGCAGTACGAAATTCGCACGCACAAGCGGGTCATCGACATCGTGCAGGCAACCGCCAAGACGATCGAGGCCCTCAACAAACTGAGCCTGCCCGCAGGCGTGGACATCAAGATCAAAGCTTCCTCCCGGTCGTGATCGGGATGGAGTTGGGAATGCAATTCACGGACTCACACTGAAGGAGCGCACGACACGACATGCTTGGAAGGCGTTGTGGGTAAGGCCCGGGAGTCCTCCCTGGCGCTCCCGCAGCCAACGGCTTCGAGCGTGAAGGCGAGGCACGCACGCATGGCTGCCGCAGGGCGGCGGCCAGTGAAAGCGTGTCGCGACGGCGACCATCATCATGACTGCATCGACGAAGTCGCTGGAAAAGCCCGCCCGCAAGGGTCTTCTCGGCCGCAAGGTCGGGATGACGCAAATTTTCGCAGCCGACGGCACTGTGGTGCCCGTCACGGTGATCGAAGCCGGACCGTGTCCCGTGCTCCTGGTTCGTTCGGCGGACCGTGACGGTTATTCCGCCGTACAGGTCGGCTTTCTCGACAAGCCGCGTCGGTTGGCCGGTCGGGCGGTGCGGGGCCAGGTGGCCAATCTCGATGGGCGTCGCGCCAAGCGGCGCGTCGAAGCCGGGGTGGCGGCGCCGATCAAGGCTGACTGCGAGCCGAAGCGTTTCGTGCGTGAGTTGCGCGGCGTTCACGAGGGTGTCGCGGTGGGGCAGGTCCTCACGGTCGAGGTCTTCGAGGGCGTCGAATATGTCGACGTTGTCGGCACCACGAAGGGTCGTGGCACGGCCGGCGTCATGAAGCGTCACGGCTTCAAGGGGCAGCGGGCCAGCCACGGCGTGAAGAAAGTCCACCGCCATCAGGGTGGCACGAGCATGAACACCTCGCCCGCGCGTGTCTTCAAGGGCAAGCGCATGGCGGGCCGCTTCGGCAACGAGCGGTCGACGATGCGGAACGTGAAACTCGTCGGCGTCGACAAGGAGCGCCACCTGCTGCTCGTGCGCGGTGCCGTGCCGGGGCCGAAC
Source organism: Planctomycetota bacterium (assembly GCA_003671185.1). GTDB lineage: Bacteria > Planctomycetota > Planctomycetia > Pirellulales > UBA1268 > QWPN01. The sequence goes on from QWPN01000156.1 coordinate 17,173, forward strand.
GGGGCCTTTGTGACGGTGATGCAGACCAACAAGATTCGTCGGGTGGGCAGTCCCGCCGGCGCGACGGCCAAGAAGAAGGCTGGTGCCAAGTGAACCTCGCGGTCTACGACATGACGGGCAAGCAGGTGGGGAGCTACGAGATAGACCCCGCCGAGTTGGCTCCTCGGGTGAGCAAGCAGTTGCTGCACGACGCCGTGGTCATGTACCAGGCCAATCAGCGGCAGGGTACGCAGAAGACGAAGACCCGTGGCGAGGTCGCCGGGTCGACCCGGAAGTTGTACCGTCAGAAGGGCACGGGCAACGCCCGTGCCGGAGGTCGACGCAGCGGCACCCGGCGCGGCGGCGGCCACATCTTCGCCAAGCGGCCGCGCGACTTCGGCTGGCGCATGCCGCGCAAGGCCCTGCAGGCGGCCACCCGCATGGCTCTGGCCTCGCGGATCGCCGACGACGAAGTGAAACTGATCGACTCGCTGGCGGTGGCGGCGCCGAAGACGGCGGCCGTGGCCGGAATGCTCCGGGCTCTGGGGCTGGGCGAGAAGACCGTGTTGCTGGCTCCCGAGAAGCACGATGCGAATTTCTGGAAGAGTGCCAGGAACATTTCGGGCGTTTCGGTCGCGCCGGTGGCGGAGCTCAATGCCTGGTCGATCCTGCGGTCGCGGTCGATCGTGATGACCAAGGCCGCGATCGATGCCTTCCGTGCGGCTGCGAAGCCAGTGGTCGAGCGCAAGCCGGCGACCGGTGGCCGGAAGCCAGTTGCGGCCAAGGCCAAGCGGCCTTCGCGGGCCGCGGCCGGAAAGGGGGGCAAGTAAGTCATGGCAGTGCCCGTTCCTCCTCCTCCCACCTTCTCGCCCCGGTTGGCGCCGCATCAGGTGATCCTGCGGCCGCTGGTCACCGAGAAGGGCATGCACCGCGCCAACCGGCACAACGCCTACTCGTTCGAGGTCGTGGTTGAGGCCACCAAGGCCGATATCCGCCGTGCCGTCGAAGAACTGTTCAGCGTCAAGGTCGACAAGGTCGCCGTGCAAAACCGGGCGGGCAAGATGCGCCGCAGCCGGGTGCGGCGCACCAGCACGAAGGCGTGGAAAAAGGCCGTCGTGAAGCTCAAGCCGGATTTCAAGATCAACCTGTTCTAGTCCTGGCCGGCCGCAGGTCGGCCGTGTCCACAACTCACCGGTCCAACTCGCATGGGCATCCGCACATACAACCCCACCAGCCCCGGCCGCCGCGGCGCCAGTGTCTCGGATTTTGCGGAACTGACGCCGGGCGCTGCCGCTCCGAAGGGGCTTCGTGTCCGCAAGAAGAAGAAGGGCGGCCGGAACAACCAGGGCAAGATCACGGCCCGGCATCGTGGCGGCGGCCACATGCAGCACTACCGGCTGATCGACTTCCGTCGCAACAAAGATGGTGTGTTGGGGACGGTCCACTCGATCCAGTACGACCCTAACCGCACCTGCCGCGTGGCGCTCGTGCACTACGCCGATGGCGAGAAGCGATTCATCCTCGCGCCGGAGGGGTTGGTTGCGGGCGCCAAGGTGCAGAGTGGCGACTCGGCGCCGCCGGAAGTTGGCAACTGCTTGCCTATGTCGGCGATTCCGCTCGGCATGCAGGTCCACAATATCGAGTTGCAGGCGGGCCGGGGTGGGCGGTTGTGCCGGTCGGCCGGCTCGTCGGCGGTGCTCGTGGCCCGCGAGGCGCAGTGGGCCCAGCTCACGCTGCCGTCCGGGGAAATTCGCCGCGTGCCGGCGGCGTGCCGTGCCACGATCGGCGCTATCGGCAATTCCGAGCACATGAACGTCCGCCTTGGCAAGGCTGGCCGGTCGCGTTGGATGGGGATTCGGCCCCACGTCCGCGGCACAGCCATGAACCCGATCGACCATCCGCACGGCGGTGGCGAGGGCCGCACCAAGGGTGGTCGGCATCCTGTCAGCCCCACCGGTAAGAGTGCCAAGGGCGGCGGCACCCGCAAGCCGCGCAAGCCGTCGGGGTCCGCGATCATTCGGCGGCGCAAGAGCCGTCGCTACGGCCAATTGAAGTTGAGGTAAGCATCACATGGGACGCAGTGCCAAGAAGGGGCCGTATATCGACCCCCGCGTGTTCGAGAAGGTCGAGTCGCAACTGTCGAGCGGCAAGCGCGACCCGATCAAGACCTGGTCGCGGTCGTGCACGATCGTGCCAGAGTTCATCGGGCTGACGTTCATGGTGCACAACGGCAAGCAGCATTTGAAGGTGTTCGTGACGGAAGACATGGTGGGCCACAAACTCGGAGAGTTTGCCCCGACGCGGACGTTCCGCGGCCATGGTGGCAAGGTCAAGGAGGCCGCCACGCCGGCGCCGGCCGCCAAGTAGCGGCCAGTCCCGGAAGCAGGAAGTGATCCATGCCATACACAGCCACCCACAAGTATGCCCGCATCAGCCCTCGCAAGGTGCGGGCGCTGGCCGATCTCGTCCGCGGCAAATTTGCCGACGAGGCGCTCGACATCCTGCGCTTCCAGCCACACCGCGGGGCGCGGATGCTGGAGAAGGTGATCAAGAGCGCGTTGGGCAATGCCGAGCATCAGCAGGCGCCGGGTGTCGACGATCTGGTGGTCGTGGACGCGCGGGTCGACGGTGGTCCGATGTTCAAGCGTATCCGGCCGCGGGCCCGCGGCATGGCGTTCGGGATCAAGCGGCGCATGTCGCACATCAAGGTCTCGCTCGACGCGGTGGCGGCCGCACCGAGCGTCGACGCGGCGGAGTGAGGGCAGAATAATGGGTCAAAAAGTCCATCCGGTCGGTTTTCGCACGGGCATCACCGAGCCCTGGAAGAGCCGTTGGTATGCGTCAAAGAAGGACTTTCGCGAACTCCTCCTCGAGGACGTGCGCGTGCGGAAGTTCCTCAAGACGAAGTACCGCGCGGCCGCGATCCCCAAGGTCGAGATCGAACGCACACGCGACGAGGTGAAGGTCATCCTGCACTCGGCCCGGCCTGGTGTGATCATCGGACGCAAGGGGCAGGAGGTCGATCGCCTGCAGGATGAGTTGCAGGAACTGCTCGGTCGGCGCGTGAACCTCAAGGTCGAAGAGGTCAGTCATCCCGAGATCCAGGCCCAGTTGGTCGCCGAGGACATCGCCGACCAGCTCACGAAGCGAGCGGCTTTTCGGCGAACGCTGAAGCGGGCTCTCGAGACCACCATGGGTGCCGGCGCGAAGGGCGTGAAGATCCAGTTGTCCGGCCGACTCGGCGGCGCCGAAATGTCGCGATGTGAGAAGGCGATCGCGGGCTCGATGCCGCTGTCGACGCTGCGTGCAAAGATCGATTACGGGTTCTGCGAGGCTCCCACGGCGCAGGGCAACATCGGGGTCCAGGTGTGGGTCAACCAAGGCATGTACGAGGAGAATGGCGATGGCGCTGATGCCCAAGAGGGTCAAGCACCGAAAAAGCCAAAGAGGTCGTATAAGAGGTGACGCCTCCCGCGGGAATCGCGTCGTCTTCGGCGACTTCGGCCTCCAGGCCGAGCAGCCGGGATGGCTCCCCGCGGCGACCATCGAGGCAGGCCGCATCGCGGCGCAGCAGTACCTGCGCACCGATGGCCGGCTCTTCGTGCGCGTGTTCCCCCACAAGTCGATCACATCGATCCCACTCGAGACCCGTATGGGCAAGGGCAAGGGCGAGCCGGAGTACTGGGCCGCGGTCATCAAGCCCGGCATGATTCTTTATGAGATCGGCGGCGTGGCCGAGGAAGCGGCGCGGATGTGCTTGGCGCGTCTCGCGCACAAGATGCCGATCCGCGTGCGGTTCGTGAAGCGACGGGTGATGTGAGGTCAGCCATGAATACCAAAGCCAAGGAATTGCGCGACATGGGCGATGAGCAGATCCGGCTCGTCTGGAAGGACGCCGCCGAGACGCTGTTCCGGCTGCGTATCCAGGCGCAGACCGAGAAGCTGGCCGCCCCGTCGGAAGTTCGAAAGCAGCGCCGCACGATCGCCCGCTGCCAGACGATCCTCGCTCAGCGAGGCACGCTGGCACCGGCAGTGCCCGTGGCCGCGGGCGACGACTCGCCGCGGCACGAAAAGCACGCCCGCAAGCATCGGGCCAGTGGTCGTGCCAAGTTGCGGGCGCCGGGCAAGGCCGGCGTGGCCCGGCGGCGCACGTTCAAGAAGCGCACGCAGAGCGGCACGTAACCCCACCACGAAAGCCATCCTAGGAACGAGCCCATGCCGAAGCGAGTCGAAACAGGAACGGTCACCAGCGCCGCCGCCAGCAAGACGCGGCGAGTGGAGATTCCGCGTGTCGTGCGGCATCCCAAGTACGGCCGGATTCTCCACCGGCGCACGGTGTGTCACGTCCACGACGAGGCTGGCGAGTCGCAGCCTGGCGATCTGGTGGAGATCATCGAGTGCCGCCCCCGCAGCCGCCTCAAGCGCTGGGAGCTCGTGCGGGTGGTGAAGAAGAGCACGGCTGTTGACGTGGCGTCTCTACGCAGCGGTGCCCGGGCAACCCGTTTGAAGGAGACAGCGGCCAAGGCCGAGGAGGCCGCCGCGGCCGGCGTCGAGTCGCGTGAGGGACGGACATCATGATTCAGATGCAGACGCGACTCACGGTCGCGGACAACACGGGCGCCAAGGAAGTCATGTGCTTCAAGGTGCTGGGCGGGAGCCGCCGGCGCACGGCCGGCCTGGGCGACGTCATCGTGTGCAGTGTGAAGTCGGTGATTCCCGGCAGTGACGTGAAGAAAAAAGCGGTGGTCAAGGCGGTGGTGGTCCGCTGCCGGAAGCCCACGCGGCGCGAGGATGGCAGTTATGTCCGCTTCGACGCGAATGCCTGCGTGATCATCGACAACGAGCAGAACCCGAAAGGCACCCGCATCTTCGGCGCCGTGGCCCGGGAACTGCGAGACCGCAATTTCATGAAGATCGTCAGCCTGGCGAGCGAGGTGGTGTGATGCTGATCCGATCGGGTGATCTGGTCGAGGTGCGGACGGGCAATGCCCGTGGTACTCGCGCCAAGGTTCTGTCCGTGCTGCCGGCCAAGGAGCCGTCGGGCGCCGTACGGCTGGTCGTGGAAGGCGTGAACCGCGTCTATCGGCACGTGCGTCGGAGCCAGAAGAACCCGCAGGGTGGCCGGCTCTCCAAGGAGTTGCCGATCAATGCCTCCAACGTGCTGCTGGTCTGCACGGCGTGCGGCAAGCCCGCCCGGCTGGGGGCGCGAGCCACAACGGAAGGCGGCAAGGTGCGGTTTTGCAAAAAGTGTGGTGCCGACCTGGGCGCCCTGCGGCGTGCCAAGGCGGTGAGGGCCAAGTCGGGCGGCTGATTCGTGCGGTGGCCGCTCGCAGGCCGCCGGACGCAGAAGACAAAATCCAGGACTTTCGAGGGTCGATTCGATGGCGAAGAAGAGCAAGGCAACTGCAGCAGCGGCACCGGCTGGCACCCCGCGCATGCTGGAGCACTACGTGAACGCCGTGCGGCCCCAGTTGGCATCGTCGCTGGGCCGCACCAATCCGCACGCCATCCCGCGGCTGGAAAAGATCGTGGTCAGCATGGGTGTCGGTGTGGCGGTGACCGAGAAGAAGTACCTGGAGGAGGCGATCGGTGCACTCGCCCAGGTGACGGGCCAAAAGCCGGTCGCGACCCTGTCGAAGGCGGCCGTGTCGGGCTTCAAGCTCCGGGAGAACCTTCCGATCGGCTGCAAGGTCACGCTGCGAGGTCGCCGCATGTACGAATTCATGGATCGGCTCGTCTCGCTCGCCCTCCCCCGGGTCCGCGACTTCCGCGGCCTTTCCAGCACCGCCTTCGACGGCAATGGGAACTACAGCCTGGGGCTCTCGGAGCAGATGGTGTTTCCCGAGATCAATCCCGACAAGTACACCCGCCCGCAGGGCATGAACATCACCTTCGTCACGTCGGCCCGCAGCGACGACGAGGCGCGGGCGTTCCTGTTGGCGATGGGCATGCCGCTCAAGAAGGAAGGCGAGGGCGACGCCGCGGCGTAGCGGTGTCACCGGATGTGAATCCCGGGCCGAGGCAATCGGACTGATCGAACGAGAACTATGGCAAGTAAATCCAAGATCGCAGCCGCAAAACGGAAGCCGAAATACTCCACGCGCGTGGTACGCCGCTGCATGTTGTGCGGCCGTCCGCGTGCCGTGTACCGCAAGTTCGGCACCTGCCGGATTTGCTTCCGGAAGTTGGCCGATCAGGGCCTGATTCCCGGCGTGAAGAAGGCCAGTTGGTAGTCGTCCACAAAGCGGCGTTCCGCGTACCTGTCGAGACTTCGGACAAGCGAGACTAAGAGAAGGGTTCAGCTGACATGATGACCGACCCTATCGCCGACATGCTCACCCGTATCCGCAACGCGGTGCGCATCGAACGCGCGACCGTGGAGGTGCCGAGCTCGAAGGTGAAGCGCGGCCTGGCCGAGGTGCTGAAGCGTGAGGGCTTCATCTGGGACTGGCGCGAGGTCGAGGCGGCGCCAGTGCCGCACCTGCAGCTGGAGCTCAAGTATGGCCCCAACGGCGAGCGGCTCATCCGGCATATCCGCCGGGTCAGCTCGCCGGGGCGGCGCGTGTACAGTCGTTCGGTGCGGCTGCGGCCGGTGCTGGGCGGGCTGGGCATCTCGATCCTGTCCACGTCGAGCGGCGTGGTCAGCGACCGCGAGGCACGGCAGAAGAAGTTGGGCGGCGAAGTCCTCTGTGAATTGTGGTAGTCGGAAAGGGCAGGTAGGCAATGTCGCGTATCGGCAAGGCACCAGTTTCGATCCCCAAAGGCGTAAAGGCGGCCGTGTCCGCCGGCACGCTCACGGTTGAGGGACCGCTGGGCAAACTCGAGCACCGTCTGCATCCGGCGGTGAGCATCGACGTGGACGCCACGGCGATCCGGGTGACGCGTAAGAGCGACGGCCGGCTCGACCGTTCGGTGCATGGACTGACCCGTGCTCTGGCGGCCAACATGGTGGAGGGAGTTTCCAAGGGCTTCGAGAAGAAGTTGGAGATCGTGGGCGTCGGCTATCTGGCCGCCATCCAGAAGAACCTGCTCCAGTTGCGCGTCGGCTTCGCCAACGAACTTCAGGTGCCAATCCCGGCCGGGCTCACGGTGACCTGCCCCGACCAAACCCACGTCACGATCAAGGGCATCGACAAGCAACTGGTGGGCCAGTTTGCCGCCGAAGTCCGCTCGCTGCGGAAGCCCGAGCCCTACAAGGGCAAGGGCATCCGTTACGAGAACGAGCAAGTTCGTCGCAAGGCCGGTAAGGCCGTCACCAAGTAGGACGATCACCATGGACCATTCCCGATCCATTCTCCGGCAACGACTGCGGCGGCGGCACCGTGTGCGCCGCGACATCCGCGGCACTGCCGACAGGCCACGGCTCACGGTATTCCGTTCGCACAAGCACATCTATGCCCAGGTCATCGACGATGCGGCAGGCCGGACGCTGGCCTCTGCCAGTTCTCGGGACCGCGAAATTCGCGACTCGGTGGGCTTCGGCGGCAACAAGCAGGCGGCCGAGGCGATCGGCCGTGCGGTGGCCGAACGGGCGAAGGCGGCTGGCGTCAAGCAGGTCTGCTTCGACCGCGGCTCCTTCCGGTATCACGGTCGCGTGGCGGCCTTGGCTGATGCGGCCCGAGCCGCGGGATTGGAGTTCTGATCGGGCGTGTCAGCGACTGCATTCATGGTTTGAACACGGCACCGCACACACCAGGGGAGATCATTCAACGTGTCGACAGGCAAGGAATCACGGACCGGTGAGTTCGTGGAAAAGGTGGTGAAGGTGCGTCGCTGCGCCACGGTCGTCAAGGGCGGCCGGCGGTTCAGTTTTGCCGGCCTCGTCGTCGTGGGGAACGGCCGCGGCAAGGTGGGGTGCGGCTACGCCAAAGCGAACGAGGTGCCTCCTGCCGTCGAGAAGGCGATCAAGGACGGGATGAAGAATCTCATCGAGGTCCCGGTCGAGGCGGGCACGATCCCGCATCGCGTGGAGGGGCGTTACGAGACCGCCAAGGTGATCCTCCTGCCGGCCAGCCCCGGCACAGGCATCATCGCCGGCGCGGCCGTCCGTGCCGTGTGCGAATCGGCCGGCATCCACGACGTGCTCTCCAAGGCCCACGGCTCCACGAATCCCGTTAATCTGGTCAAGGCCTCGCTGCATGCCCTCCAGCAGTTGCGCACCAAGGCCGAGGTGGAGCGGTTGCGCGGCGTGTCGCTGGGCTGAGAAACGATCGGTTCACCGCGTTTGGCGCCGGTGCCGAACGCTTGCTCGACCAGAGGAATTTGAATCCCACGCGATCATGAAACTCAACGACGTCAACAACGGAATCCACGGGCACGAAAAGCGGCTGCGGGTCGGCCGGGGCCCGGGGTCGGGTCGGGGCCGCACGGCGGGCCGCGGCAACAAGGGGCAGGGGCAGTTGGCCGGTTGGTCGGCGCCCGCCATCTTCGAGGGTGGCTGCATGCCGCTCATCCGCCGCATTCCCAAGCGCGGCTTTCACAACAGCCACGGACGGATCGTCAAGAGCGTCAACGTCGAGGATCTCCAGGAGGCGTGCGCCGCGGGCAGCGACGTGACTCCGGCCTCCCTGCGTTCGGTTGGAGTGGCCAAGGGCATCTGGCATGAGTTAAAAATCCTCGGGAACGGGGAGTTGTCGAAGGCGCTCAAGGTGTCCGCCCACCACTTCAGTGCCCAGGCGCGGGCCAAGATCCTCGCCGCGGGTGGCACCGTGACGGAACTGCCCGGGCCGGCTCCCGTGGTTCGCAAGGTGAAAAAGACGTCGCGGAAAAAGCCTGCCGCCGGGTAGGGTACGGCTCCCCGTCCCCAGCCGCTCCCCAGGAGTTCAGGCCGTGCTTGAGAAAATCCGCGTCATCTTCACGATCCCGGAGTTGCGGCAGAAGATCCTGCTCACGCTGGGCCTGCTGGCGATTTACCGGGTCGGCTGGCAGGTTCCGCTGCCGATCGTCGATGCCAAGGTGATGACGGCTTTCGCCCAGCAGACCGGCGGCATCGGCGACCTGCTCAAGACGGTTGCCGTGTTCTCCGCCAGCCAGTTGTCTCAGGCCACCATCTTCGGCCTGGGCATCATGCCCTACATCTCGGCGTCGATCATCTTTCAGTTGCTGGGGACAGTCTGGCCGCCGCTGGAGCGGTTGCAGAAGGAAGGCGAGGCCGGCCGCAAGAAGATCAACGAGTACACCCGGTACGCCACCGTGCTGATCTGCGTCGTGCAGAGTTGGGCCTACGTGGCCTTCTTGGCGTCGCAGCGGGCGCGGGTCGGCGACCAGGAGCAGTCGCTGATCCAGGAGAGCCTGCTCGACGCACAGGGCGGCCTGCCATTCACCTGGCAGTTCGTGGCAGTCATGACCATGACCGCGGGCACGATCTTCCTCATGTGGCTGGGCGAGCAGATCGACGAGTTCGGAATCGGCAATGGCATCAGCCTGCTGATCATGGCTGGCATTCTTGCCGGCATGCCCAGTGCCCTGGTCGAGCTCGGCAGTGACATGACATGGGAACTGGGGGGCGGTGGCGGCAAGATGGGCGTGGAGACGTTGCTCGTGCTGGCGGCGCTGTTCGTGGGCGTGGTGGCGGGCGTGGTTTTCATGACGCAGGGGCAGCGCCGTATTCCTACGCAGAGCCAGAAGGCCGTGCGTGGCCGTCGCGTGTTCGGCGGCACGCGGCAGTACCTGCCGTTGCGGGTCAACCAGGCGGGCGTGATGCCGATCATCTTCGCCAGTTCGCTGCTGCTGTTCCCGCAACTGCTGTTCCAGTACCTGAGCATGGCGTTTCCCGGAAATGCGGTGCTGACGTCGCTCCACGACTCGTTCCAGCGCGGTCAGTCGTACCTCTACAACATCTGCTACATCGCGCTCATCTACTTCTTCTGCTACTTCTGGACCGCCATCACCTTCAACCCCAAGGAGATGGCCGACAACCTCAAGAACTTCGGTGCCTTCATCCCGGGGTATCGTCCCGGCAAACGCACGGCTGACTATCTGGAGAAGGTGATGGAGCGGATCACCTACGTGGGAGCCGGCTTCCTGGCCCTGGTGGCCGTGATCCCCACGGTGGTCGGTGGGTTCCTGGGCATTCCCGCGCAGATCGCCAGTTTCTACGGCGGCACAGGGTTGCTGATCGCTGTCAGTGTGGCCTTCGATCTCGTGCAAAAGATCGACAGTCACCTCGTGATGCGAAACTACAGCGGATTGCTGGAGAAAAGCTGACTCCGGTAGGGCCGTCCGCCCTGCCGCCGCCCGCCATCCGGAGTCCGGGTAAGCGGCCTTCCCTTCCACCCCTCGCCACGCGGACGTTCCATGCGGCTCATCCTCATCGGCCCTCCGGGCGCCGGCAAGGGAACGCAGTGCCAACGGCTCGTGGAATTGCTTCGGGTGCCGCACCTCTCCACCGGCGAAATGCTGCGGGCCGAGGTGCGTTCCGCCACGACCGCCGGCCGCGAGGCGGCCCGCTTCATGGACCAAGGCCAGTTGGTGCCGGATCCGATCATCGTGGGGATGGTGAGCCGGCGGTTGCAGGCCCCGGATTGCCGTGGTGGCTGCCTGCTGGACGGATTTCCCCGCACCCTTCATCAGGCCGAGACGCTCGATGACCTGCTGGAACGACGCGCCATGAGCGTGGACGGAGTCATCGAACTGGCCGTGCCACGGGACGAACTGGTGCGCCGCATGTTGGCGCGTGGTCGCGAGGACGACGACCCGGAAATTTTCGCCAAACGGATCAGCAGTTTCGAGGTGCAGACGGCACCCCTGCTCGATTACTACGGCCGCCAGGGAAAGCTCGCCTCGATCGACGGCCTGGGCACGGCCGACGAGATTTTCGAGCGCGTCAGGGCGGCGGTGCGCCGGTTCGATCGCACCCTCCGGGGCCGCTGACGGTGCCGCCGTGGCCGGGCCGTGCAGCGGGAATCCGCAGCGGTATACTGTGGGGGGTCGTGGTGCCGGTGGTCGTTCCGTTCCGGACAAGGGTGATCAGCCTTGGTGAATCTGCGTTCTCCGCGTGAAATCGCCCTCATGCGCCGCGCCGGCCTCGTGGTCTGGGGCGCCCACCAGTTGGCCGCCTCGATGGTTCGGCCCGGTGTCACCACGGGCGAGATCGATGCCGCCGTGGACAGCTTCTTCGCTGCGCACGGCGCGGTGGCCTTGTTCAAGGGCGTCCCGGGCAAGGTGCCCTTTCCCGCCGCGTGCTGCATCTCGGTCAACGACGAGGTCGTGCATGGCATTCCCGGCCCTCGCGTGTTGCGATCCGGAGACGTGGTGAGCATCGACACTGGCTGTAGCGTGGGAGGCTGGTGCGGCGACTCGGCCGTGACGCACCCGGTCGGCGAAGTTTCCCCGGAGGTGCGGCGGTTGCTCGACTGCACGTCGGGTGTGCTGGCGCTGGCGATCCAACTGATGGCCACGCGGAGCCGCTGGAGCGACGTCGCCACGGAGATGGCCAAGTTCGTGCGGGATTACGGCTTTGCGGTGGTGGAGAACTTCGTGGGCCACGGCATTGGCCGCAGCATGCACGAGGACCCCCAGGTCCCCAATTTCTGCACGCCGGCCTTTCGCAAGAACCATGATTTCGACCTCGAACCCGGCTTGGTGATCGCGGTTGAGCCGATGGTGAACATGGGCTCGAAGAAGGTGCGGGCACTGCCCGATCACTGGACGCAGTCGACGATCGACGGGATGCCCAGCGCCCACTTCGAGCACACGGTGGCGATCACCGACGGGGGGCCGGTCGTTCTCACCGCCCAGCCGGGGGCGGGGGAGGAGATCGGAGCCTCGGGGTCGGCGGCCTGACGCCGACCCCAAAACGACCGTGCAGGCCGGGAATTGCAGCACCCCCTTGTGAACGGCCGGTGCCGCGATCTATAGTCTGTGGCTCGGTCGATGTCAGCCAATTTCCGTCCCAGGCGTGGTCGGTTGTCGCCACGAGTTCGTCCATGAAGGTCCGTGCCAGCGTCCGTCGCATGTGCGAGAAATGCAAGATCGTGCGCCGTCGTGGCGTGGTGTTCGTGGTCTGCGCGGACCCGCGGCACAAGCAGCGGCAGGGGTGACGGATGATGGCGGGTGACGATCGTGGCCGGTGGTGGCTCGTTTCCGGACGGGCCGCCCCGCGAGCGGCGGCAGGAACGGCGACGAGTGCCCGTTCCGCTTGTGTGCTCCACGGTTCGATGTTTCACGTTTCTCAGCTTCACGTTTCGGGAATCCAGCCATGCCGCGTCTGATGGGCGTCGACATCCCCTCCGAGAAGAAGACCATCTTCTCGCTGCAGTACCTGTACGGGGTCGGAGCCCGCGTGGCCCGCGAGTTGTGCCACAAGGCTGGCGTCGATCCGCTGGGGCGGGCCCGCGACCTGCATGAGGATGAGCTGGCGAGGCTGGCCGCCCTGCTCGACAAGGACTACACGGTGGAGGGCCAGCTGCGGCGGCAGGTGGCCCAGAACATTTCGCGGCTCAAGGACATCGGTAGTTATCGCGGCTTGCGTCATCGCCGCGGGTTGCCCGTACGCGGGCAGCGGACACGGACAAACGCCCGCACCCGCAAGGGACCGAAGAAGACGGTTGCCGGGAAGAAGGGCGTGAAGGATCTCAAGTAACAGGCGGCGGGGCGCACCGCGCCATTCCCCTCACGGACCACGTACGACCCCCAGGACGAGAGCATGTCGAAGGTTGCCAAGACGAAGAAGAAGAGCGTGACGGCGGGCATCGCCTACATCGTCGCCAGTTTCAACAACACGACGGTCACGATCACCGATGTTCGCGGTGACACGCTGTGTTGGGCGAGCGGTGGCACGTGCGGCTTCAAGGGAAGTCGCAAGGCCACTCCCCACGCCGGCCAGTGCGCCGCCCAGCAGGCCGCGGAAAAGGCCGCCAAGTTCGGCGTCAAGGATCTCGAAGTGCGGGTCAAGGGGCCTGGTTCGGGTCGGGAAAGCGCCATCACTGCCCTGCAGGCTGCCGGCATGAACGTGAAGAGCATCGAGGACATCACCCCGCTGCCCCACAACGGCTGCCGGCCGCCCAAGAAGCGCCGCGTCTGATCCGGCCTCGCCGGCACTTGTACCGCCCACCCCTCACGTCATCCCCACTCCCTCGCACGAACGATAGCCGACCATGGGACGCATCACCGGACCTGTTTGCCGCCTCTGCCGCCGTGACGGACTCAAGTTGTTCCTCAAGGGCAGTCGCTGCGACACGCCCAAGTGCGCCCTCGAGCGCCGCGCCACGCCTCCCGGCATGGTGCAGAAGCGACGCAGCAAGCCGACCGACTACGGCCTGCATCTTCGCGAGAAGCAGAAGGTCAAGCACTATTACGGCGTTCTGGAGCGGCAGTTCCGCACGTACTTCGCCCGCGCCGAGCGTGGCAAGGGCAACACCGGCGAGTCGCTGATGTCGCTGTTGGAGCGACGGTTGGACAACGTGGTGCATCGGCTCGGGTTCGCCGCGTCGCGGGCCGCGGCCCGGCAGGTCGTGCTGCACGGCCACATCACCATCAACGGCAGGCGCGTCGACGTCCCCAGTTACCTCGTCAAGGCGGGGGACCTGGTGCGCGTGAAGAATCGGGCCAAGAGCCTGCAGCTGGTGCATGCCGCCCTGGCTGACTTCCGTCGCGAGGTGCCCGACTTCCTCTCGCGGGGCGAGGGTGCCATTCCGGAGGGCCGCGTCGATCGGCTGCCGGTCGCCGAGGACGTGTCGATCCCGGTGCAGGCGAATCTGATCATCGAATTGTGTTCCAAGTGACTTTTCAAGGAGTCTCGCATGCATATCCGCTGGCGTGGTCTTGAGCTGCCCGGTGCGGTCACGGCCGACCCCAAGACGCTGTCGTCGACGTACGGCAAGTTCACTGCCGAGCCGTTCGAGCGCGGGTTCGGCACTACGGTGGGCAACAGCCTGCGTCGCGTGTTGCTGTCGAGTCTGGAAGGCAGCGCCGTCACGCAGATCAAACTGTCTGGCGCCCTGCACGAGTTCACGACCATCAAGGGCGTTCTCGAGGATGTCACCGACATCGTGCTCGCCGTGAAGAGCCTGGTCGTCAAGAACCACAGTGACTCGACCCGCGTGGTCCGCATCGAGAAGAGTGCCCGCGGCCCGATCACGGGAGCAGACATCCAGACCGACGACGCCGTGGAGGTGGTGAACAAGGATCTGCTGATCGCGACGCTCACCGACGACGTGCCGTTCGAGTTGGAGATGGTGGTTGAGAACGGCCGTGGCTACGTGCCGTCCAGCGAGCACAGCCAGGCCTCCCAGGAAATCGGCATCATCCCGGTCGACGCGGTGTTCAGCCCTGTGACCCGAGTCAAGTACGAGGTCGAGGAGACTCGTGTCGGCCAGAAGACCAACTACGACAAGCTGACGATGGAGATCTGGACCAACGGCACCGTGACGCCCGAGATGGCGCTGGTGGAGGCCGCCAAGATCCTGCGGAAGCACCTCAACCCGTTCGTGGGCTACACGAAGCCGGGGCCGGTCGTGCCTCTGGCTGCCGCCGCGAGCTTGTTTGCGGTGGAGGCGCCCCTGGAGAGCCGGCTGGGGATGCTGGTCTCCGACCTGAGGCTGTCCCTGCGTGCCAGCAACTGCCTGCACGAGGCCGGCATCGAATCGCTGCGGGATCTCGTGTCGCGTCCGCGTGAAGAGTTGCTCGAGGTGCGGAACTTCGGCGACACCACGCTGGAGGAGATCGAGGGCAAGTTGAAGGAACTGGGCCTGCACCTGGGCATGGAAGTGGCGGCCGGCGCCAACGCCTGAGCGTTGCCGCGACCCGCTGCCGCAGAATAAAGAGCATTCGGAGGAGCACGTCATGCGTCATCGTCGCAAAGGTCGCGTCCTGGGCCGCAGTCCGTCCCATCAGCGGGCACTGCTGAGGAATCTCGCCTCGGCCCTCATGCTCACCGAGCGGAAAGGCGACGCCGACGAGGTCGGTGCGCCGAAGGTGGCCGGCCGGATCGTGACCACGCTCGCGAAAGCCAAGGAAGTCCGGCCGCTGGTGGAGCGGTGTGTGACCGTCGCCAAGCGCGGTCTCGTGGCGGCCGAGCGGGCGCGGCAGTTCGGCACGTCGGCCGAGCGGGACTCCGCGGAATGGAAGCGTTGGCGCGAAAGCGAGCAGTGGCAGTCTTGGGCGAAGGCCATGGCGCCGGCTGTGGCGGCTCGTCGCCGGGTCGTGCAACTGCTTGGTGACAAGAAGGCGGCCCGCATCGTGTTCGAGCAGGTCGCTCCGCGGTTCACCGACCGGCCGGGCGGCTACACTCGGATTCTTAAGTTGGCCACGCCCCGGCTCGGCGACGCCGGCCCCCGGGCGATTCTGGAATTCGTGGGGGCTGACGTGGCCGGCAGCGTTTCGCGGCCGCCCCGGGTCGAGTCGGCCCGGCCATCCCGGGCCTGACGTCCCTGCGGGAATAGGCTCCCGGGCGTGATGCGAATAGAATCGTAGGTCGCGGGAGTGTCCCGTGGGCCGCGTTTCGCAGTACCCCGGCTGAGGAAACCATGCGGGATCGCTTCGCTTCAACGCGGGCATTCGGCCCCTGGCTGTTCCTGGCCGCGGCGCTCACGCATCTGCCGCTGCAGTCGGCCGAGGATGAGCACTTCGGCATTCCCCAGGTCAAGTTCATCAACGCGCAGATCTCAGCCGGCTGGACCGACGCCAAGCTCACGCCGTCGAAGGCCGCCAACGACGGCGAATGGTGCCGCCGTGTGCACCTCGACCTGATCGGCCGCGTTCCCACGGTCGACGAGTTGAACCGGTACGTGGCCGACTCCTCGCCCGCCAAGCGGGCGGAACTGGTGTCGCGGCTGCTGGGCGACGATTACGTCGACGAATATGCCCGTCACTGGACCGACGTGTGGGCGACCGTGCTCATCGGCCGCAACGTGCAGAACGAGCGGGTCAATCGTCCGGGCATGCGTCAGTACCTGCGGCGGGCCCTGTCCAAGAACATCCCCTACGACCAGTTCATGGAGGAATTGGTGACGGCCACCGGAGCCAACACCAACAAGAAGGACGTGGAGGGATTCAACGGCGCTACCAACTTCCTCAGCGGGAAGATGGAGGAGATGGGGGTCGAGAATGGCGTGCAGGCCACGGCCAAGACGGCGCAGATTTTCCTGGGGCTGCAGGTGCAGTGCACGCAGTGCCACAATCACCCCTTCAACAAGGGGAAGCAGAATCAGTTTTGGGAGATGAACGCCTTCTTCCGGCAGACGCGGGCCCTGCGCAAGCGTGCCGGGACCGACGACGTGCAGTGGGTCGAGCTGGTCGACGAGGATTTCGCCGGGGAAGGGGGCAATCCCGAGGAGGCTGAGCTCTACTACGAACTCCGCAACGGCCTCATGAAGGTGGCCTATCCCGTGTTTGTCGACGGCACGGAAATCTCCAAGAGCGGCTACCTGCCCGCCAAGCTCGAGGACGGCTCGTCGTACGGGGTGCACCGGCGGCGCGAACTGGCCCTCCTCATCAAGGCCAGTCCCTTTTTCCCTCGGGCGATCGTCAGCCGCATGTGGGCCCATTTCCTGGGCTACGGCTTTACCAAGCCGGTGGACGACATGGGCGAGCATAATCCGCCCTCCCATCCCGAACTCCTCGACGGCCTGGCGGAGCGATTCCGCGAACAGAGCTTCGACCTCAAGGAACTGGCCCGCTGGATCGTGCTGTCCAGGGCGTACTCACTGTCCAGTGTGACGTTGGCGGGCAACTCCCGGGACGATCCCGCGCTCGGTGAAAAGCCGAAGTTCTCGCACTTCTACCTGCGGCAGATGCAGGCCGAGCAGCTGTACGAATCGCTGCTCACCGCCACGCAGGCCGACAAGACCCGCAGCGGCGAAGACGCGGCCAAGACCAAGGACAAGTGGATGTCCCAGTTCGTGATCGCCTTCGGCACGGATGAGGGGGACGACGCCACCACCTTCAACGGCACGATCCCGCAGGTGCTGATGATGTTCAACGGAGAACTGGTCAAGCAGGCCACCAGTACCGGCAAGGGCGGTTTCCTCGACAAGGTGGCCAGCAGCCCCATGGCCAGCAAGAAAAAGATCGAGACGCTCTACCTGGCCGCGTTGGCCCGCAAGCCCTCGACCACGGAGATCGAGACCGCCAACAAGCTGCTGGTGGCCCGGGGCGGCGACGTCGTGGGGGCCCTGCAGGATGTCTGGTGGGCCGTGCTCAACTCCAACGAATTCATCATCCAGCACTGATCATCGCCCCGGTTTCGGGCCCGCGGTCCGGTGGCGACGGGGCTGGGAATAACGGATACTGCAAAGGGCGAATCACAACGGGACGCTGTTCGTCCCGCATCCTCCCGGGGAGTCCTGCCATGTCCCGCCTGATCGACATCCCCCACGGCATGAGCCGTCGCCACTTCCTCAGCCACATGGCCGGGGCCGCCGCTTTGGCTGCGCCGGCGACGGCGTTCACGAACTCGATCCTCGCCAACGCCACCGACATGCGGAAGCGGCACAAGGCGGCCATCCTGCTCTGGATGGGCGGCGGGCCGAGCACCATGGACATCTGGGACCTCAAGCCCGGTGCAGCCACGGGCGGTCCCTTCAAGCAGATCGCCACCAGCGCCGACGGCGTCGCCATCAGCGAGCACATGCCGCTCATGGCCAAGCAGATGCACCACATGGCGATCGTGCGCTCCATGAGCACACGCGAGGCCGACCACATGCGCGGCCGCTATTACATGCACACCGGCTACGTCCCCAACCCGAACGTCGAGCACCCCGGGTATGGCTCGGTGATCGCACACGAACTCGTCAGCCAGGTGCCCGATCTTGAGATCCCTCCGTTCGTCTCCGTGGGAGGCGGCAGCGTAGGCCCGGGCTTCCTGGGCATGACCTGGGCGCCATTCGTGGTCGATTCCAACGGCAACGTCCGTAACCTCGACATGGGCATCGACCCGGCCCGTCTCCAGCAGCGCATGGCGATGCTGGAGACGATCGAGAAGAAGTTCATCGGCGAGAAGCGCGGCGGTTCCGCCGACGACCACATGAAGGTGCTCGACAAGACCGTCAAATTGATGACGAGCCAGCAGATGTCGGCCTTCAAGGTGGCCCAGGAGCCGAAGGACGAGCAGGACAAGTATGGCACCACTGGATTCGGCAAGGGCTGCCTGATGGCCCGCCGGCTCGTGGAGATGGGCGTGCCTTTCGTGGAGGTCGACCTGGGAGGCTGGGACAACCACGCCAACATCTTCACCACCCTGCAAAACCAGAAGTTGCCGGAACTCGACAAGGCGATGAGTGCCCTGGTCAGCGACCTGGCCGACCGCGGCATGCTCGAGGATACGGTGGTGATGTGGATGGGCGAGTTCAGCCGCACGCCCAACATCAATGGCGGTGGCGGCCGCGATCACTGGGCTCGCAGTTGGAGCGTGGTGGTGGGCGGCGGCGGTTTCAAGCGCGGGGTGGCCGTTGGTGAGACGAGTTCCGACGGCAAGGAGGTCGTCTCCGAGCCCTACACATCGCAGGACCTGATGGCCAGCACACTGAAGGCCCTGGGCATTTCGCTGGAGACGACGTTCACGGCGAAGAACGGCCGGCCGATGAAGATCGCCAACTCCGGCAAGGTGATCAAGGAGCTGTTTGCCTGATTCCCCCGCGCCCCGTCCGGCCGCCCGCCGCCGATGATGCACCGACGGGCATTACCGGGGCGAAGGGCACTGTGAGGCCGATGCTCCGCCTGGTGGCACCGGTGCTGCTCGAACAGGTGCTGGCCCTGTCGGTCGGCTTTGTGGACAAGTGGCTGGCGGGCAACCTGTTCTCCGGCGCGGAGCCGCTGGCGGCGGTGGGCCTCGTCGCCTACAGCCTGGCGTTCCTGCCCGTACTGTTCGTGCTGCCGTCGGCGGCCGCGACCGCACTTGTGGCACGGCATGTCGGGGCGGGTGACTGGGCGGCCGCCCGCCGGGCCGCCGCCCAGGCGTTCCTGGTGGCGGTTGTGCTGACCATCGTGTCGCTCGCGGCCGCGGCCGTCTGGGGCCCTGGGCTCGTGCGGGTGCTGGGGCTGCCCGAGGGCAGCGGCCGCCTGGCGGTCGCCTACTTGGCCATCGTGCTGCCCGCCCTGCCGGCCATGATGCTGATCCAAGTCGGGGTGGCAGCCCTGCGTGGTGCCGGGGACATGGTGGCCGGCCTCCTGGCAATGTCGGTCGTGAACCTGGTCAACGCGGGGGCCAGTTTTGCGCTGGCCACAGGACTGCTCGGCCTGCCCCGACTGGGGTGGGAGGGGCTCGCCTGGGGAACGGTGCTGGGCTATGGCTGCGGCGCGGCCTGCGTGCTGATCCTGGTTCGCACCCGGGATGCCCGCATGCGGCCCCGGGCCGCGGACTGGCGTCCGCACTGGGACTGGATGCGGCGAATCGCCCGCATCGGGCTGCCGGCCGGCACCGATGCCGCCGCCAACGCCTGCTGCCACATGGTGTTTCTGTCGGTTGTCAACCGGCTGGGGGACGTGGGCGCCGCGGCCCATGCGGTGGCGATCACGATCGAGTCGCTCGCGTTCCTCCCAGGCAGCGCCTTCCAGGTGGCGGCGGCGACACTGGCGGGGCAGTTTCTCGGGGCCCGAGATGAACGTCGGG
>QWPN01000141.1 GCA_003671185.1 Planctomycetota bacterium
GTCCTCCTGACCCGGCGTGGGCGTGGATTCGAAGGGCGTGTCGGGCGTGGGCACCTGGCGGAAGTTGGTGATCGTGCGGCTGCTGGCCCGGAGATCGAAGAAGGTGTGTTGGCCGATGACCGGGAAGTCTTCCTTGAGGAGGTTCTGGGTGTAGGGGTTGAAGATGTTGCCGGGCGCGAACGGATAGTCGTCCAGCCGTGGGTGGCCGCGGCCATATCGATCCCAGGACGGCAGGCCAATTCGCCAACGGTCCTCCATGGGCACGAAGTGGCTCGACTCCTGCCGCTCGGCGGGGAGAACGCTCGACGCACCGGCGAATCCGGCGGTGGGAAAGGTCGGATAGCGCAACAGCGGGTCGGCGACGGGCCGCTGCCCGGCGAAGTCGTAGACGTTGCTGTACGGATCGCCGAGCACCGTCGGCTCCGGATCGGGAAGGGGCGTCGGGGGCTCCTCGGCGCCGCCGACGAGACCATCCGATGGTACCGGCAACCACTCCGGCGTCGGCGCCGCCCGAGCCGGTGGGCAGCCCGCGCAGAAGAAGCAGAAAAACAGCCATGCCGCCGCCATGACAGACGGTGATCGATGCCAGTCGGGCATGGCGCCCGCGGGCTTCGAACCGAGCTTCTTCGTGCCGGACACGAGCATGCTGTGCCGTTCAAAAAGACGGTGAGCTTTCCCAATTTCATCGGCTTTTCCGGTTCTGCGGGTTGTGTCGGCATGCGCAGCAGGGATGCGAATTGTGGGCGGACTAGAGGTGGCCCGGGGTGGTGGGCGATGAGGATGGTGTGTTTGGGAAGGATGGCGAAGCGCCGTTGACTGTTCCCTCGCCGGTTTCTCCTCCAGGATTGCTGCCTCTGATGACGCCGATCGCGGTGGGAAGGTGGGGCGGAATCTCGTGGTGCTGGCGGGCCGCCTGCCTCGTGGCGCTGGTCGCCATGGGCGACATTTGCCTGGGGCATGACCGGCATGCCCAGACGCCGTTCATGGGGCGGCCGGCGACCGCGCGGAAGCATTTCCGTGGCGATCAGCACCGACGCGCCGGTTGCCCGCAAAGCGTCTCGCCACTGGCGAAGCCGACGGAGTCGCCTCACGAGATCGGCTATTACGTCGGCGGCGGCGCGCGGGAACGCAGCCGGGGAGGAGAGTGTCGCCTGCCGCAGGAGGGTGTCTGGGGAACGGATTACGCGGGCCACGTGATCCCCAAGCACGTCGTGCTCGGCTGGTGGCATGGCCAGCGGTCGCAGGGAGGCACGGGCGCCTACCACACCGACGGTCCGCGACTCCTGCATCGTCCCTGAGCGCAGGGTGACGCAGCAGCGACGGCGGTGGCTCACTTGCCCGGCAGTTCCCAGACGGGCGTGAAGTCCCGCGGCTCGCGGATCATGCAGTCGACGGATCGGGAGAGCAGGGCGAGCGACGGTCCATCGCCGGGCCAGATGGACAGAAGGTTGCCGAGCAGTTTGGTCGTGGTGGAGAAGTCACCGGCGTCGAACGCCGCGAGCGCCGTCCCGTATTGGCCGAACATCTCCTGCCGTCCGCCGCTGCAGTCGACTTCGTAGAGGTCCACGGGCGTGGCGATGTTGACGAGCCGCACCCGACACAGGCGGCGGATGAGAAATGAGTCGTCGAGCAGCTCGCGGGTTGAGCCGGTGACGATGATGGGCACCTTGAGGTATTTCGTCGCCCCCTGGGCGCGGCTGGCGACGTTCACACCGCCGCCGAGCGGGCCATACTTGAACTTGCGGCTGCTGCCCGTGTTGCCGACGCGGGCCCGGGATGAATTGACGCCGATGCCAAACTGCGTGGGCGAGCCGATCACCTGCCGCCAGCGCGCATCGATCTCGGCCCCGCATTCGACCATGCGCCGGGCGGTGTGGCAGGCGAACACCGCGTGTTCCGGCTGCGGCGACGGAGCCCCCCACATGGCCATCAGTTCGTCGCCGATGTAGTCGACGAGCACACCGCCCGTGGCCGCGACCTGGTCGGAGAGCGTGCTGAGCACGCTGCCGACCCAGTTCATCGTCTGTTCCGGGCCGAGTTTCTCGCTCACCGAACTGAAACCGCGAATGTCACAGAACAACACCGTGACGTCGGCGTCACGGCCGGCCAGCAGGTCGGGCTGGCTCTCGAGCTGGGAGGCGAGCTCGGGCGTGAAGAACTGCTCGAACTGCACCTTGCGTGCCAGCGACGACTTCTCCTGCTCCATCCGCGCCAACCCGGCAGCCACGCCGCTGGCGAGCGTCTGCACGAGGAGCGCCTCCAGGTAGGAGATCTCCGCGCCTGCTGCATGGGCGAGGTCGCGGGAGCGATGCCCGTAGACGGCCCCGATCACCTCGCCGCTGCGGTCGATGATCGGCGAGGCGACGTAGGTGTCGATCGCCGCGATGCTCGAAAGCACGTCTGCGCCCGCGTTGACGCGGCTGAAGAAGGTGCGTTTCTCCTCCAGCACGCGGCGTAGCACGCCGGCGCTCGGCCGGGCCGCCTGCGGCCCCATGGTCTCCACGCAGGCCGGCCGCCAGCCACCGCTCTCGTAGAGGAACACCGCACCCACGTCGAGTCCGACGAGCTGCACCACGGCGCGGGCCGCCTGCTGAAAAAAATCGTCGGACGTGGAGGCGCTTTGCAGCACCGCGATCACGTTTCGCCACCATGAGACGAGCGCGTCGATCGCAGCCGGTGGCATATTGGCGACGACGGCAGCCAGCACTCCGCCCTTGAGAAAAGAGCCGCTCTCCTGCTGCTCGGCCGTGTTGGCGAGGGCCCGCAGGACGTCGCCCGCCGGCCGGGAATCATCGTCGCTGTCGGCATCCAGGACGACGGTGATCGGTCCGGCCCGCAGGCTCAGCGGCAGGGGATGCTCGACGGTGGCGTGGGGGGCGATCGTGCCGAAGCCGGAGCAGGGCATGGCGATCGAGCTGCTGAGGTTCGTGATGCGGACGCGACCGTCGGGCAGCGGTTCGATCCGCAGCTGCCGGCGCGAGATGGAGGTCTGCGTGATGGTCGCGATCGGCAGCCGAATGATCCCGGCCACGTGGTGCGGCACGAACAGCCGCTCCGCATCGTGCGCCGATGCGTCGAGACGGCCCATTTCGAGCGTCTCGCCGGGCTTGAGAGACATCGTCACCGCGTCGGCGGCATCCCCCGTCCGAACCGACAGGTTCAGCGCTTCGATCACCGCGGTGCTGCTCCGGAGTAGAGATGGTCAACGTCGACGCACAACGGTGATATACTCCCAGCCCTGCGGGTCGGACGTCAAGGAATGCGGCGACACGATGCTGCTCGTCACGGCTCGGAAACAAGGAGGCGTGGCATGAACGCTTCGAGGTGCCATGCAGTCGCGATCGCGGCAATTTGCCTGCTGCTGGTCGACGGGTGCAGCCGGCCGTCCGTGCCGCAATCCGCCGCCGCCGGCGCATCGGCAGCGAGGCCGGATGGGATTGGCCCGCAGCCCGCGCGGCCGGGGGTGCGAAATCGCAACATCGTGCGCAAGAAACTGCCTCGGGACCTGAAGTCGATCGCGCTGGAATACACCGTGGTGCTCGTCGACAGAAACGGCAAGGAGCGGCCGGTCGACCCCGCCGAGCACACCTTCGAACTGGGCGATTCGTTCCTCGTGAGGATCAGGCCGGAAGACGACCTCTACGTCTACGTGTTCAACGAGGGGCCCGGCGGGCAGCGGTCGTGCCTGCTGCCCGCGGCGGACGAGCAGCTGCAACTCGTCAAGGCGGGAAGCGACATCACGCTGCCGGATGACGGCGGCTACTTCACGTTCGAGCCGCCGGCAGGCGAGGAAAAGCTGGTCGTCGTGGCCCTGCCGGAGCCGACCGACGACGTGCGGTTGCTCGCCAGTGTCGCCTTCAAGAGCCAGGAAGCGTCGGCTGGGGAACTCCAGAGTGGTGCGGCCAGGGAGGCGCAGATGCGGGCCGACACGACGATCGAGGCCCTCCGTGAGAAGTCGGGGGTCGCGACGCGGACCCGCGGGCCGGTGCGCAAGGTGATCGAACGAATCGACGCCGGCGTCGGCAATCAGACCGTCTCGCATGTCGAGCCTCCGCTCGATGGTGAGGCGTCGAGTTACGGCATCGCCATCGTCGCCCGAGACGGCTCAGGCCCGGAGTTGGTGCTGGACATACCGCTCCGTTCCCGGGGTGCTGCCGCCGCCAGCGCTGGCGAGTGACGGTCCTCGCGGGAGTTTCCTTCGGCCCGTGTTCCGAGCATGCGTTTCGTGCTGAATCTCCATCGGCTCACGTTGTCGGTCGCGATCGCCGCGGCCGCCGGAGGCCTTTCGGCCGCGATCGTCCGCGAGGACGCCGCCGAGCCGGTGCTGCGGCTCGATCTGCCCGGGCATATGGCCGAGGTGCGGGCGCTGGCCTTCTTTCCCGGCTCGTCACGGCTGGTGTCGGGCGGTCGCGACAAGGTGGCGATCGTGTGGAATCCGGGGGGACAGCCGCCCGAGAAGGCCGTGCCCGGTACACGCGACATCGGCCGCCGACGCTCGCTCGAGCGTGTGTTGCGGTGGCAGGTGGCGCGGGGCACCCGCGGGGCGATCCAGGCGCTGGCCGTTTCGGCCGGGAAGCGTCCGCTCGTCGCCGTGGCCGGCAGTGGCGCCATGGGCAGCACGGGCGAGATCATCCTGCTCGATGCCAAGGATGGCGGCCTGGCGGCGGTGCTCGGTGGCGGCGAGAAGCCTGGGCACCGCAACAGCGTGCTTGCGCTGGCCTTCTCCACGGATGGTGAATGGCTGTTTTCCCACGACTTCGACGGCGCATGCTACGCCTGGAAGCGGGACGCGGGGTGGCGGCCGGTGGAACTGGCGGCCCGCGAGTCCGAACGCTATGGCCCGGCACGAACGGCAGCCGTGCAGCAGCTGCCGCGCTTGCGTCCGCTGTCGGCGGTCGGTGGCGGGCGGGCGGCCGTGCCGCTGCTCGTCTCGCCCGAAGGAGCGTCGCCACCGCTCTGGCGGCTGGAGGTTGTCGATCCGGGCGTGCCCCGACAGCGGAGCATGTTGCCCACCGACCACCGTGGCCTCGTGACCGCCCTAGGGGCGTGCGCGGATGGCCGCTATCTCGCCTCCGCCGATCTCGGCGGGGTCGTGCACGTGCACGATCTCGCCGACAAGGACCCCAAGCCCGTGTCGTTCAAGATCGAGTCGGCCGCCGAGTCGATCGCGGTCTCGCCCGACGGCGGCACGGTCGTGCTTGGTGTGGCTGCCGCGGGCGGGGGCAAGACGCCGCCTCGCTTCGAGGTCTGGGACGTGAAGGCCGGGCGGCGGACGTGCGTGCGCGAGATGCCGGCGAGCGTGCGGGCCGTGGCCTTGAGCGATGACGGCACGTCGGTCGCCTGGACCGGCGGCTGGCAGCACGAGGTATTCGTCATGCCACTGCGCGATCTCGTCGCGGGCCAGCCGGTCCGTGGTCGCATGGGGGGCGTGGGGCGGCGCATCGGCCGCATCGCCTTCGAGAAACAGGAGCCCGGCCAGACGACTCCCCGACGGATCGCCATCGCCTGGGAACGGCCCCCGGGCGGCGGCCAGGAGCCGCGCGATCCACGCCCGACCTTCGACGCCATCTTCGACATCGAGAAGCTGGGTGTGGCGGACCCGCCCGCGGAGGAGCGACTCGCTCCCCCCGCGGGATTCGCGGCAGCCTGGCGGATCGCGCGGGCGTCCGCGCAGCCGGCCGGCGTCGAGGTCTGGCAACTGACGCACGAGGGCAAGCCTGCGGGCCTGATCCCGCTCGATCTCGGCTGGCAGGGCCGGATGGGATCCGTCGAGCGGTGCGTGGCCTGGCTGACGGAGATCGCGGCAGATGGTCAGCGGGCGAACGCCGGCGAGCCCTGGGGCGTCGCCGTCGGCACCGACCGCGGCATTTTCATCTACGCGCTCGCCGCCGATCGGGCCAACCAGCCGCTGTCGATCGTCCGCCGTTATCGCGGCCACGAAGATGGCGTCACGGCGCTGGCGGTTTCCCAGGAAGGCCGCTGGCTGGCGAGCGGCAGCCGCGACGGAATCGTGATGCTCTGGCCGTTGCCCACCGGTCGGGCTGCCGCCCTCACCGAGCGGTTCGGCGTGGGCCTGGAGGTGCAAAATGGCCGCGCCGTGGTCGTGGCGGTGGATGAAGCGGGGCCGCTCGCCGGTCGGGGTGTCGCGGTCGGCGACGTGCTGGCGAAGGTCTCCGTCCGAGACGAGGACGATGCTGCGCGCACGGAGGCCGCCGCCGGCAAAGCGGTGGTGGCCGCGCTCGAGGCCGCTCCCTGGGGATCGCAGTGGGCATTCGTCGTGGAGCGGGCCGGCCGCGCCGAAGAGCCCTTTAATCGGCAGCCAGCCTGGGAGAACATCGCGGCCGTGCATCTTGCCGACAATCGCGAATGGGCCTTCTGGTCGCCGCGCGGCTACTACGCGGCCAGCGCCAACGGCGATGCGCTGTTCGGCTGGCTCGTCAACCGCGGTCTCGAGCGGCTGCCCCGATTCCACGCGGCCAGACACTTCAGGCGAACACTCGAACGGCCTGACGTGATGTCGCGACTGCTCGCCGCAGGCAGCCTGGCGGAGGCGCTGCGGCAGCGGAAGGCAGACGAGTCGGACGCCTCGGCGCGTCTGCTGCCCGGGCTGCTGGCCGCTGCCCCCGAGGTTCGCATCCTGTCGCCGGAGGCGTTCGAGTCGGCCGACGGCGAGTCGCTGCTGGTGAGGGCGACCGTGGAGATCCCGCCGGGGTCGGATCTGAGCGACGTGCGGGCCTATGCCAGCGGGGTCGTTGCCCGCGGCGCGGGCAAGGTCGTCGCCGAACGTGCGGAAGCGGCGGGCCCGACTGCCCGCACGTATGAGTGGCAACTCGATCTGCCCGCGGAGAACGAACACCTCGTCCAGGTGTTCGCCGGAACCAGCGCCGGCGTCACCGACGTCGAGCAGACGACGATCACCTGTCGGCAGTCGCCGCCCCGGCGCAGGCCGCCGCGGCTGCACCTGCTGGCGGCCGGCGTCGATCACTACCTGCATGCGGAGCGGTTCGCCGGCGAGGGTCTGACCAATCTGGTGTATGCGACCAAGGACGCCGCTGCGGTCCGGGACAGTCTCGCGGCGCACGCCATTCCCTTCCAGGGGCTGTCGACGGACGTGTTGCTACGGAATGGCGAGGTCACTCGCGCCGGCTGGCAGAAGCAACTCGCCGGTGTGGTCGACACGATCGCCGCAGACGTGACCCCCGACGATCTCGTCGTGGTGTTTCTTGCGGGGCATGGCATGAATGCACCGGGGAAGCAGCGAGGATACGCCTTTCTGTGTCACGACGCGAGCTTTGAAGAACGCGGTGGCGAACTGCTTCCCGGCGCTTCGTCGACGATCGGCTGGGAGGATCTGCGGCCGCTCGCCGCGCTCCCCTGCCGGAAGCTCGCGATCATCGATACCTGTCACGCCGGCGCCCTGGCTCCGGTGAAGCGGGGAGCGACAGCCCGCGATCTGCAGGAGAACATGGTGCTCGTGCTCTCGGCGTCGGCGGACGATGAGTCGAGCCAGGAGTCGGACGCCTGGGGCCACGGAGCCTTCACCAAGGTGTTACTCGAGGCGCTGGCGGGTGCGGCGGACGTCGGCGGCGGTGCCGCTGCGGTGGGGGGCGACGGCACCGTCTCCCTCGACGAAGTGGTCGCCCACGTGCTCGCCACGGTGCCCAAACTGACCGCCGCCGGCCTCTCGGCCCAGCATCCCACCGTCGCGCCCGATGCGCTCGTGCCGTACGTGACGCTGCCCCTCACGAAGCACTGACATGCACGGCGATAAGCCCCGCCCGCACGACGCCGACACGTCAGCCTTCGACGCGGAGGCCACGATGGCCGTTCCCGCTGCGGCTCTAGCGCGGATTCCCGTGTATCCGTATTACCCGGGCGAGGTGATCCTACCCGGCTATCGGCTGAACAAGCGGCTGGGATCAGGGGGCTTCGGCGAAGTCTGGCGGGCGACCGCTCCGGGAGGCATGGGGGTCGCGATCAAGATCCTGGCGAATCTTGGTCGCGTGCAGGGTGGCCGCGAGTACCGCGCCCTGCAGACGATCAAGAACATCCGCCACGCGCACATCGTCCCCATCTTCGGCGTCTGGCTGAAGTCGGGCGACGGCCGCGTGCTCGACGAGGCGGAACTGCTCGACGCCGAGCAGCGGCTGCTCGCCGTACGCGGAGCCCAGAGGAAGCCTGACCAACCCGGGTTGGCCGCCACGGTCGACACCCCCACTGGTGCCGTGCAGTTGGAGTCGCTCGAACTGGTGATCGCGATGGGGCTCGGAGACCAGACCCTCACGGACCGCCTGCGGGAACACACCAAGGCTGGGGACCAGGCGATTCCCGTGGCAACGCTTTTGGATTGGATGCATCAGGGTGCTCTGGCGCTCGATCACTTCAACTCCGGAAGCCGTCGCCGGGGAGAAAACGCGACGGCAGTGCAGCACTGCGACATCAAACCGCAGAACATGCTCCTCGTCGGTGATGCGGTGCAGGTCTGCGATTTTGGCCTGGCGCGGGCCCAGGGGGAGGTGCGGGCCACGTCCAACACCATGGCCAGCCTCGCGTACGCGGCACCGGAGATGGTCAGCGGCACTCGGGATCCGGCGGTGACGACGGACCAGTACTCGCTCGCCGTCACATACCTCGAACTGCGCACGGGCCACCTGCCGTATGCGGACCTCTCGCCGGGTGACATCCTGCGGGCCAAGCTCGACGGCACGCTCGATCTGGGGCGGCTCCCGGAATCCGAGGCCGACGTCGTCCGCCGGGCGGTGGCCGTCGATCCGGCCCTGCGCTGGCCGTCATGCGTCGAGTTCGTACGGGCCTTGCGGGCCGCCGCCCACGCCGACCACGGTGCGGCGCTGATCGCCCGCGGGGGGCTCACCGATGTACCGGCGGCGCAGGCCGCCTCCGGGGCCACGGCGCACGGCTCAGGGACGGTCGACCGCCGGCGCCGGCTCGTGACCGCCGGCCTTGTGGGCATCGCCACACTCGGAGTGTCGCTCGGCCTGCTCGTGTGGCGGAACGACTCGACGCCGCCCACCCGGGAGGTCGCGAAGTCGCTGGAACAAGCAGCCCGTTTTGCCGAGGCAGGCGACGCCTACGCCGGCGTTCTCGGCGGCAGGAAGGCGGAACTTGCTGCGGTGCTCTGGGACCTGCAGACCCAGGCCGCAGACGCGGACCACACGGCCGACTGCATCCCGTTGCTGCGTCGCCTGGAGAAGCTCTATGCAGAAACGCCGCCGCCACAGGTTCGTGGCCTCGCCCGCTGGGACGTGGTCAATTCGCTCGCCTGGTATCTCTCCACGGACCCTGCGGCGGGCGGGGCGGCGGCTTCCGATGCACGGAGATTGGCCGCCGAGGGTCTGACGCTCGCAGGCGATGACACAACGCTGCTGCCGCAGGCGCTCGACACGGCGGCCGCCGCCGCCGCGCGGAACGGGCTGTTTGACGAGGCCATCGCTCAGATTGAACGGGCGATCGCCATCGCACCCGACGACACCGCAAGAGCGGATTTCGAGCGTCGTCGCGCCTCCTACCGTGCCAGGCGCGCCTGGAGCAGTCCGTAACCAGACTCGGCCTGCAGTTTCTTGCCCGTGGACCGGCAGGGTTCCGCCAAATTGCGCAGCCTGCCACGAAGTCGAGAAAGCCTGTGGCGCGGCGGCGAAAGAATCGTCGCCACCGGACGACCGTCCGAAGGTGATTGAGCGTCGGCGGCCAGCTGGGTCGCGATGCCGGGGCCGGGGGTGAGCATGCGACGGAAGCTGTCTGCACCGGGATGGCGTCCCTTGTGGGTGGGGCTCGCGGAAGCGCTAGCCGTGGCGCTTCTCTACCCCGGCCCGGCCGTCGCCCAACAGCCGGCACCTCCCGCAGCCGCGCCCGCTGCACCTGCCGCGCCGGTGCCGCGGCCACCCGTTCCCGTCCCGCCCACACTGAATGAGGAGGACGTGGCCGCGCCTGACGTTGGCGGTCTGCTCGCCGACATCGATGCCGGTGGCATCGGCGAGGCGCTCTCCGACGTGCCCAACTTTATCGGTGACGGTTGTGCGCCGAGCGCGTCGGTGTCGAAGATCCCGATCGGTCGGTTGGCGGTGGCCGGGCTCGGCATGCGTCTGCAGGCTAACGCCAACAATCTCACCGGCACGGCGTCGAGCGTCTACAAGTTTCCCGAAAACCTGAACTCGGTCGGTGCCTTGCAGGCGGCCGGCATCACCGCCATTCCACCCGGAGCCAACGGGCCGCTCGCACAGATCGCCGGACCGATCAACATCGCCGTCACGAATCCGGCTGGCGGGCCGGGCTCGCTCGGGACGCCGGGCAACAACTACCCCGACGTCGTCGACGGCGTGTTTCAGGAGCTCTATCCCGGCAGTGCGGGGGTGACGACCTACGCTCCGGATGACTCGGGGTTCGTTCAGAGCACGCCGGCCGGCACCAACATCCCCACCTACTCGTCGTATGCGTTCTACGACTATGTCGTCGATACCGCCGTGCTCACGCCGGGTGCGAATGTCGGCTTCGTGAAGCTCTCGGAAAACGTCAGCCCGCTGCCCCGGGATCGCGTGTACTTCAACTACAGCTACTTTCACAACGCGCTCATCGGTGACATCCGCAACGACGTCAATCGCTTCACGCCGGGCATCGAGAAGACGTTCGCCGACGGGTGGACGTCAATCGAGGTCCGCACGCCGTTCGCCGCCACGGTGGCGAGCACGCAGACGATCGATCCGAGTGACCCATGCGGCCTGGTCGACGCCCAAGACGTCGAGTTCGGCAACATGTCGGTGATTTTCAAGTCGGTGATCGCGCTGGGCTCCACCTGGGCCCTCACGGGTGGCATGCAGGTGATGCTGCCCACGGCCGACGACGTCGTCGTGCTGGGGAGTCCTGGTGGTCCGGCCGTGGTCCGCGTCACCAACCAGTCCACCCGACTCATGCCCTTCACGGGTTTCATCTGGGCTCCCAATGAGACGTTCTTCAGCCAGTCGCTCCTGCAGATCGACACCGCGGCCAATGGCAACCCGACCTACCTGGCGACGCCCGGACAGACTGGTCTCGACTACGTGGGGCAACTGGAATACCCGACTTTCATGTACCTCTCCTTCTCCGCCGGCTACTGGGCCTACAAGAGCAACGCCACGCGACTGACCGGATTCGCGCCCATCATGGAGGTGCACGTGAACCAGGCCTTTCAGGCCTCGGACGTCATCCAGTCGTCCCAGTACCGCCTGGGCACGAACTACGGCGTGATGTCGCTGGTCAACGGGCTCGTCGGCTGCAACTTCGAGTGGGGCAAGCGGTCGACGATGACTTTCGCGTACGTCACCCCCTTGGGAGGCGGTGTCGATCGCTGGTTTGACGGCGAGTTTCGTGCCTTCTGGAACTATCGCTTCGGGGCCCAGAACCGCCTGACGCGGGTCCAGTTCTGACGGTGGCGTGTCAGGAAAGTGGGATCGATCGGAGCCAGCGTTGCCATGTCCCTGCATGCAGACAAAGAGCCAGCAGCGCAGGGTGCTGGCATCTGCCGGAGTTCAAGGCTAGGGTGTGAAGAGAGATGTCGTGCCGCTGGTTCGGTCGTCGGGGCAATGCACACAACGACGCCGAGGTCTTCATGATTGGGTGGTTCACACGCTGGAGGCGGTCAGTCTCCCGTGGTCCGCGGGCGACGAGCCGCGGTCAGGCCGTGAGGACGCGTCGTCCAGGGCTTGAAGCCCTGGAGGTCCGCCGGGTGATGGCGGCCCAACTCTCGACCGGGGAGGTCGAGGCGCTGCTCGACCGCGCCAGCGCGGCGACGCCCAGCACCGACGCGATCATCGCGGTCGTCGACGTCCAGGGCCGCATCCTCGGGGTCCGCACGGAAAGTGGCGTGGTGACATCCGACCTGGGATTCGCCATCGACGGTGCCGTGGCCAAGGCCCGCACGGGGGCCTTCTTCGCCAACAATCAGGCGATCCTCACGTCGCGCACTGTCAGCCACATCAGCCAGAGCACGGTCACGCAGCGGGAGGTGCAGGCGAATCCCAGCAGCGCCGACGTCACCGTGGCCGGGCCCGGCTACGTGGCGCCGGTCTCGATCGGCGGCCAGTTTCCGCCGGGGATCCTCCGACAGCCGCTGGTCGACCTGTTCGCGATCGAGCACACCAACCGCGTCAGCGTCTCGGCCGGCGTCGGCGGACCCCTGATCATCAGCCGCGACTCCTACGCCGCACAACTCGACCCAACGACACCGACGACCGCGGTCGCCCGCGGTATCGCCACCATGCCGGGCGGCCTCGGCATCTACCGCCTTGGAACGAACGAGGTGGTGGGTGGTCTCGGTGTGTTCTTTCCAGGCCCGGACGGCTTCGCGACCTACGAACAGGGATTCATTCCCTCGGCAACGCAGTCGCGTGCCGCCAGGCTCAACGCCCCGATGGCGCTCGAGGCCGAGGTGATCGCGCTCGTCACCTTGCTGCCGATCA
>QWPN01000090.1 GCA_003671185.1 Planctomycetota bacterium
CCCGGGGACGGCCGAGCCGACTGCGCGGGATCCGTCGGCTGACGGTGTGGCGCCGGAGAACCCGCCCGCGGAGCCGAATGTCGCACCGCCCGCCAGCCCTGCGGAGCCGCCGGATGCGGCGCAGCCGGCCGCCGGCGTCCAGCCGCCTGCGCGGGTCGATGCTCCGGGAAGCGACGCCGCGGCGTTGCTCGCCGAACTTCTGGAGCCGCTCTCCGGCAGGCCCAACGCGCCCCCCTTGGCGGCCGCCGACGCCCAACTCTACGTGCGGCCGCTGCCGCTGCTCGAGGCGCTGGAGCGGTCCGGTGACCGGACGCGGCGGCTGTGGATCGCGCAGGCCTACTGGAAGGTGTCGACCGCGCATGCCCTGGTGCGTTGCGTCACCGAGGCCATCGAGCGGCTCGACCTGATCGCGCCCGGTGCCGATCCGCATGACCGCGCCACGCTCGACGTCGCGGCCGCCGCGGCCCGGGCCGATCTGGCCGACGCCCGGGCCCACCTTGGCGCCGCCCAGCAGGAACTCGTCGACCTGGCGCGGCTGCCGCCGGGTGAGCCCCTGCCCTGGCCCGTCGATCGCCCCCTGGCAGGTCCCTACCAGACGCACTTCGAGGCCATCTTTGCCAGCCGCATCGCCACCGGCCGTGTGCGGGCCATCGCGAGGACGTTGCCGGCCCGGCACGAGGCCCTCGAGTCACGCACCGCGGCCGTGCGGGCCGCGGCCAAGGCGATGGCCATGGCGGAGGCCGACCACGCCAAGGGGAAGCGGCCCATCGAGGCCGTGATCGCCGCCCACGCCGCGCTCGTTGGCCAGCAGCGCGAGTTTCTCCAGGCCACGCGGTCCTACAACCTCGACATCGCCGAATATGCCATGGCTGTCGCCGATGCCACGGTGCCCGACGACCGCTTCGTGTCGATGCTCATCGGCACCCCGATCCAGTGGCGTCCGCAGCCAGCGGTGGCCGCGCCGCCACCGTCGCCGGCGGCCGCCGAGTGAGGGCCCGGGCAGCTCCGCGGCAGCGTACACTGGTGCCACCGCGGTGACACCGACGGCCGTGTGCGGCCCGGATTCGTTCCGCCGCAGCCACTTTGCATCAGCCCGACATGGTCGACCCCAGCACACCTCCCGTCGCCCCGCTGCACATCGGTCCGGTCGTGGTCGACCCGCCGCTGTTGCAGGCGCCGATGGCCGGCTACACGAACTACGCCTACCGGCAGGTGGTCCGTGAGTTCGGTGGCGCTGGACTGCTGGCCACGGAGATGATCGCCGCCCGCAGTGCCACGTGGCTGGAGACGAAGCGCGGCGAACATCCCGACCGGCTGTGGGGCGTGCGCGACGAGCCGCGTCCGCTGGCGGTGCAGATGTGGGACAACGATCCGGATAACCTGGCCTGCGTGGGTCGGAGGCTGGCCCGGGACTTCCGCGTCAGCGTCGTGGATCTCAACTTCGGCTGCCCGGTGCGACAGGTGACCGAAAAGGCGCACAGCGGCTCGTGGCTGTTGCGTGACCCGGATCGGGTGGGCGAGATCGTGCGTCGGGTCGTCGAGGCCTGCGGCGACGTGCCGGTGACCGCGAAGATTCGCCTCGGCTGCGCCGACTCCTGCCGCACGGCGCTCGAGGTGGCCCAGCGGATCGAGGAAGCCGGCGCCGCCTGCCTCACCGTGCACGGCCGCGTGGCGGCGCAGTTCTTCAAGGGTCGGGCCGACTGGGAGGCGATCGCGGCCGTGAAGCGCAGCGTGTCGCGGATGCCCGTCGTGGGCAATGGCGACATCGATTCGGCGCAGACGGCCGTGGACCGGCTGCGCGAGAGTGGCGTGGACGGCGTGATGATCGCCCGGGAGGCGTTGGCCCGGCCCTGGATCTTCGCCCAGGCGGCGGCCCTGCTGCGTGGTGCCGTTCCCCCCGCCGACCCCTCGCTCGACGAGCAACGGGCGATCGTGCTCCACCACTACGAGCTGGTTTGCGCCCGGTTCGGCGTGGAGCGGGGCACGCTGCTGATGCGCAAGTTCGCCTGTGCCTACGCGCAGGGGTTGCCGGGGGCGCGCGACTTCCGCGGCCGGGTGTCCCGCGTCACCACGCGCGAGGAGTTCCTGGAGGTCGTGCGCACGACCTTTCCGCGCGAACCCGTGGTTGCAGCCGGCTGATTGAGGATCGTGCCTGGCACATCGGCGACCAGTGGTGAGCCCCGGGCAAGGCCCTACGGACTACAGGCCGGCCCAGCGTGCCTGCACGTCGCGGCCGGCATACAGGGCGCCGTCGCCGAGCGACTCCTGGATGCGCAGCAGTTGGTTGTACTTGGCGACCCGGTCGCTGCGCGAGGCGGAGCCGGTCTTGATCTGGCCCGTGGACAGGCCCACGGCCAGGTCGGCGATCGTGGCATCCTCGGTCTCGCCGCTGCGGTGGCTGGAGATCGAGGTGTAGCCGGAACGGTGTGCCAACTGCACGGCGGCGATCGTCTCGGTGAGGGTGCCGATCTGGTTGACCTTCACGAGGATGCTGTTGGCCACGCCCTCGGCGATGCCGCGGGACAGCCGCTCCGAATTCGTCACGAACAGGTCGTCGCCCACGAGTTGCACCCGGCCCTTGAGCTTCTCGCTGATCAGCTTCCAGCCCTTCCAATCATCCTCCGAGCAGCCGTCCTCGATCGACACGATCGGATAACGGCCGGCCAGGCCGGCCAGGAAATCGACCATGCCGGCTGAGTCGAGCGACTTGCCCTCGATGGTGTAGGTGCCGCTCTTGGCGTCGTAGAGTTCCGTGGCCGCCACGTCGAGGGCGATGGCGATCTGCTCACCGGGCTTGTAGCCGGCGTTGGAGATCGCGGCCAGGATCACTTCCAACGCCTCGGCGCAGGTGCCGATGTGTGGGGCGAAGCCCCCCTCGTCGCCCACGGCCGTGGCCAGCTTCTTGTCCTTCAGCACCTTCTTCAGGGCATGGAAGGTCTCCACGCCCGCTCGCAGCGCCTCGTCGAACGTGTCGAAGCCCAGCGGCATGACCATGAATTCCTGGACGTCGAGCGGATTGTCGGCGTGGGCGCCGCCGTTGATGATGTTCATCATCGGGGCGGGCAGCAGCCGGGCGCTGGCGCCGCCCAGGTAGCGGTACAGCGGCACGCCGCAGTGCTCCGCGGCGGCGTGCGCCACCGCCAGCGACACGCCGAGCACCGCGTTGGCCCCCAGCACCTTCTTGTTGGGCGTGCCGTCGAGTTCCAGCATCATGGTGTCGACGCCGGTCTGGTCGAGCGCGTCGCAGCCCTCGAGCTCCTCGGCGATGCGCGTGTTGACGTTCTCCACGGCCTCCAGCACGCCCTTGCCGAGATACATGCCCTTGTCGCCGTCCCGCTTTTCCCAGGCCTCATGGGCGCCGGTGCTCGCGCCGGAGGGCACGGCGGCCCGGCCGAAGGCTCCGTCGGCGAGCGTCACGTCGACCTCGATCGTCGGGTTGCCGCGGCTGTCGAGAATCTGGCGGGCGTGGATGTCGACGATCGTGGACATGACTGGGCTCCGGGAGGTGTCGAGGGCGTGCGATGCGAGTTGGCGGTCGGCGCCTCCGCAGAGGCGACGGTCGCAATTGTGCCAGTGTGCCACCGGCACGCAAGGTCGCCCGGCGTGGGCCGCGGCGCAGGGCCGATCACCCCGCTCAACGCATCATCACCTTGACGCCCAGGAATACCGCCAGCAGCACGCCGAGCAGGGCCGCGATCCAGAAACCGAGCGGCAAACCGGCGAATTCCAGCGGCCGGCGCCGGCCCTGCTTGGCGGGCTGTTCCTCGTCGCCGGGCTGGGTGTCCTGGCTGCCACGACCGCTCCGGGCGGCGGGGCCGGCCGCGGTGACCCGGGGCAGCCGCTGCGTCGACCTGGCGGCGCTCGACGGCGGCGGGGTGAAGGAGAGGCTGCCCGAATCGGTGGCTGTGGCCACCGGCATGCGGCCGATCGGGACGTCGCTCGAACTGCCACTTCCCGGCCCGCTGCGGACGACCGTGGTGGCACCGGAGGCCGGGCCGCTCCCCGGCGAAGCGCTGCGACGCGGCAGGGTGCGCCGCGGCAACTCGCCCCGCGCCGCCGGCGCCTTGCCGCTGCCGGCTGCCAGCCAGTTGGCCAGTGCGTCGGCGACTTCCTGGGCCGTCTGCGGCCGGGCATCCGGATGCTTCTCCAACATGCGGAAGTACAGTTCCACGATCGCGGTCGGCACGTCGGGCCGTTGCTCGAGCAGGTTCGGCGGCGGCTTGCGCAGATGCGACTGGATCCGCTCGGCCAGGCTGCCCTGGGCGAAGGGCGCCCGGCCCACCAGCAGGTAGTAGAGCGTGCAGCCCAGTGCGTAGATGTCGGACCGTCGGTCGGCCTTGTGGCTGTCGGTGGCCTGCTCCGGAGCCAGGTAGTCGGCGGTGCCCAGCACCTTCTCGTCGTGCTCTCGGGTCAGCGACTCGTCTTCGTCGCCACCGGCCAACGCCAGCCCCAGATCGAGCACCTTCACCGTGCCCCGTGTGTCCAGCATCAGGTTGGCCGGCTTCACGTCGCGGTGCGTCAGCCCCTCGTCATGGGCATGGTGCAGGCCGATCGCCGCCTGGCGGATGAAGTCCGCCGCCTCGCGCACATCGAGCGGACCGTCGCGCTTCACCTTGGCGTGCAGGTCGATTCCGGCGATGTACTCCATGGCGATGAAATGAATCGCGCCGGATGTGTCGAGGTCGAAGGTGCGGATGATGTTGGGGTGGTTGAGCCGGGCCGACTGCTGGGCCTCGCGCTCGAAGCGGGCCAGGTATGACGACTGGTCGGCCCGCTTCACCGGCAGGACCTTGATCGCCACCTTGCTGTGCAGCGTGGCATGCTCCGCCAGGTAGACGCTGCTCATGCCGCCGGCGCCCAGCAGTTTGAGCAGCTTGTAGCGGCCCAGCGTGAAGCCTTTGTGGCGTCCCTTGCGGAGTTGCTCGACCTGCCAGTCCGTGAGCAGGTTGGCCGTGACCAGAGCCTGCGGCAGGTCATCGGGTAGCGGCAGGGAGCGGTCCGGCCAGGCGGAGATCACCTGCTGCAGGCGGACCTCGTCCACCAGCCCGCTGCGCTGGATGATCTGCACGAAGTCGTCGATGGTCTTGACGGAGGCGGACACGTGGCGCCTGCTGGCGGTTGGCGGCGGTCGCCGGATCGTCGTCGCCCCAGAGCTCCGGTCGACCCAGCATCATCATGATACCCCAAACGGTGGCCGGAGTGCTCTACAGCCGGCGTGGCTGCCACCTCTGCGAACAGGCGGAGGATCTGGTCGCCGTGCTCATGCCGGCGGTGGTGATTCGCGACGTCGATGCCGAACCGGCCACGCGCATGCGCTACGGCGACCGCGTGCCCGTGCTCGAGGTGGACGGCGCCGTGGTCATGGAGGGCAGGTTCGACGAGCGGGCGCTGGCCGCCTGGCTGGCGGTGCGCACTACAACCCGAGGTTGAGTCCGCGTTTTGCCAGTTGCCCCGCCAGGCGGGCGGCGCCGGTGAACACCTCGGCATCCCAGCCCGCGGCGCGGGCCGCGGCCACGTGCTCGGCGACGTCGTCGCAGAAGAAGATGGAGCCTGGGACGACGCCGGCGCGGGCCGCGGCCCTGGCGTAGATCCCCGCCTCGGGCTTCAGGCAGCCCTCCTCGTGGCTGAGCACGAGATGCCGGAACGTGCCCGGCAGGATGGCGAAGCCGCCCGACAGCAGGTGCCGCCAGTGCGGATCGCAGGTGTTGGAGAGGATGCCCAGCGGCATGCCCATCCGGTCCAGGGCCGCAAGTACCGGCAGCATTGCCACGTTGAGCGCGAACATGTCACTGGCGGCCACCGCCAGGGCCGTCGGTTCGGAGGTGGTGCCGGTGCGTTGCGAAAACGTGGCGTGGAACTCCAGCCAGTCGATCGCTCCCCGTTCGAGCGCTTCCTGCAGGCCACCGGCCATGACGACGGCGCGCACGGTGGCCGCATCGCTGCCGCTGACCGCCGCCATGCGGCCGAAGGCCCGCTCCCGGTCGAACGTGAACAGCACGTTGCCGAGGTCGAAGTAGATGAAGGACGGAGTCATGATGCCGGGATGATTTGTCCGCCGCGGCACGCGGGCCGCCGCTTTCCATGCCGTGGCCCGCATATTATCCTGCGGCCGCGACTCCGGGTGGCCCGCGGTCGTCGCGAAGCCCCCGGGCTCCGCCCGCATCTTCCGCCGAGGACGACAGACCTGATGACCCAGCAGCTCAACCGTTACAGCGCCCGCATCACCCAGCCCCGCTCCCAGGGGGCTTCGCAGGCCATGCTGCTCGGCACCGGACTGCAGCCGGCCGACCTCGACAAGCCGCAGGTCGGCATCGCCAGCATGTGGTACGAGGGCAACACCTGCAACATGCACCTCGACACGCTGGCCGCCCGAGTCCGCGAGGGCGTGCAGGCCGCCGGCATGGTGGGCATGCGCTTCAACACCATCGGCGTCAGCGACGGCATCTCGATGGGCACCGACGGCATGAGTTTCTCGCTGCCGTCTCGCGACGTGATCGCCGACTCGATCGAGACTGTGATGCAGGCCCAATGGTACGACGCGCTGGTAGCGATCCCAGGTTGCGACAAGAACATGCCCGGCTGCCTGATCGCCATGGGCCGACTCAACCGGCCGGCCCTGATGGTCTACGGTGGCACCATCAAGCCCGGCCATCTGGCCGACGGCTCCACGCTCGACATCGTCTCGGCGTTTCAGTGTTACGGCGAGTACGTGGCGGGCCGGATCGACGACGCCCGTCGCGGTGACATCGTCCGCCATGCCTGCCCGGGAGCCGGAGCCTGCGGCGGCATGTACACCGCCAACACCATGGCCACGGCGATCGAGGCCATGGGCATGACCCTGCCCGACTCGGCGTCGATTCCCGCCGAGCACCCCGACAAGCAGCAGGAGTGCCTACGGGCAGGGGCCGCCGCGAAACTGCTCCTGGAACGCGATCTCAAGCCCCGCGACATCATGACCCGCCGGGCCTTCGAGAACGCGATGGTCACGATCATGGCGCTGGGCGGCTCCACCAATGCCGTGCTGCACCTGATCGCCATGGCCCGATCCGTCGGCGTCGACCTCGGGCCGGCCGACTTCCAGAAGGTGGCGCGACGGATTCCCTACCTTGCCGATCTCAAGCCCAGCGGCAAGTACGTGCAGGAAGACCTGCATTCCATCGGTGGCACCAGCGGCCTGATGAAGTACCTGCTCGACAAGGGACTGATGGACGGTGACTGCATGACCGTGACGGGCAAGACGCTCGCCGAGAACCTGGCCACGAGCAAGGGGCTGGCGCCCGGGCAAAAGATCATCCAGCCGGTGGAGCAGCCGCTCAAGAAGACGGGGCACATCACGATCCTGCACGGCAACCTCGCCCCCGGCAGCGCGGTGGCCAAGATCACCGGCAAGGAAGGGATGCGGTTCTCGGGACCCGCCCGCGTGTTCGACAGCGAGGAGGCCATGCTGGCGGCACTCGAGCAGGGGGCGATCCACCGCGGCGACGTGGTCATCATCCGCTACGAGGGCCCCAAGGGCGGCCCCGGCATGCCCGAGATGCTCACGCCCACCTCGGCACTCGTGGGCGCGGGCCTGGGGGCCGACGTGGCACTGATCACGGACGGCCGCTTTTCCGGAGGTTCACACGGGTTCATCGTGGGGCACGTCGTGCCCGAGGCGCAGGAGGGCGGGCCGATCGCCCTGGTCCGTGACGGCGACACCGTGGTGATCGACGCCGATGCCGCCACGATCGACGCCCAGGTCAGCCCGGAGGAATTCGCCCGTCGCCACGCGGCCTGGCGGGCGCCGGCGCTCAAGGCCACACGCGGCATCCTCGCCAAGTACATCCGCTGCGTGGCCCCCGCCTCGCAAGGCTGCGTCACCGACGAGGGCTGTCAGTAGCGTCCGGGGGAAACGCGGGCCGCTGTCAGGGCCGCGGCAGCGACTCGATGGGCACGGGCGGGCCTGGGGCGATGACGGCCCCAGGGGGCACTAGCTCGGGCGGCACCGGTGTGCCGTACACGGGTCCGGCCGGTGTGGCCGCTGCCGGCGCTGCGGCCCCGCCGGGAGCCGCCGGCGAGCCATCGGGTGGCTGGTAATACGGTTCTGCCTGCGGCAGCGGAGACACTCCCAGCTTCGCCAGCACGCGCGCTAGCATCTTCTGCTCGAGGAGCACGTCCCGACCCAGCGGGATCCAGCCCATGTTCGGCGTGGGGGCGGCGACCGGACGCGGCTGGTCGCCCACCTGCTGGCCGAGCGTCGGCATGGGCGTGCCGTATCGGTACAGCGAGTCGTCGTTGCGGAACGAGGCCCCGCCCGCCGTGGCCCTCATCGGCCGGGCCACGAACTCCAGTTCCTTCTGCACGACGACCTCGATACGCCAGCCGCCGGGGTCGGGCACCAGCCGCATCGCCCCGATTCGCCGGATCGACTGCAGCGTGGACTCCCAACGCTCGTTCCAGCCCACGGAGTCGCCGCGCCAGGGCTCCAGGATCGTGGCTCCGGTCTGCGGGAACGTCTCGATCCGGCCCTCTGTGGGCACGCCGTTGGCGAACACCACCCGCTGCTCCGACTGCACCTTGAAGTAGTCGTCGGTCGCGTCGACCATCTTCGTCCACACGAGTTCCGCATCGAGCGGCGGGATGACGGCGGAATTCCGGGGCAGTGGCGGCGGGCCGGGCAGCATGGGGCCCTGCGGGCCGATGACGGCGCCATCGGGCAGCGGTGCGAACGGGTTGGGCGCCATCGTGACAGGCTGCTGTGCGGCGCCTGGCTGGTGGGCGGCGAGCAGGGCTGCGGTCACGACGAGAGCTGCAAGCCGCGACATGTCGGGGGCTACCGGGCCGGGGGGGCGGGGCCGCGGGGCGCGGCCTCTCGGGGCGGCGATGGTCGCGGACCGGCCACGGTCGCTCAAGCCCAGTTCCGACCCGGAAATCAGGGCTGGGTAGTACGATAGGATCTGCACATGCCTGCGGGCCGCCCCGGGGGCAGTGGTGTCGGCCGATGGGAGCGAGGCGTGAACCGTTTGCAGTCAGCGCCGACGCGAGTGCCGGGGATGGCGTTTTCACGCCACACGTGGTCGGCGGCCCGCCTCGTGGTGGTCGGGTGCGCCCTGGCCGCCGCCCCGGGCCCTGCCGTGGCGACGGATGATGCCCCGCGGCCGCCGGCCGTACGCGCCGTCGATTTCGTGCGCGATGTCGAGCCGTTGCTGGTTGCACACTGCCATCACTGCCACGGGCCCGAGCAGCAGCAGGCACGCCTCCGGCTGGACGCGCGGCGCATCGTGTTCGCGGGCGGGCTCTCCGGGCCGGCGGTCGTGCCCGGCGACGCCTCGAGGAGCCTGCTCGTGCGGCGGCTGCTCGGTGAGGACCACGGGCCGCGCATGCCGTCCGACGGTGAGCCGCTCGACGCGGCCGCCATCGACATCATTCGGGCCTGGATCGACCAGGGAGCGTTGTGGCCCGAGACCGCGGGGTCGCCTGCGGCCGAGGTGCCGGTGCATTGGGCCTACGCGCGGCCACAGCGGCCGGCGCTGCCGGCCGTTGGTGATCCGGCGTGGTGTCGCACGCCGGTCGACTTCTTCGTGCAAGAGTCTTTGGCAGAGCGCGGGCTGCGGCCGGCAGCAGCTGCCGATCCGGACGTGTGGCTGCGCCGCGTGGGACTCGACCTGATCGGCCTGCCGCCGACCGTGGCCGAACTGGATGCGTTCCTGGCCGACCCGTCGCCGGCGGCGCGCGAGCAGGTCGTGGATCGGCTCCTCGCCTCCCCGCGCTTCGGTGAACGCTGGGCCCAGCCCTGGCTCGACGCCGCCCGCTACGGCGATTCGACGGGCTACCACGACGACGACCTGCGCGACTCCTGGGCCTACCGCGACTGGGTGATCGCGGCGCTCAATGCCGACATGCCGTTCGACCAGTTCACGATCGAGCAGCTGGCCGGTGACCTGCTGCCCGCCGCCACGCTCCAGCAGCGCATCGCCACCGGCTTCCATCGGGCCGCCCCCTGCAACCTGGAGTCGGGCACGCCGGCGGAGGCCCGGCGCACCGCGCAGGTGATCGACCGGGTCAACGTCACGGCCACGGTCTGGTTGGGTACGACGCTCGAATGCGCGCGGTGCCACAACCACAAGCACGATCCCTTCTCGCAGCGCGACTACTACCGGCTCTTCGCCTATTTCAACAGCACGCCCGACGAGACCGGCGGCGGCGGTGGGGAGGGCCGTAATCTGATGGGCGGGCCGACGGTGGCGGTGGGCGGCAGCTCCACGTTCGTGATGCAGGAACTCGATGCGCCGCGGCAAACGCGGATCCTGCTGCGCGGCGACTACCAGGCGCCGGGCGCGGTCGTCGAGCCAGGGCTGCCCCGGGCACTCCCCGCCCCCGCCGCGGAGTTGCCCGCCAACCGGCTGGGATTGGCACGCTGGCTCGTCGACCCGGCCAATCCGCTCACGGCCCGGGTCACCGTCAACCGCTGGTGGGCCGAACTCTTCGGCCGCGGCCTCGTGTCGACGGTCGAGGACTTCGGCCTTCATGGTGAGCGTCCCACGCATCCGCTACTGCTCGACTGGCTGGCCGCGGAATTCGTCGAGAACGGATGGTCGATGAAGCGACTGTTGCGGCAGGTCGTGCTCTCAGCCACCTACGCCCAGTCTTCATCGGTGACGCCGGCGGCGAGGCAGGCCGATCCCGACGGCCGCTGGCTGTCCCGGGTAGTACGGCTGCGTTTGCCGGCGGAGACGATTCGCGACAACGCGCTGGCGATCGCCGGGGTCCTGACCGCGGAGGCGGGCGGCCCGCCTGCCTATCCGCCGCAGCCGGACGGGCTGTGGTGGATCCGCGACGGCAAGTCGCCGGTGTACCGTCCGGCGACCGGCGCGGACCGCTACCGGCGCGGCATCTACACCGTGTGGCGGCGTCTCAGCCTGCATCCCGGGCTGGCCGTCTTCGACGCCCCCGACCGCACCGCCTGCTGTGCGGAGCGGGCGCGGACCAACACGCCGCTGCAGGCGCTGACACTGCTCAACGACCCGGCGCACATGGAGGCCGCTTTCGCCCTCGCCCATCGGCTGACCGGCCGGCCGGCGGTGCGACCGGCCGCACCGCCGGAGACGGCCATCGCCTTCGCCGCCGACTACGGGTCTGTGATCGCCGGGCTGCAGCCGCTCGTGGCCGGCGCGCTGGCAGGCGCTGCCGCGCCGCTGCGGGCCACGGGCGATATTCGGTTCGACGCCAGCCCGTTCGCCACCTGTCGCGGCGGCCGCCTCGACGCCGGCCCGGCCCCGCCCGGCCCCGCCTGGAGCGCGTCCCTGTGGTTCCGAAACGAACTCGCCGAGGAGGAGCGGCCCGTCACCGCGTATCTCGTCTCGCGCGGCGTCGACGGCAGCCCCGATGCCGGTGATCATCTGGGTATCGGCGGCACCCATCGTGCCGACCTGCGCGGGCGACTGTTCATGTTCAACGGCAACGCGCGGGGCGGGGTGTTGGCGGGCCGTGCGCGGCTCGAGCCACGGCGCTGGCACCACGCCGTGCTGGTGCGCGACGCCGCACAGGTACGGGTGTTCCTGGACGGAGCCGACGTGCCGGACATCGACGGGGAACTCGAGCCGGGCACGGGCGGCACCGAAGGCCTGTTCGTCGCCGCGCGGGCGGACATGTTCGCCCCCCTCACGGGTGCCGTGGCCCATGCGGCCGTATTCGGTCGGGCGCTCTCTGCCGAGGAGGCGCGGCAGTTGCATGCCGCCGCCGCGCCGCCGGCGGAAGTCCCCCCCGAGGCATCTGGTGCGTTGCCGGTCGATGTCGAGTCTGGGGTACGCGACGGGTATCGGCTGGCCACGGCGCGCCGGCCAAGCGCTGCGGAGATGGCGCCACTCGTGTCGCTGTTCGACAGTCTTCGCGACCGATATCGGTCCGATCCCGCCTCGGCCCGACGGCTCCTCGACGCGGTGCGCGGCGGGCTGGTTGCCGTTCCGCTGCGTGACGACGACGAGGCCGCCGACCTGGCGGCCTGGTTCCACGTGGCCACGGCGCTGCTGAACCTCGACCAGACCGTGACCAGGGAGTGAACGCGATCATGAAGGGCGACGACGCACGACGGACGGCGATTTCCCGGCGCACGGCCCTCGGGGACATCGGGATCGGGATCGGAGGTGTCGCGCTGGCGGGCCTGCTTGGCGGGGCTGCCCGGGCTACGGCCGGTGCGCATCCGCTGGCTGCACGGCCGCCCCACTTCGCGGCCCGTGCCAAGAGCGTGATCCTGCTCTTCGCCAGTGGTGGCGTCAGCCACGTCGACTGCTTCGACCCCAAACCCGTGCTCAACACCCACAGCGGTCAGGCCGTGCCCGAGGATCTCGTCAAGGGGCAGCGGTTTGCCTTCATCTCGGGCCGGCCGAAGTTGCTCGGCTCGCCATTCGCCTTCAGGCGGCACGGCGCCTGCGGCATGGAACTCTCCGATCTGTTGCCGCAC
>QWPN01000144.1 GCA_003671185.1 Planctomycetota bacterium
CTCTCCGAGGAGATGGAGCGGGACGTCTCCACGCTGGAGGGCGTGATGACGGTGCTCAAGTTCGGCGGCAAGTTCGAGAAGGGCGCCTACCAGACCTCCGGCGGCCTGCACGGCGTGGGCGTGACCGTGGTGAACTTCCTCTCCGAATGGTGCGAGGTGGAGGTATCCCGGGAGGGCCACGTCTGGCAGCAGGAATACCAGCGCGGCGAGCCCACCGGACCGGTGCGCAAGATGGGAGCCACG
Organism: Planctomycetota bacterium; assembly: GCA_003671185.1. Lineage (GTDB taxonomy): Bacteria > Planctomycetota > Planctomycetia > Pirellulales > UBA1268 > QWPN01. Next base: position 244 of record QWPN01000144.1, read on the forward strand.
ACCCGCACCGGCACGAAGACCACGTTCAAGCCCGACCCGCAGATCTTCCCGCAGACCAAGTTTTCCTGGGACGTGCTCGCCCGGCGGCTCAGGGAACTGGCGTACCTGAACTCGGGGCTGCGGGTGCGGTTCGTCGACGCCGCCAGCGGCAACGCCGAGGAGTACTTCTTCGAGCGCGGGATCGTCCAGTTCGTGGAGCAGCTGAACCAGGCCAGTGAGCACGTGCACGGCGACGTGATCTCGATCAAGGGCAGCCAGGACGGCGTGTCCTGGGACATCGCCTTCCAGTACGCCAAGGAGTACACGGAGAACCTCCACAGTTACGTCAACAACATCTCCACGACCGAGGGGGGCACGCACGTGGCGGGGTTCCGCTCCGCGCTCACGCGCACGCTGAACCAGTACGGCAAAAAGAGCAACCTCTACAAGTCGTTGAGCGACAACCTGCTGCCCACGGGCGAGGATGTCCGTGAGGGGCTGACGGCGATCATCAGCGTGCGGGTGCCGCATCCGCAGTTCGAAGGCCAGACCAAGACCAAGCTGGGTAATGGCGAGGTGGAGGGGATCATCAATTCGGCCGTCGGCGACTTCCTGGGGAAGTACCTCGAGGAGAACCCCAAGAGCGCCAAGGCGATCATCGAGAAGGGCATCCTGGCGGCCGAGGCCCGCGAGGCGGCCAAGAAGGCGCGGAAGGAACTGCGGGACCGCAAGAACGCGCTCTCCGGCGGTGGCCTGCCCGGCAAGCTGCGCGACTGCACCAGCCGCGAGGTGGAGAAGTGCGAGCTGTATCTCGTGGAGGGCGATTCGGCCGGCGGGTCGGCCGAAGGGGGCCGGCTCCGCGAATACCAGGCCATCCTGCCGCTGCGCGGCAAGATCATCAACGCCTACAAGAGCCGCACCGCCAAGGTGCTGGCCAACGAGGAGGTGAGCAGCCTGATCGTGGCGATCGGCTCCGGGTTCGGCGAGGAGACCGATCTCGGCAAACGGCGTTACGACAAGATCGTGATCATGACCGACGCCGACGTCGACGGCTCCCACATTCGCACGCTGTTGCTCACCTTCTTCTACCGGCAGATGCCGCAGCTCGTTTCGGCCGGCCACGTGTACGTGGCCCAGCCGCCGCTGTTCCGTGTGCGTTCGAAGAAGACGGTGTATTACGTGCAGACCGAGGACGAGATGAAGACCCAGCTCCTCGACCAGGGACTCGGCGAGGGCGTGTTCCTGCCGGGCGACGGCCGCGAGATCTCCGGAGAGGCGATGCAGAAGTTGTGCCGCACGCTGGCCGGCCTGGAGGACGCGCTCGTGGCCCTGGAGCGGCGCGGCGTGAGCCTCCGCGACCATGCCGGTCGCCGCGATGCCGCGACCGGCAAGCTACCCATGTACCACGTCTACTACGGCGCCGAGGAGCACTGGTTCGTCAGCCGCGACCAGCTGGAGGCCTTCGTGAAGGGCAAGGAGACCACCTCGGGTGGCGAACTCGTGGTGGGCCGTCCCGACGAGGGGCCGCCGGCCGCGGGCGTCACGCCGGGCACGTCGCCCGACACGGGCGGCGACCAGCTCGTGGTGGTCGACCTGCACGAGGTGCGCAGCATCAATTCGGCGCTCAAGGAGCTGGAGGCCATGGGCTTCGGCATCGGCGCGCTGTTGCCCGAGGACCGTACCGGCAGCGAGGCGCCGCGCTACACGCTGCGTCGCGGCGACAACGAGATCGGCCTCGAAGACCTGCGCGGGCTGCTCACGGCCGTGCGCCGAGCGGGGGAAAAGGGGCTCTCCATCACCCGCTTCAAGGGGCTCGGCGAGATGAATGCCGAGGAGTTGCGGGACACCACGCTTGATCCCGCCAATCGCACGCTGCTGCGGATCACGATGGCCGACGCCGCCGCGGCTGACGACCTGTTTCGTGTGCTGATGGGCGAACAGGTGGAGCCGCGGCGTGAGTTCATCGAGCGGCATGCGCTCGACGTGAAGAACCTCGATGTCTAGCCCCGCGGGACCCGGCCCCATGCTCGAGCTCCCCCGGCTTTCCTTTGGCGTCGGCGACCGGTTCGCGCACCAGGCGGAGGCGCAGCTGGCCGCCTTCGAGCGGCTGGCCGCCGAGGGGGTCGTCGTGGCGCCGGTGTGGAACAAGTCGAACCGCGAGCACTCCTTCATCGGCAGCCGGCCGCAGAGCGTGCGGGCCGCCGCGGCCCGGGCCATCGCCGCGCGGAAGTGGCCGCATCCTTGGTTCGTGGACGCCGACCACATCCGCCTCGACACGGTGGCCGGGTTCCTCGAATGCAGTGACTTTTTCACGATCGATGTGGCCGACGCGATCGGCGCTCCGGCCGCTGCCGCCGACGTGGACGCTTTCGTGGGTCGGCATGCCGAACTCGTGGGCCGCATCATCGTGCCGGGCATCGCCGAGCCCGTGGAACTCGACCGCCCGGCCCTGGCCGCGATCGCGCGGCACTACCTGCGCGCCTGCCGCCAGGCCGGGGCCATCCACCGCGAGATCGCGGCCCACCGCGGCGCCGACGTCGTCGTCGAGGTGAGCATGGATGAAACCGACGCCCCGCAGACGCCGCCGCAACTGCTCGTGATCCTGGCGCTCCTCGCCGATGAGGGGGTGCCCCTGCAGACGATCGCCCCGAAGTTCAGCGGCCGGTTCAACAAAGGCGTCGACTACGTGGGCGACCTGGCTGCCTTCGAGCGGGAGTTTTCCCACGACGTGGCCGTGCTCGCGCATGCCGCCGCGAGGTATGGCCTGCCGCGGAACCTGAAACTGTCGGTGCACTCCGGGAGCGACAAGTTTTCGCTCTATCCGATCATCAGGCGGGTGCTCGCCACGACCGGCGCCGGCGTCCACCTCAAGACCGCGGGCACGACGTGGCTCGAGGAGTTGATCGGCCTGGCCGAGGCGGGAGGGGACGGCCTGGTGCTGGCGCGGGAGATCTACGGCTACGCCCTCGATCACATCGATGAACTGGCGGCACCCTATGCGGCGGTGATCGACATCGACCGCGCCCGGCTGCCGTCGGTGGCCGAGGTCGAGTCGTGGGACGGGCCGCTGCTGGCGGCCGCCATCCGTCACGTGCCCGCGCGGCCGGAGTTCAACCCGCACGTGCGACAGTTGCTGCACGTGTCGTTCAAGGTGGCCGCCAAGCAGGGCGGCCGCTACACCGACCTGCTCGACGCCAACCGCGACGTGGTGGCCCGGCAGGTCACGGAAAACATCCTCGAGCGGCACCTGCGGCCGCTGTTCGGGGCCGCGGTGCCCGCATGAAATCGGCCGTCACGGTGTGCCTGGTGCCCGAGGCGCGGCAGGGGCCGTTCGTGTTCCACGATGGACTTGACGCCGGGTGCCGCGAGGCGGCGGCGCTGGGATTCGACGCCGTGGAGGTGTTTCCGGCGGCGGCGGCCGAACTGCCCGAGGAATCGCTGGGGCGGCTGCTCGATGCGCACGGGCTGGGCCTGGCCGCCGTGGGGACGGGCGCCGGCTGGCTGCGGCATGGGCTGTCCTTCACGCACGCCGACGCCGAGGTCCGCGGCCGCGCCCTGGCCTTCGGCAGGGAGATCGTCGACGCCGCCGGGGCCCTCGGGGCGCCGGCCATCATCGGGTCGATGCAGGGCAGAAGTTCGCCGGCCCTGCCGCGCGAGGAGGCGCTCAAGTGGCTCGCCGACGCGCTCGAGGCCCTCGGCGACCGCGCCGCGAGCCACGGCCAGCCACTGCTCTACGAGCCCCTCAACCGCTACGAGACCGATCTGCTCAACCGACAGGCCGACGCCCTGGCATTCCTTGCGGGTCGGGGTCTGGGCACGGTCAAGCTGCTCTGCGACCTGTTTCACATGAACATCGAAGAGGCGGACGTGGCCGCAGCGCTCGAGGGGGGCGCCGGCCGCGTGGGGCACGTCCATTGGGCCGACTCCAACCGCCGGGCGCTGGGCTTCGGGCACACTGATCCGGCGCCGCTCGTTGCGGCCCTGCGCCGGATCGGCTACGAAGGCCACCTGTCGGCCGAGGTGTTTCCGCTGCCGTCGCCCCGCGCGGCGGCGGAGCGGACGATCGCCAGCCTGCGGGCCGCGGCGGCGACCCGGTCCGCATAGCCCCGAGGAACAGCGATGCTCAACACTGCCCTCCTGCATCCCGAGATCCTGCGCATCCTGGCCCGCAGCGGCCATCACTCGCAGGTGCTGATCGCCGACGGCAACTACCCCGCCGAGAACGCCCGTGGCCCGCGGGCCGAACTCGTGTCGCTGCAACTCATGCCGGGAGTTCCCACAGTGGCCCAGGTCCTGGAGGCCATCCTGGGCACCGTGCGCGTCGACGAGGTGCACACGATGGGCGTGGACCGCAGCGACTCCTACGCGGCGGCCACGCCGGGCGATCCGCCGGTGTGGGCCGAGTACCGGCGCATCATCGCAGCCGCCGGAGCGTCCTGCGACCTCGTGCCGATCCTGAAGTGGGACTTCTACAAGGCCGTGGCTTCGGACGCGCACGTGCTCACGATCCAGACGGCCGACACGGCCCCCTGGGCCAACCTGCTGTTGTCGTTGGGCTGCCGGACGTTCTAGCGTGACGCCGGCGGCGCCGCGGAGGGCCGCGCCGGACGCAGCCGTTCCGCCCGTCGGGCGGCTTGCCGCCACTCACACCCCCAGGAACCGATCATGCAGACCCGCAGCCTTGGCCAGACCGGCCTCCAGGTGCCGATCCTGGCCTTCGGGGCCAGTTCCCTGGGTCAGGAGTTCCGCCGCGTGACCCTCGACGAGGTGCTGGGAAGCGTCCGCGCCGCACTCGAGGGGGGCCTGACGCTCATCGACACGAGCCCCTTCTACGGCCGGGGCATGAGTGAGGTGCTGCTCGGCGTGGCGCTGCGGGACGTGCCGCGGCGGGACTACCTGCTGTGCACGAAACTCGGCCGCTACGACCTCGGGCACTTCGATTTCTCGGCCCGCCGGGTAGCCGAGAGCATCGACGTGTCGCTGCATCGGCTGGGCACCGACCACCTCGACATCGTGCTCTGCCACGACATCGAGTTCGTGCCCATGCAGCAGATCGTCGACGAGACGCTGCCCGCCCTGGAGCGGGCGCGGGCCGGCGGCAAGGTGCGGTTCATCGGCTTCAGCGGCTATCCGCAGAAGATCTTTCGCTTCATCTGTGACCAGGCCCGGGTCGACTGCGTGCTCAACTACAACCAGTACACGCTGCAGAACACCCGCTTCGCCGACGAGACGATCCCCTTCCTCAAGGCCACGGGCGTGGGCGTGATGAACGCGGGGCCGTTTAGCGCCCGGCTGCTCACCGACGCCCCGCTGCCGGCCTGGCTGAAAGAGCCTGATGCGGTGAAGGCCGCGGCCCGGCAGGCGGCGGCGCTGTGCCGCTCCCGGGGCACGCCGATCGCCAAACTCGCCCTGCAGTTCTGCCTGGCGAATCCCGACATCGCCACCACGGTGGCCGGCAGCGCGAACCCGGCGAACATCCGCGACTGGGCGGACTGGGCCGCCGAACCGCTCGACGAGACGTTGCTGCGGGACGTGCAGGCGATCTTCGCCCCGGTGAGGAACGTGGGTCACGCCGAAGGCCTGCCCGGCAACAACTGAAGCCACCGTCGGCCCGGCGTGATCGGATACACTGCCGCGGCCCGCGCGGCCGGTTTCGACTCCACACGGGTGGCAGGTGGCGTGTTGCGGATCGACGCTCATCAACACTTCTGGCGCTACTCGGCCACGGACTATCCGTGGATCGGGGCGGGCATGGAATGTCTGGCGCGGGACTTTCTGCCCGCCGATCTGGCCCCCCTGGCCGCCGCCTCCGGGGTTGGCGGCACGGTGGCCGTGCAGGCCCGGCAGTCGCTCGCCGAGAGCCGCTGGCTCCTGGAACTCGCCGACTCGAGTCCTCTCATCCGTGGCGTGGTGGGCTGGGTCGACCTGCGGAGCAACCGCCTGCCCGAACAGCTCCGCGAGTGTGCCGCCCACGAGAAATTCGTGGGCGTGCGGCACGTCGTGCAGGACGAGCCGGACGACCGGTTTCTGCTGGGGGCCGACTTCGTGCACGGCCTCGAGCAACTCCGCGACTGGGATCTCGTCTACGACCTGCTCGTGTATCCGCAGCAACTGCCGGCCGCGGTGGAACTGGCCGGCCTGCTGCCCAGGCAGCCCTTCGTCCTCGACCACCTCGCCAAGCCGCGGATCAAGACCGGCGGCAGCCACGGCTGGCGGCAGGACATCGAGGCCCTCTCCCGCCATGCCAACGTGTCCTGCAAGCTCTCCGGGATGGTGACGGAGGCCGCCTGGCGGGGCTGGCGGCGGGAGGAGTTCACGCCCTATCTCGAGGTGGCGTTGGCCGCCTTCGGCCCGGAGCGGCTCATGATCGGCAGCGACTGGCCCGTCTGCCTGCTGTCGGGCGACTATGCGGATGTGCTGGGCATCGTGGAGGATTTTCTCTCGCGGCTGTCGGCCGTCGAGCGCGAGGCGGTGCTCGGCGGCAATGCCGTGCGGATCTACGGCCTCGCCGCCGGCTGAGGGTGGCGCACCAGGAATCAGTCACCATGCAGGCGCTGCTGCTCGAACAACCACGCTCCTTTCGCTTCATCGACATCCCCGAGCCGGAGGCCCCGGGTCCGGGCGCTGCCGTCGTGCGCGTGCGCGCGGTGGGCATCTGTGGCACCGACTACGGGGGCTACCTGGGGAAGATGCCGTTCTTCAGCTACCCGCGCATCCCCGGCCACGAACTGGGGGTCGAGGTCGTGGCCGTGGGTGCGGGCGTCACGCACGTGAAGCCGGGGGACTCCTGCTGCGTCGAGCCCTACATCAACTGCCAGACCTGCCATTCCTGCCGTCGCGGGCTCACCAATTGCTGCGAGCACCACCAGACACTGGGAGTGCACTGCGACGGCGGCCTGCGCCCCCTGTTCACGGTGCCGGCCCGCAAGTTACACCCGGCCGCCGGCCTGTCCTCGGCCCAGGCTGCACTCGTGGAGACGCTTGCCATCGGCTGCCACGCCGTCGACCGGGCGGCACCCACAGCGGCCGAGACGGTGCTCGTGATCGGTGCCGGCCCGATCGGGCTCTCGGTCGTGGAGTTCGCGAAACTCAGCGGGGCCCGCGTGGTGGTGGCGGACGTGGCCGAGAGCCGGCTGTCATTCGTCCGCGAACGGATGGGCGTGACGGACACCGTGACCGTGACCGCCGGCGACGCGGCCCTGGCGGCCGTGACCGCGCTCACCGGCGGCCGCATGGCCGAGGTGGTCGTCGACGCCACCGGCAGCGCCGCGAGCATGTCGGCGGCGCTGGGGTTCGCTGCGTTCGGCGGCCGGCTCGTCTACGTGGGGATCACCCAGGACGCCCTGACGTTTCCGCACGCGCCAGTGCTGCATCGCCGTGAACTCTCCATCCTCGCCAGCCGCAACGCCCTGTCGCGGGACTTCACCCGCATCATCCGCCTCATCGCCGAGGGTACGATCGACACCCGGCCCTGGATCACCCACCACATCCCCTTCGCCGACACGAGCGCGGCCTTTCCGGCCCTGCTCCAGCCGGCCAGCGGCGTGATTAAGGCTGTCGTCGACATGCCGTGAGCCCGCGCCGGGTACGATGCCGCTCATGGATTTCACGCTCGCCACCCATCCCCGGCTGCGGCTGGCCGTGCTCTGCCTGCTCTACGTGGCCCAGGGGCTGCCCTGCGGTTTCGTGACGGTGACGCTCGCGGCCCATCTCGCGGCCCACGGGGCCACCGCCGGCCAGATCGGCGGCGTGGTGGCGATGAACTTCCTGCCCTGGAGCTTCAAATGGCTGTGGGGCCCGGTCGTCGATGCCGGCATGTTTCCGGCGCTGGGTCGGCGTCGGCCCTGGCTGCTCGTGGCCCAGTGCCTGGCGTTCCTCAGTGCGGCGGCGCTCGTGGCGGTGCCGGAGGGTGACCTCTGGCTGCTGGGCTGGCTCGTGTTCGTGCACAACGTGTTCGTGGGCCTGCAGGACGTGGCTGTCGACGCTCTGACCGTCGACATGCTCGCGGGCCGCGATCGCGAACGGGCCTGCGGGATGATGTATGGCTCGAGCTATCTGGGCACCTTTCTGGGGGGCGCCGGGCTGGGCATCGTGGCGGCGCGACAGGGTCTGTCCACCGCGATCGCCCTGATGGCGGCGTTGCAGGCTGCGATGTTCCTCATGGTGCTCGCCTGCCGTGAGCGGCCCGGCGACCGGTTCCTGCGGGGATGGTTTTCCCGTCCCACCGCGCGGCCGGCACACGCCCCGCCGCACCTGCTGGGCATGGCCCGGGCCCTGGCCCGCGGCATGACGCGTCCCGCGGCCCTCCGCGCCGCCGTGGGCGCCTTCAGCGTCAAGATCCTGCCCGCGGCGCTGCTGGCGATCATGACGGTGGAACTCATCGAACGGCTGGACTGGTCACGGGAGCGATTTTCCGCCATCACCGGTAGCGGCGTGCTCTTCGGCCTGGCCTCGGGCGTGGCCGGCGGCTTTCTCTCCGGCTGGCTCGGTCCGCGGCTCACGGCGCTCATGGCCAACGTCCTCGTGGGTGCGGCCTGGATCGGGTTCTCGTGCCTGTCGCGCTTCTGGGATCGTTCCGACATCGTGTTCGGCTGGGTGGCGCTCGATGCGGTGTGCCTGGCGATGTCGTCGGTGGCCCTGTTCGGCATCTTCATGCGGGTGGCGTCACCGTCCGTGGCGGCCACGCAGTTCACGGCGTCGATGGCGCTGATGAATTTCGCCACCAGCTGCGGCTCATGGCTGGCGGGTCCGCTGGCGGCGTGGTGCGACACCCCCACCGCGTTCTTGGTGGCGGGCTGCCTGCAGCCCCTGGGCTGCCTGCTCCTGCCGCGCACCGAGGCAGCGCCCGCCAGCACCGCGGCGGCGCCCGCCGCCGACGGCGGGGCGTGATGCGTGCCGCAGGCACCGCCTACCGCGGGACGCAGGCGTCGGGCGGCACCGAGGCGTTCCAGGTCTCCACGGCCCGCTGCAGTCGGGCGGCGATGTCCGGTTCCGTGGCCACGAGATTCTTTGTCTCGGCGGGATCGGCCTCGACGTCGAAGAGTTGTGCCGCACCGCCATCAAAATTGACGTAGTACTTCCAGCGGCCGTCTCCGGCGGCCAGATCCGGGTTGTCGATGCCGTCCTTGCCCGGCCGGTCGGGCGGCCGGCGCCAGAAGATCGGCGCCTGACGGGTCGCCCGGCCCCTGCCGGTGAGGGCCGCCGACACGTCCTCGCCATCGGACATCGTGCCCGTGGGCAGCGGCGTGCCGGTGATCTCGTACAGCGAGCGATTGAGGTCGAGGCTGCAGAACACCGTCACCTCATCGACGCCGCCAGCCGCGGCGGGCGGGGTCAGGCCCGGTGCCCAGGCGATCAGGGGCGAGCGGACGCCGCCCTCGTAGAGCCAGGTCTTGCCGCCGCGGAGCGGAGCGGACGACCCCGCGCCGTCATCGTGGCCGTTGTCGGCGCAGAGCAGGATGAGCGTGTCGTTGCGCAGCTTCGGGTCGTCGCGGATGCGGTCGAAGAGCACGCCCAGGCTGCGATCCATCTCCTCGAGGACGGCCAGGTAGCGGGTCCGTTTGTCGGCCCCTGGGGCCAGCCGCGCTGCCGGAAAGTAGGGGGAGTGCACGTCATCCGGCCAGAGGTTCAGGGAGAAGGGTTTTCCATCCCGCACGGCCTCGTCGACGAAGGCCACGGCCTCGGCCACGAACGAGGCCGTGACGGCGGCCCGATTCTCCCAGCGGATCGGTCCCCGGCCCAGTTTAGCCGAGCCGATGTCGTGTCGCCGCGGCGCGGTGCCGTCGCGGGCGTCGAGCAGCGGCAGCACCCGCGGTCCGAGGCCCTCGAAATTCGTCAGCGAGCGGTCGAAGCCATAGGCCGTGATCAAGGGCGCGTCCCCCACGTCGCGCTGCCCGCCCATGTGCCACTTGCCGAAGTGGCCGGTGGCATAGCCGGCGCGGTGCAGTGCGCGGGCCAACACCGGCGCGGCGGGATCGAGCCACTGGGCCATCCCCCGGGCCGCGTTGTGCTCGCGGTCGTCGAGGTAGGACGTGATCCTCCAGCGTTGCGGATACTGACCCGTGGTCAGCGCCACGCGTGACGGTGAGCAGATCGGGGCGTTGACGTAAAACCGCCGGAAGCGGATCCCCTCGGCGGCCAGCCGGTCGATGTTCCCCGTGGCCGCGGGGCCGCCGAAACAGCCCAGATCCGCCCAGCCCAGGTCGTCGACGAGGACGAGGATGACGTTCGGTCGGCGCGGGGTGTCAGCGGCCCGGACGTGACCGGCGGTCAGGATTGCGAACAGGACGGCCGCCAGTGCTCGCATCGGCACGGTCAGTGGCCCAACGCATGGAGGGTGCCGTGAATCCGGCCGCGCACGACCTGCCCGTCGGCCGCGGGCACGTCCCAGCCGAGTTCGTAGCACCAGCTGGGGCTGAAGTCGGCGATCTCGAGCGTGATCACGCGGCCGTCGCTGGAAACCTCGACGGAGTTGATCTCGTGGCCGCGCTCGCGGACGTGTGGCGAGCCGTAGTCCTTGCTGCGCCTGAGCCCCCACGACTTGTAGGTCCAGCGGCCGGCAGCCGCGGTGTCGAGCGGATCACTGAACTCGAGCCGCAGGCCCTGCGCCGTGGCGGTCAGGGCCACGGGCATCCGGGCTGGAACCTGCGTGCGCCGAATGCGGAAGAATCCCCCGGGAAGCGTCTTGTTGCCCGCCCAGGCGAACAGGCCGCACGTGTAGAGATGGCCGTCGGCCGGCGAGAAGCGGCCGCGCATCACGCCGGTGGGGAGATCGGGCATCGGCAGGGCCACGAGGCCCCCCTGCAGCCGCGGCAGGCCGCCTTCCCGGGCCGGCGGCACCGGCTCCGGCAGCACGAGGTGCACCCGCCCCTCGCCGTAGGAGATTTCCAGAAGCTTGCCAGACAGCGGCGGCCAGGCGGTCTGGGGCACGCGCAGCAGTTCAGCCGGAGAGCGGTCGAAGGCGTTCGTGATCCAGGCCATGGGTGGATCCATCGCCTCGTCGCCCGCGTCGGTGACGTCGTGGTAGCCGTACATGTTGCCGTAGAAGCCGCCCGGTCGGACGTGGTTGATGCGGTTCTTGGGATTCCAGTGCCCCTCCTGGTCGGTGACGAAGAACGTGCCGTCGGGTTCGACGCACACGCCGTTGGCCGCGCGGAAGCCGTTGGCCACGATCTCGGTCGTGCGGCCGTCCCGCGACACCTTGAGCAGCGTGCCGTGGTGCGGCACCACCGCCGGCAGGGCATGGCGGGCGCTCTTCGCGTAGTAGAGGTTGCCCGCAGCATCCGTTTCCAGGCCCATGGCGAACTCGTGGAAATGTTCCGTCACCTGGTGATCGCCGTTGAAGGTGTCGTAGCGGTCGGTGCAGCCGTCGCCGTCGATGTCGCGGAGCACCACGATCCGGTCGCGGCAGGTGACGTGGATCGCGCCGCCGATCACCTTGACGCCCAGCGGCTGGAACATCCCGGTGGCGATCCGCCGCCAGGACAGGCCGCCGTCGGCCGCGGCCAGCCCGCTGACCGTCCACACGTCGCCGTCCCAGGTGCAGATCGCCGCTGCGTCGGTCGAGAGGAAGTCGAGGCCGCCGAACCGCAGTTGGGCGTTCCAGGGGTTGACCGTGGGAGGCGTGAGCACGTCGGTGGCGAAGGGGCCGGTGTCGACGCCGCGCGCCGCCACGGTGCGCAGCACGGTGCCCCACTGGTCGCGGGCCGGCCGGCCCGCAAGCGTGGCCGGATCGACGGGCGCCGGTAGGTTTTTCACCCGCTCGGCGAGCGCCGGGGCGTCGCCGGCCGCCAGCGCCACGGCGACAACCCGCGGCTCGGGGCTGGCCGGCACGGTGAGCAGATGAAACCCGTCGCGTGCGGCGAGCACGATGCCGGGGGTCGAGCCCACGATCGCGGCGCTGGTCCTGGCCCCGGCCGTCTCGGAGGCCGCCACGCGGATCTGGAATTCGCGGTCGTGCGGACCCACGTGCCAGATCCGTGTCACCACCGGGTCGGCGGGATCGCCCGATTCCAGCCGCGCCGTTTCCAGCACCCGCGTGCCGTCCACCTCGTACTCGAGCACTACGCCGTCGCCGACGTGGTGGAGGGCGCGGAAACGACCCTGCCCGGCGGGCAGCGGGCCGTAGGGCTTGCCGTCCCGTCCCAGCGGCCGCGGGTCGGCGAATGAGCCGGTGGCGGGATCGGCCCAGGCCGGGCCCGTGGGCGTGGCGGC
>QWPN01000160.1 GCA_003671185.1 Planctomycetota bacterium
TGCGGCCCGACGCCGGGCGGGTGGTCGTGGACGGACTGGACCTGACGCGGCTCGACGAGGGCCGCCGCGACCGCGTCCGCGCCGACAAACTGGGCTTGGTGTTCCAGCAGTTCAACCTGCTGCCGGGATTCACGGCCCTGGAGAACGTGCTCGTGGCCATGACGTTCGCCTCCGGGCGGCCCGACCGCTGGCGGGCCACCGACCTGCTCGCCTCCGTGGGCCTGGCCCAGCGCCTGCACCACAAGCCCGCGCAGCTGAGCACGGGCCAGCAGCAGCGGGTGGCGGTGGCCCGGGCGCTCGCCAACCGGCCGCGGGCCGTGCTCGCCGACGAGCCCACTGCCAGCATCGATGCGGCCCACCAGCAGCAGGTGATCGACTTGTTGCGGAACACATGCGGCGAACAGGGCGTGGCCCTGCTCGTGGTCACGCACGCTCCTGAGGTGGCCGGCCAGTTCCCACGGCGGCTGCGGCTCGAGGACTTCAACCGGGCCGCCCGCGCCCCCGCCCCGCGGTGAATCGATGACGCTCCTCGGCATCGCCTGGCGCAACATCCGGCAACGGCTCCTCACCAGCGGCCTGACGGCCTTGGCGCTGGCCTTGGGCGTGACGCTCGTCGTCGCCACGCTGGTGATCGGCGGCGCCGTCACGCAGGCGTTCAACTCCGGCTCGGGCCTGGGCTACAACATGATCGTGGGGGCCAAGGGCAGCCCGCTGCAGCTGGTGCTCAACAGCGTGTACCTGATCAGCAAGCCGATCGAGAACGTGCCCTGGTCGTTCTACGAGGAGTTCCTGCCGGGATCCGCCCGGTCCGACGGCGCCGACGGCCGCTTCGCCGGCAGCGTGGCCACAGCGGTGCCGATCTGCATGGGGGACTACTTCCGCGGCTTCCGCGTCGTGGGCACCAGCGCCGCCCACTTCGACCGGCTCACGCTGGGCGAGGGCCGGCCCTTCCGTTTCGCCGCCGGCACGAACTTCCGCGACGACGACTTCTTCGCGGGCGTGCTCGGCGCGGCGGTGGCGGCCCGGCTCGGGCTGCGGGTCGGCGACTCCTTCTCCCCCACGCACGGCGCCGACGACGGCGCGGTTCACGATCCGTTCCGCGTGGTCGGCATTCTGGCCCGCACCGACACCCCGGTCGACCGCGGCGTGTACGTCAACATGGAAGGTTTCTATCTCCAGGAGGGACACGCCAAGCCGGTGGCTGGTGCGGAGGCCGTCCGGCCGGCATCCGCGGGCGGCTCTCCCGCTCCGCTCCCCGCGGCCCAGCGCGAGGTGACGGCGATCCTCCTCGAGACGGCGGCGCCCGCCGGCCTGCCGGCGTCGCTGATGGCGATGCAACTCCGCACCACGATCAACGAGGGACGCGACGGCCAGGCCGCGGAACCGGTCCGCGAGATCGTCCAACTGCTCGACCTGTTCGTGCGGCCGCTGGAGCTCGTGCTGCTGCTCGTCACGTCGCTGGTGGTCGTCGTGTCGGCGCTGGGCATCCTGGTGGGCATGGTGGGGTCGTCGCTCGAGCGCAGCCGCGACGTGGCGATCATGCGGGCCCTGGGGGCCAGGCGCAGCCACGTGCTGGCCACGGTGCTCATCGAGGCCGTGCTCCTGGCGCTGGCCGGTGGCCTCGTGGGCTGGCTGCTCGGCCACCTGCTCGTGGCCGCGATCGGGCCCCTCGTGGCCACCGACGCCGGCGTGTCGCTGGGCATCCTCTCGGCTGCGCCGCTGGCCGAACTGCTGCTCGTGCCGCTGTTGATCGGTCTGGCGATCCTCGCCGGCCTCCTGCCGGCGCTGGCCGCCTACCGCACCGACGTGGCCCGCTGGCTGTCGTAGCCGCCCGGTGTTGCCGTCGCCTTGGGCCTGCGGCCTCCGTTAGAATGAGGCCCATGAGCCGCATCCTCAGCTCCCTTGCCCTCGCCGCCGCCATCGTGGCGGGCCAGGCGGCCGCAGCCCGGGCCTGCCCCTTCTGCTCGGCCGTGTCGCTCACCTTCGCGCAGGAGATCGCGCAGAGCCAGGCTGCCGTGATCGCCCGCCTGGTGGAGCCGCCCCCGGCCGGATCGTTGTCGCCACGGGCCCAGGGACCCTTGCCCAAGGGACGGTTCCAGGTCGTGGAAGTGCTCAAGGGCGAGGACCTCGTCGCCGCCGCCGGCCACGCGGGACCCGATGCCACGCCAATCGAGACGATCATGCTCGACGACAAGCCCGTGGGTTCCATGTTCCTGCTCATGGCGGTGGAGCCACCGGACCTCGTCTGGTCGAGCCCGATCCGCGTGGGCGAGCGGGCCGTCGACTACGTGCGTCGGCTGGCCGCGCTGCCGGAGAAGGGTCCGGATCGGCTGGCCTTCTTTCAGGCCTACCTCGAGGACGAGGAGGAGTCGCTGGCCCGCGACGCCTACGACGAGTTCGCCGTGGCCCCTTACGCCGATGTCCGCGGCCTGGCCGACCGCATGGACCCGGCCCGGCTGCTGGGCTGGATCGAAAACCCCAAGGTGCAGGCCAACCGGCGCCGGCTCTACGCCACCATGCTCGGCACCTGCGGCACGCCCGCCGACGCCGACCGCATCGGCGCCATCCTGGAAGGCAAGGGACTGGCGGCTGAGCAGGCGGAAATTCGCGGCGGGCTGGACGCCCTGATCGCCTGCTACGTGGCCCTGCGCGGCCCCGCGGCGCTCGACCTCGTCGATCGGCTGTTCCTCGAGCGCGGCGACCGCGACGTGCCCTTCGCCGAGACCTATGCCGCGGTGATGGCGCTGCGGTTTCTGGGCGAGGAGTCGGACATGGTGTCGCGGGAGCGCGTGCTCGAGTCGCTGCGCGTCCTGCTCGACGAGCCGAAGCTCGCCGATCTGGTGATCGCCGACCTGGCGCGCTGGGAGGACTGGTCGGTGGTCGACAAGCTGGCCGGGATCTTCAAAGACGCACAGGCGGACAACATCTTCGTCCGCGAGCCGATCGTGAACTATCTGCGGGCCTGCCCACTGCCGGAGGCGGCCGCGGCGCTCGTCGACCTCGAGAAGATCGATCCCGAGGCGGTGCGTCGTGCGGCGACGCTGGCCGGCCTGGCCGGCGCCGTGGCGGCAAGCGGCACACCCGCGGGCGACGACGACGAGCCGGCGGACAACGTGGCCACCGCCGCAGCCGCTCCCGAGACCGACCCGACGGCGGGCGCGGTCCGCGTGCCCGAGGTGCTTGGCGACGACGGCGCCGTGGCACCGGACGCCGAGCCCACCGCTCAACCCCCTGCCGCGAAGCCCAAGCCCACCCCCCGGCCCACAGCGCAAAGGCCGGCCTGGAAATGGGCCGTGTGGGCCATGGCGGTGCTCGTCGTGGCGTTCCTGGCACGGTCCGCGATGCGGCCGGGCCAATCGTGCGACCGCTGACGAGCAGCGGCGCCGCGATCCCTCCTTCACTGCATTCCGCCACACGCATGGGCACAGGCCTCTTCGACTCGCCGCCGCGACCGGCCGCCCCGGATCGGGGCGACGCGGCCGCCGACGGCTACCGGGCGCTGTCGGGTGCGGCGATCGCTGCGGTCGTGCTGGCCCTGCTGTCGCCGCTGGCGTTCCTCGGCTGGTGGCTGGCAGCCGTGCCGGCGGTCGGTCTTGCGGTCGCGATCCTGGCACTTGTCGACATCGCCCGTCGCCCCGCCGAACTGGATGGCTGGCTGGCGGCGCTCGCGTCCGCCGTCGTCTCCGCGCTGCTCCTGGCCGGCAGCCTCGCCTATCACGCCACGGTGTACGCCGCCGAACTGCCCGCCGGGTTCGCCCGGCTCGACTTCACCATGCTGCAGCCCGAGCCCGGCGATCCTCCCGACGCCGTGCCCGCCGCGGCCCGGGCCATGGACGGGAAGGAGGTGCTCCTCAAGGGCTACATGTATCCGGACAAGGAGCGGCGCGGGATCGTGCTCTTCCTGCTGGTGCGCGACCAGGGGGACTGCTGCTTCGGCGGCAACCCCAAGATCACCGATCGCGTGCTCGTGCGCATGGCCGATCCGCGCGGCATTACCTTCACGCAGCGGCTGGTGAAGATCGCCGGCCGGTTCCGCGTCCAGCCCGCCGCCGCCCCCGGAGTCGGGGGTGGCGTCCTCTACCAGATGGAAGACGCCTGTGCCCGGTAGCCGTGTCCGCAGAGGCCTGCTCATCCCCCTGCTGCTCGCCATCACCGGCTGCGGTGCACCGGATCGGCAGGCCCCGCCGGCGGATGTCCAGCCGGCGGCCGCGACCGACCCGGCCACGCCCGCCACCGCGCGGCCCGCGTCCGGCCCGCCACGCGAGATCACCTTCGACGACATCAAGCTGGAGATGCAAAAGGGCGACCCCTTCACCCGCGACCTGCTCCCCAAGCGAGTCACCGCCCTGGAGCAGAGCCGGGTGCGGATCCGCGGCTACATCCTGCCGAGCTTCCAGCAGCGCGGCCTGACGCAGTTCGTTCTCGTACGCGATAACCAGGAGTGCTGCTTCGGCTCGGGAGCGGCCCTGCACGACTGCGTCGTGGTGCGCATGCGGCCGGGGCGGGCGGCCGACTTCTCCATCCGGCCCGTGGCGGTGGTGGGCACCTTCCGCGTGGAGGAACTCCGCGGCCCCGACGGCCGGCACCTGGCCATCTACGCCCTCGACGGCGAGGGCGTGCAGTAGACAGGCACCCCTGCTGAACGGCGGCGGCACCGGGAAATCGGGCCTTGCTGGGCATGGCCGCGCCGCCGTTGGTACGATCGCCGCTCCACCCGGCGCCGGCCGGGCGCTTCCCCTTCGACAGCCCCGCCCCGGTCAGCGGCGGAATACCCATGTCGTTCGCACCTCAGGACTGGTTCTGGCTCTACGACATTCCCACCCAGCAGCTGGCGCTGGGGTTCGTGGCGGTGTTCGTGGGCTTCTACTGGGTGGGGTCGATCCTGGTGCGGCCCATCCTCCGGCAGTTCATCAGGCACACCGCCGGCGCCAACGACATCGTCGGCTATGTGCTCTCCTGTTTCTGCGTGTTCTACGGCCTGCTCCTCGGCCTGATCGCCGTCACGGCCTACCAGAACGTCTCCGGCGCCGGCGAGAACGTGACCCGCGAGGCCGCCGCGCTTTCCGCCCTCTACGAGGACGTGTCCCGGTATCCCGAGCCCCATGGCCAGAACCTGCGCTGGCTGCTGCGCGACTACACCCGCTACGTGATCAAGTACGCCTGGCCGCTGCAGCGCCGGGGCATCATCCCCGAGGAGGGCACGATCCGCGCCGAGGCCTTCCACGAGAAGCTGCTCGACTTCCAGCCGCAATCGCCCGCGCAGGAGATCGTGCACGCCGAGGCGCTGCGGCAGTTCAACAACTTCCTCGAGTACCGGCGCATGCGTCTGCTGTCGGTGAACTCCTCCCTGCCGGCCTCCATGTGGTACGTGATGATTCTGGGGGCGGTGCTCAACATCGCCATCTGCTGGCTGTTCGACATGCGCTTCATCACGCAACTCGTGCTGGGTGGCATCCTGGCCGCCTACCTGGGCACGATGATGTTCCTGATCTTCGACATGAACCAGCCCTTCCGGGGCGACGTGAGCATCACGCCCGAGGCCTTCCAGACGCTGTACCGACGGATGGACGAGGAATGACCATGGAGAATGGGGTCCGCCTGGTCGGTGAGGCGGTGATGCCGCGGCGGCGGGCGCTGGCCGGCGGCGCCGCGGCCACGCTGGCGGCGGCCCGGCTGCTGGCACCGGCCCTGTTCGTGGGCTGCACGTCGGGCATCGGTCCGCGCAGCCGCACGGTGCCGGTGGGCCTCCTGCACTCGCAGACCGGGCCCCTGGCGATCAGCGCCACGGGACTCCGCGACATCGAGCTGCACGCCTTCGAGCGGATCAACGAAGCGGGTGGCATTCTCGGCCATCCCATCGAGGTGCGGGCCCCCGACCCGCGATCCCGGCCCGACCTGTTCGTGAAGCGCGCCCGGCAGCTCCTCGACGCCGGCGCGGTGGCGCTGTTCGGCTGCTGGACGAGCCTGGCCCGCAAGGCGGTGCTGCCGGTCATGGAGGAGGCCCGGCGGCTGCTCTTCTACTCCGTGCAGTACGAGGGCAACGAGTCGTCACCGTATTGCGTGTACGGCGGCATGGTGCCCAACCAGCAGATCGTGCCCGCGCTCGACTGGCTGGCGAGCAAGGACGGGGGCGGACGTCGGAAGGTGTTCCTGGTCGGCTCCGACTACGTGTTTCCGCGCACCGCCAACTTCATCGCCCGCAAGCACCTCGCCGGCAAGGAGCTCAAGCACGTCGGCACGGCATATGTGCCGCTCGGCGACCGCGACTTCAGTGCGGTCGTGAAGCGGATCCGCGAGTCGGGTGCCGACTGCGTCCTGAACACGGTCAACGGTGATTCGAACCTGGGACTGTTCTCGGCTTTGGCCGACGCCAAGGTCGATCCGGCCAAACTGCCCGTCGTGTCCACGAGCATCGCCGAGGACGAGCTCCGCGGCCTCCTGCCCCGCCAGGTGCAGGGTCACTATGCCGTCTCCTGCTACTTCCAGAGCCTGGACACGGCGGCCAACCGCGAGTGGGTGGCCGGGTTCCGCCGCGAGTTCGGCTTCGACCGCGTCACGGGCGACCCCATGGAGCCCGACTGGTGTCTCGTGCACCTCTGGAAACAGGCCGTGGAGAGGGCCGGGACCTTTGAGACGGAGGCGGTGCGGCAGGCGTTCCGCGCGGGCCTCGAGTTCGCCGGGCCGGGCGGGCCGGTACGGCTCGATCCCCAGACGCAACACACCTCGAAGTTCTTCCGCGTGGGCCGCATCCGGGCCGACCGGCAGTTCGATATCGTGCATGCGTCGCCGGCGCCCCTCGATCCGGATCCCTATCCAGAGGTGGCCTTCCCGGGCTGGAGTGTCGACTGGACGAAGGAGGGTGTGACCCGCGGCCCGGAGGTCGACATCGATGGCCCGGTTTGACATCGAGCACACCGAGGGGATGCGTTGGGTCCGCGTTGCACTCGACGACGACGACGTGCGCACCGAGCGCGGCGCGCTCAACCACATGCAGGGTTCGATCGCGATGGACGTGCCGGTGCCCTCGCTCAAGGCCTGGTGGGTGTCGCTGTTCTCCGACGAGTCGCTGTTGCGGCCTCGCTACTCCGGCACCGGCAGCGTGTGCCTCGACTCCACGTTCGGCGGCTACCACGTCATGAAGATCCGCTCCGGCGAGCGCTGGATCCTGGACACGAAATGTTTCTGGGCCAGTGACGGCGAGGTGAAACTCTCGGTGCACCGGGAGTCGACGTGGACCGCCTGGTGGGCCGACCAGGGCCTGTTCTGGTACAAGACCGCGCTCAAGGGGGAGGGGCAGGTGGTGCTCGCCGTGGACGGTCCCGTGCAGGAGGTCGATCTCGTCAACGACCGGCTCGTGGCCGACGGTCCGTTCGTGATCGCGCGGACGCAGGGCATCCGCATGAAGGTCAAGCGGCCGGCCCGGTCGCTGCTCGCGTTTTGGCTCTCGGGCCAGAAGCGCGCCTACGTCTACGAAGGGACCGGGAAGTTGCTGTTGTGCACGACGCCCTACTGGAGGCAGCGCATGCAGCACGACCTGTCGACTGCGGCGCTGGAGGCGTGACGACGACCGCCGGACGCACGGCCCGCCGACCCCGCCCCAGCGGAGCGGCCCGGGCGTGGGCGGCGTTCGTGATCGGTGCCTGTGTTACGGTGGCGGTTGAGTCGGCCGGAGCGTGCCCGTTCTGCGGCGTCGTGTCGCCATCGCTCTCCGAACGCCGCGACGCGGCCCTCACCGTGGCCATCGGCGAACCGGCAGGGCCCGGCGACCGCGCGGATGGCGTGCTCTGGCAACCGTTCCACGTGCGGCAGTCGCTGCGCGGCCCGGTGGGCACAGGGGCCGTGGTGCGGGCGCGGGTGACAGGGCCGGTCGAGGGCACGGCGCTGCTTTTGGAAACGGCCCCCGCCCGCTGGGAGGCGCTCGAGGCCGACGAGACGCTGCTCGCCCATGTCGCCCGGGCACCGCCCACGAGCGACCCGCCGGCTGGGCGGCTGGCCTGGTTCGCGGCGCGGCTCGAGCATCCCGACCGGCGCATCGCCGAGGATGCGTTTGCCGAATTCGGCCGGGCTCCATTCGCGGCCGTGCGGGCCGCGGCCGGGGCGCTCGATGCCGCACAGTTGCGGGCCTGGATCGCCGAGCCGGGGATCGACGAGCGGCGCCGCGGCTTGTATGGACTCGCCCTGGGCGTCGTCGCGGCCGGGGATGCCACCGGCGTCGATCACGCGGCGTGCAGCGCCGCCCTGCGGGCCGCGGTCGCGGCACCGGCCGACGATTTTCGCGCCGGGTTCGATGGGATCCTGGCCGGCCTGCTCGTGGCAGACGGGCCGAGCGGGCTCTCTGCGATCGAGGATCGCGGGCTGTTCGCCCCACACGCCCGGGCGGGCGACGTCCGACACCTGCTGGCGGCACTGCGGTTCGCCTGGCAGGAACTCGCCGACACGCTGCCGCGCGAGGCGACGGCGGCGGCCACGGCCCGGCTGCTGGCCCATCCCGCCGTGGCGGCCGATGCCACCGTCGACCTGGCCCGTTACGAAGCCTGGCAACCTGTCGGCGAGGTGGCCGCGCTGTGGGGGACGCTGGGCCGCGACGATCCACTCGTGCGCCGTGCCGTGGCCGGCTACCTCTCGGCCTGCCCGCTCGCGGAGGCCCGCGCGGCCGCCGCCCGCATTGCCGCGGCCGACCCCGCGGCCTGGCAGGCGGCCCTGCAATCAGCCGCGCTTCCCGCGCGGAATGCCGACTGACACAGCGAGACTTGCGGGATGGGCGATTCCTGCGATATTTGCCCAAACCTCGCCCCGACCCCGCCCCGTCCAACCCGCACGCCATGAAGATCCACGAGTTCCAGGCCAAGGATCTGCTCCGTGCCGCCGGTGTCCCGGTGCTGGCGGGCCGGGTGGCCCGCACGCCCGACGAGGCGGCGGCCGCCTTCACGGCGCTCGGCACGCCCGTCTGTGCCGTCAAGGCGCAGATTCACGCCGGCGGCCGCGGCAAGGGAAAAATCGTCGGCTCCGAGCAGCGCGGCGTGGAACTCGCCAAGAGCGCCGATGACGCCCGCCGCATCGCCGCGGGCCTGCTCGGCAAGACGCTGGTCACGATCCAGACCGGCCCCGCCGGGCAGACGGTGCGGCGGGTATTCGTGGAGAGCGGCTGTGCGATCGACCGCGAGCTGTACTGCGCCGTGCTCGTCGACCGCCGCGTCGGCTCCCCCGTGCTCATCGCCAGCACCGCCGGCGGCATGGACATCGAGGAGGTGGCGGCCAAGACGCCGGAACTGATCCTCTCCGAACCCTTTGACCCCGACCGCGGCCTGGCCTCCTACCAGGCCCGGCTCTTGGCCGCGAAGCTGAACCTCCCCGCGGCGAGTTGGAGGCATGCCGAGACCTTCTTTCGCCGCCTCTGCGCCGCCTTCGTGAGCCTCGACGCCTCGCTGCTCGAGGTCAATCCGCTCGTGCTCGCCAAGGACGGCACGCTCGTGGCCCTCGATGCCAAGATGACGTTCGACGACAACGCCCTGTTCCGCCACAAGGACGTTTCCGCGCTGCGGGACGAGGCGGAGGAAGAGCCGGCTGAAACCCGCGCCGCCGCCGCCGGCCTGTCCTACGTCAAGCTCGATGGCACGATCGGCTGCCTCGTCAACGGCGCGGGCCTGGCCATGAGCACCATGGACCTCGTCAAGCTGCACGGCGGCGAGCCGGCCAACTTCCTCGACGTGGGCGGCGGCGCCGACGTGAAGCAGGTCACCGAGGCCTTCCGCATCATCCTCTCCGATCCCCACGTGAAGGCGATCCTCGTCAACATCTTCGGCGGCATCATGCGCTGCACGACGATCGCCACCGCGCTCGTCGAGGCCTCCAAGTCAGTGGGCTTCACGGTGCCGCTCGTGGTCCGGCTGGAGGGCACCGAGGTCGCCGAGGGAAAACGCATCCTGTCCGAGAGCGGCACGGCGATCGTCACCGCCGACGGCCTCACCGACGCCGCCAAGAAGGTCGTGGCCGCAAGCAAGGCCTGAGCACGCCATGAGCATCCTCGTCAACCGCGACACCCGCGTCATCTGCCAGGGCATCACCGGCAAGGTGGGCGAGTTCCACACCCGGGGCTGCCTGGAATACGGCACGCGCATGGTGGGCGGCGTGACGCCGGGCAAGGGGGGCGAGTCGGTGGCCGGGCTGCCGGTGTTCGACACGGTCGCCGAGGCCCGCGATGCCACCGGTGCCAACGCCACGATGATCTTCGTGCCGCCGGCCTTCGCGGCCGACGCGATCCTGGAGGCCGTGGCGGCCGGCATCGAACTGGTGATCGCGATCACTGAGGGCATCCCCGTGCTCGACATGGCCCGGGTGCTGCCGGTGGTGCAGGCGTCGCGGAGCCGGCTCGTCGGCCCCAACTGCCCCGGCGTGATCACGCCGGGCGAGTGCAAGATCGGCATCATGCCCGGCTACATCCACACCCCCGGCCACGTGGGCGTGATGAGCCGCTCGGGCACGCTCACCTACGAGGCGGTGTGGCAGCTCACGCAACTCGGCCACGGGCAGAGCACCTGCGTGGGGCTGGGCGGCGACCCGCTCGTGGGTTCGAGCTTCATCGACATCCTCTCGCTCTTCCAGGCCGACCCCGACACGCACGCCATCCTCATGATGGGGGAGATCGGAGGCAGTGCCGAGGAGGAGGCTGCCGCTTACGTGAAGGCCCACGTCACGAAGCCGGTGGCCGCGTTCATCGCCGGGCGCACGGCCCCGCCGGGCAAGCGCATGGGCCATGCCGGGGCCATCATTTCCGGGGGTAAGGGGACGGCCGCCGCCAAGCTCGAAGCCCTACGGGACGCGGGGATCGAGGTGGCCGACAGCCCCGCCGACATGGGGGCGGCCCTGGTGCGGGCGATGGGCCGGGCAAAACGCTGAATTCCGGCCCCGTGAACGATCCCGGTGCGGGCGGCGTATAGTTGGGGGCACGGGTTGTGGGATTCCGTGCCAGCGGGGATAGCGTCGGCATGCCGCCCAAGAAGAAATCTCTCCGTCGCCGCTGTGACCTGCGGGTCGAGCCGCTCGAGGCCCGCCGGGTGTTGGCGGTGTCGGTGGCCGCCGCCCTGCCCGACCTCACGCTGCCTCTCTCGGCTCCCACGCAGACGATCGATCTGGCGGGGCACTACGACGACACCGCCGTCACGGGCACGGTCGTGCGGTTCGATGTCAACACCCCCGCACCGTACGACAAGGTCTACGTCGAGCTCTTCGATCAGGCTGGTGAGAATCGGCTGCGCACCACGCCCGCCACGGTCGCCAACTTCCTCTCGTACGTGGATGGCGGCCACTACCAAAACACGTTCATCCATCGCTCCGTGCCGGGCTTCGTGGTGCAGGGGGGCGGATTCACGGTCGCCGGCAGCCCAGTATCGATCGGCAACGTCACCCAGTTCGCCCCCGTGGTCAACGAGCCAAAGCCGGCGGGCAGCGGCGTAGCGAACAACGTTCGCGGCACGATCGCCATGGCCAAACTCGGCAGCGACCCCAACAGCGCCACCAACCAGTGGTTCTTCAACCTCGCCGACAACTCGGTCAACCTCGACAATCAGAACGGCGGGTTCACCGTCTTCGGCCGCGTGCTCGGCAGCGGCATGGCCGCCGTCGACGAGATGGCGAAGGTGCCACGGTTTGGCTACGCCTCGCCGTTCGACACGGTGCCGCTGCGGAACGTGCCCGGGGCCAACCCCAGCACCAACCCGACTTTCACCAACGCCCCGGTCGATACCACCACGCTCACGGCCGACCAGTTCGTGAAGTTCCCACAGATCGCCCGCTCAGGCGAACTGGTGTACACGGCGACGAGCAGCAATCGGGCGGCGGTGGATGTGTCGATCACGCCCCAGGGCCGGCTGCAACTCGCGTACGGCGCCCCGCGGGTGCCCGGGGCCACGACGATTACGGTGCGGGCTACATCGGTGTTCAACGCGAGTGACTTCGTGGAGGACTCCTTCACGGTGACGCTGCAGCCACCGCCCCCGCCCAACGCGCTGGTGGGCCGGTCGGGGGCCGAACTGGTGATCAGCCGCAGCGCGGCGGGCACCGTGACGACCGCGGCGCTAGCGGCCCTGCCCACGGAGAGTGGCTGGAAGGAGACGCTGGCGGGTGACTTCAACGGCGACGGCCGCGGCGACGTCGCCTGCCGCGGCGCCGACGGCCGCTGGTGGGTGACGCTGACCCCGGCTAACGGCACGACGGCCACGCCAGCCCCTTGGGGCACGTTCTCGACCGTCGTCGCCTGGCAGTTCCTCACGGTCGGTGACTTTAACGGCGACGGCCGTGCCGACATCGCCGGCAGGGTGCCCTCCACCGGCGTCTGGCGCGTCGCCCAAAGCACAAGCTCCGCCTTCTCCATCGTCAA
>QWPN01000056.1 GCA_003671185.1 Planctomycetota bacterium
CCTGGCGGCCGCCGGCCTGGCGTCGGACCTGCTCGGCCCGCTCGCCGGCCGCCTCGCCGCGCTGCTGCCGCGGCTCGCCGACGCTGATCGGGTGCTCGTGGCGTTGGAGCGGTTCATGGCGGCGCTGCGCAGCCCGCTGGCCACGGCCACGCTCTTCGAGCGCGACCCGCAGTCCCTGGAGATCCTGCTGCGCATCTTCGCAGCCAGCCCCTACCTGGCGGAGATCGTGATCGCGGATCCCGAGGCCTGGGAGGATGTGCGTGTGGGCCGCGGCCGCCCCGAGAAGCGCGAGGCGCTGGCGGCGGCCTTGGCGGCGGAAGTGGGTGGGGCGACCGACGCGGAGACGGTGATGCGGGCGCTGCGACGATTCAAGCGCCGGCAGACGCTGCGCATCGCCTTCGGCGACATCGTGGAAGGGCAACGGCTGGAGATCGTGGCGGCGCAGATCTCGCACGTCGCCGACTGCGTGATCGACCTCGCCGTGCGCACGGCGTTCGCCGACGTGGCCCGCCGCCGTGGCGTGCCCCGCGGGCCGGGGGGTGAGCCGGTGACGATGGCCGCGATCGCGTTGGGGAAGCTGGGCGGGGCGGAACTCAACTATTCGAGCGACGTCGATCTCGTGTTCGTGCACTCGGCCGACGGCCGCGTGGAGGGGCCGAAGCCCTGCACGAACCAGGAGTTCTGCGAGCGCGTGGTGCAGGAAGCGGTGCGACTGATCGCCGATCCCGGCGACCTGGGCGCCGTGTACCGCGTCGACCTGCGACTGCGGCCGCACGGGGCCGCCGGGCCCGTGTCGCTGGCGCTGGAGCCGATGCTGCAGTATTTCGACCAGTCCGGCCGCACCTGGGAGCGGCAGGCATGGGTCAGGGCCCGCTGCGTGGGCGGCGATGCCGCCCTGGGAGCGCGGCTGCTGGCCGAGATCGAGCCCTGGGTGTACCGCCGCTGGCTGAGCCGCGCCGACATCAGCGGCATCAAGGCGCTGAAGCGGCGCATCGAGCAACGCTCGCTGCGGCAGGGGGCTGACGACGCCGACGTGAAGCACGGCCGGGGCGGCATCCGCGACGTGGAGTTCACGATCCAATTTCTGCAGATGCTCGGCGGCGGCGACTCCGCGCAGCTGCGCACCGGCAACACGCTGGACGCGATGCGGCGGCTGGCCGAGGTGGGCAGCCTCACCGACCAGGAACGCGGCATCCTCGAGGGCACGTACACACTGCTGCGCACTGTGGAGCACCGTCTGCAGATTCTCTACGACCGGCAGACGCACGTGCTGCCGCGCGACGACGAGGAAATGGCCCGCCTGGCGGTGCGGCTGGGGAGGGGACCGGGCGCGGAGGGGCGGGAAAAGCTGCGGGCGGAACTTGCCGACGCCACCGCGCTCAACCGGCGCATCCTCGACCACCTGCTCCACGACGCCTTTCCCGATGACGCCGCACCGGAGCCTGAGGTGGATCTGGTCCTCGATCCCGCTCCCGACCCCGAGGTGGTCCGCGAGGTGCTGGCCAGGCACGGCTTCCGCGACGTGCCGGCCGCGCATCGGGCGCTGGTGGCCCTGGGCGAGGAAAAGGTCCGGTTCCTTTCCACACGCCGCTGCCGGCACTTCCTCGCCGCCATCGCCCCCCGCCTGCTGGCCTCGATCGCCCGCACGCCCGACCCCGACGCCACGCTCGTGAACCTGGTGGGGGTGAGCGACTCGCTGGGTGGCAAGGGAGTGCTCTGGGAACTGTTCAGCTTCCATCCCCCCTCGCTCGATCTCACCGTGCGGCTCTGCGCGTCGAGTCCGTTCCTGGCGCGGCTGCTGGTCACCAACCCGGGCATGATCGACGAACTGCTGGACAGCCTGCTCGTGGAGCGGCTGCCCACGCCGGCCGATCTCGATGCGGGGCTGGCGGAACTGTGCCGCGGGGCGGTCGACCCCGATCCCATCCTGCACGCCTTCAAGGCGTCGCAGCAGCTCCGCGTGGGCGTGCGCGACATCCTCGGCAAGCAGGATGCGGAAACGACGACGGCGGCCCTGTCGGCGATCGCCGAGGCGCTCGTGAAGCGGGTGGTGTCGGCCGAGGAGGAAAAACTCGTCGAGCGTCTCGGTGAGCCGATGTCGGCCGAGGAGGGCTCCGCGGGCAAGCGGTCGGGGCCGGTCGTGCTGGCGATGGGCAAGTTCGGTGGCCGGGAGATGAACTATGCCAGCGACCTGGACGTGATCTTCCTCTACGACCACGAGGGCGCGTCGCAGCGCCGGCGCGGCACGCGATCGGTGGAGGGCACCACCAACGCCCATTTCTTCGGCGAGCTGGCCCAGCGCACGATGAAGGTGTGCAACACCTTCGGGCCGCAGGGCCGTCTCTACGAGATGGATTCGCGGCTCCGGCCCAGCGGCCGCAGCGGACCGGCCGCCGTATCGTTGGGCGAGTTCGCCCGCTACTTCGCCACGGATGGGCCGGCGGCCTTCTGGGAGCGGCAGGCGCTCGTCAAGGCCCGTGTCGTGGTGGGCGACGCGGCGGCCACGGCCGAGGCGCAGCGGATCATCGCCGCAGCCGCGTACGGCCGGCACTGGCGGGCGGAGGAGGTGGAGGCGATCCGGCACATGCGCCGGCGCATGGAGGAGGGAGCAAGGGCCTCCAATCTGAAACGCGGACCGGGGGGCGTCGTGGACATCGAGTTCATCGCCCAGATGCTGCAACTCGTGCACGGCGGCGCTGAGCCGCAACTGCGCACGCCGCAGACGCTGGCCGCCCTCCAGGCCCTGCGCCGGGCAGGCCATCTGGGCGGGGAGCGGGCCGATTTTCTGGAACTGGCGTACCGCACGCTGCGTTCGATCGAGGGCCGGCTGCGGCTGCTCGACGCGGCGGCGCGGCATGAATTTCCGGTGCTTCCCCAGGAGCAGCGCAGGCTCGCCCACCTGCTGGGCTACGAGCGGCCCGATCAACTCGTGCAGGAGGTGCAGGCGATCACCGCCCGCACGCGGGCCGAGTTCGAGCGAGTCTTCAACGAGGCCGTGTCGCGGCTGCAGTAGCGGTCCCCGCCGCTCACCGTTGCGACGCGCGGCGGGCGGCCCACAGTTCCCAGGCGAGCGGCAGCACGGAGACGACCACGATGCCCACCACCACGATCTCGAAGTGGTCCTTCACGCCCGGCAGGCCGCCCAGGAAGTAGCCGGCCAGCGTGCAGATCAAGACCCAGGCGATCCCGCCCACGACGTTGTAGTAGAGGAACTGCGGGTAGTGCATCCGCCCCACGCCGGCCACGAAGGGGGCGAAGGTGCGGATGATCGGCACGAACCGCGCCAACACGATCGTCTTGCCGCCATGCCGCGCGTAAAAGTCCTGTGCGCGCTGCAGGTGCTCGTGCTTGAGAAACCAGGCGTTGACGCGAAAGGCACGTGGCCCCACCCAGCGGCCGATGGCGTAGTTGAGGGTGTCGCCGATGATGGCGGCGGTCGAGAGCAGCGTCAGCAGGACGAGGATGTTCAACGACTGCGGATGCAGTGCGGCCAGGGCGCCGGCGGCGAAGAGCAGCGAGTCCCCCGGCAGGAACGGCGTGACCACGAGGCCGGTCTCGCAGAGCACGATCACGAACAAGAGGACGTAGGTCCACGGTCCCCAGGCATCGAGGGTCGCTTTCAGGGTCTCGTCCAGCCGGAGGAAGATGTCCAGCAGCGGCTCGATGGCATTCATAGACAGCGGCGCATCCGGAGTCGTCGCGGGCATGGCCGCGCGGGGACGCGGATCATACGGGGCCAGTCGGTGCCTGCATACGCCGCCGGTTTGCGAACCAGGCCAGTGCCTCCCGATCCGGTGCGGTGATCGTGGCAGGCGGTGGTCGTCAGGCGGACGAGGAGACGCGTCCGGCGGTGCATGGGGCTGGCCCGGGCCCGTGCCGCAACGGCCCCGGCCACGCAGCAACGCAGCAGCACGCCGGGCGGCGCCGAGGGCCACTGCGTGTCGGCATGGGCCTGCCCGAAGTGCCAGCACCTGAGGATCACGAGCAGGGCCATCACCGCCAGCGGCGCCACGGCGAACCCGCAGGCGGCCGCCGCCCAGGCCGAAGCCCACCAGCACGAACAGCCGCATCGTCTCCAGCGCTCGGGCCAGCGGCGCCAGCGCCTCCGCGATGAAGGCGGTGACGATCATGTCAACGTCGAGGAACACGAGCTGCCAGAAGAACCACGTCCCGCGCCCCCCATGCGCAGCAGGAGGGGAAACTTGACGAGCAGGAGCGGCGTGGTGAACAGCCAGTCGACGTAGCGCAGCGCCGTGGGGAACCGGCCCCCGGATGCCTGGTAGACGTTCGTCATCTTCGGGTAGTGAACGCAGGCGATCGCGCAGATCAGTCCCGCCACGACCATCGTGCCGCGGTAGGCCGGCGGCACCTCGTTGCGCAGCAGGAAGAAGCAGAGCGCGTCGGCGCCCATGGCCACCGTGCCGGCGAAGAACAGGTAGAGCGTGATCGACCACAGGAGCGGGTTGGCGGCGTAGTCGATCGAAAGCGGGGCCTTGGTGGCGGCGCGAAATGCCTGCATGGGAACCTCCGGGGTGATGTGGAGTGCTCCCTGCGCGGGCCTCGCGTCCTGGCTCCGGCGATGGGGCATGCTGCCCGCTGGCGTCACGGCTGACGCCGGGCCCTCGCGTCGCCGGACTCCAGGCCCGCCACGGCTACGGGTCGCTTGAGGCGTCGGGCAACTGCCCGGTCGGGGTGGCGGCCGTGGCGGGCCGAAGCGGGGCGGACGCTGCCCCGGCGCGGGCCTGGGCGGCGATGTCGAGGCCCACGGCGGCACTCCATGCCGCCATCAGTGCGCGGAACACGGGACCGGGCCGGGCGTCGCCCACTGGTCGGCCATCGAACCGAGTGGCCGGCAGGATGCAATTGGGCGTGCTCGTGAGCAGGATCTCGTCGGCCGCCGCCAGGTCGGCCGCCCGAAGCGATTCCTCACGCCAGGCGATGCCCAGTGTTTCCGCCAGGCGACGCGCATAGGCCAGGCTCACGCCCGGAAGCGCGTCTGTCGGGAGGGGGGCGACGATCGCACCGCCGCGCACCACGGCGACGTTGGCGGTCGAGGTCTCGCTGATCCGACCGTCGAGGTGCGCGAGCACGGCCCGGGCGCCGGGTTCGGCGGCATGTGCCTCGCGGTCGGCCAGGAAGTAATGCAGGCGGCTGCGCACCTTGGCCCGCAGCGGCCAGCAGGCCTCCGGAACCTGCCGCACTGAGACACTGCGCAGGGCCAGGCCATGCGCATAGGCGGCAGCCCACATGGAGAAGGCGAGGGGAAACGTGTGCAGCGCCATCCTGGCGCGTCCGCTGCGACCGCCGTGCTGCGCGGGGACGTCGCCCGGTGTGAGGAAGATCACGATGCCGAGATCGGGGCCGGGGGCGACTGCATCCGCGGCCGCGCGGGAGTGGTTGTGGGCGGCCACGTGTGCGGCGGCGCTCGCCACGTCGGCAAGCGGCAGCGGGAGTTCGATCCCCACGATCGCAGCCGATTCGCCCAGCCTGGCCAGGTGCTCCTCCACGAGGAAGGGCCGGCCGTGGAACGTGCGCAACTGCTCGGTGACCGTGGCCCCGAGCACGAAACCCGCGTCGCCGACAGGCACGGTCAATTCGGCCCGCGGCACGTACTGCCCGTCGACCCAGGCCACGTCCGCGAGGATCGCCTCAACCGCGGCCATGGTTCCCAAGAAATGGAGGATAGGGGATTCGAACCCCTGACCTTCTGGCTGCCAGCCAGACGCTCTCCCAATTGAGCTAATCCCCCGTGGGCGTTTGGGATCCGCGGGGCCACGCGGGTGAATCAATCACCGCTGCAACCGTATCGCTCCGTGCCGCACGTGTCAACGCGGCCGGGCGATGGCTGCGGCGGGAGCGGGAAACCGGCGACGCGGGAATTCAGTCTGGCGACGGCGGCGGCGGCACAGGAAACTTGGCCCTGCGGCGGAGACCGGCCTTCCCCGCCTGCCTGCCGGCCGGTTGGCCGGCAGGTGTTCACCGTCCCGCGGGCATCGCAGCTGGCGATGACGTTCGCATGATCCGCACGCCCACGACATCCGGCGCCCCGCCCGCGGCAGCGTCACGATTTTCCGAGCCGCTCTGCGCCGTCGTCACGGTGGTGCTGGCGGTCTATCTCGTCGGACTCGGGCTCAGCGTGGCCGGCAATTCGGGGAGCGGCGCATCGGCGCTGGTGCGGACGATCAAGGGCCGGCTGTTTTCGCCCTGGCTCGTTCCCGCCTGGCTCGACCTGGGGTTCGACCAGCGGCTCACGCACGGCGCGCCGGAGGACGCCGACCATGTCCTGGAGGTGGTCGCGTACGGACCGGCC
Source organism: Planctomycetota bacterium (assembly GCA_003671185.1). Lineage (GTDB taxonomy): Bacteria > Planctomycetota > Planctomycetia > Pirellulales > UBA1268 > QWPN01. Next base: position 6,311 of record QWPN01000056.1, read on the forward strand.
GGGGGTGCGCCGCTGCGGTTTCCCGGTCGCGTGTCAGGCGAGCGTGCCCGGCGCTGGCGGCGGCTGGCGCGGGCCCTGGCCCGTCCCGACGGCGCCGAGGAATTGGTCGCCGCGGTGGGGCGGGGCGCGTGCGACGATCTGGGGGCGGACGATGTCACGGTGCGGGTGCTGCGGCACGAGATGCACGACCGCTCGGCCGCCGATGCCGCGCCGGGCATGGAGCGTGCCTTCGCGGCGCGGGTGCGAGTGGTGGATGGCGAAGTGCAGCTGCTGCGGGCCGAGCCGCGCGCTGAAGTGGCCCCGCTGCTGCGGCGACAGGGCCGCGCCGACGCGGCCGGGGAGTCACCATGAACGGCCCGGTCGCGCGGCACGACGTCGGCGGCGTGGCCGCCACCTGGACGCGGTTCTGGTTCGAGCCCGCCGATGCGCGGCCGTTGGCGATCGTGCGCATCCTCGCCGCGCTGCTCGGCCTGGCGCTGTTGTGGAGTTATGCCGACGACCTGCAGTCATGGTTCGGCCCGCAGGGGATGATCCCGCCGGGAAGCAGCGCCGAGTGGCGGCCGCGGTTCAGCCTGTCGCTTCTCGACCTGGCCACGACCGCCTCCGCGCTGCGACTGGTGTTCATCGTCACGGCGGTCGCCTTCGCGGCGCTCCTCGTGGGCGTTGCCACTCCGCTGGCGGCGCTGGCGGCGGCGATTCTCTGGGCGTCGCTCCTCAATCGAGGGCCGATGCTGGCGGGTCCCGCCGATGATTGCCTCGCCGTCCTGCTCTGGTGCCTGGCGCTGGGGCCATGCGGCACGAGCCTGTCAGTCGACCGTCTCGGCGCCGATCGTCGCGGCCGGTCGCCACCCGGGGCCTCCTCCTGGGCGCGGCTGTCGCTCGGACTGCTACAGGTGCATGCCTCGGTGATCGCCGCCGCCGCCATGCTCGCCCAGGTCAAGGGAGACGTGTGGTGGGACGGCACCGCGGCCTGGTGGCTCTCCGTCCGCCCCGAGTCGCGGCTCGTCGACTTCAGCGGCGCGTTCCAGCGGTCGGAGTACCTGATGAACCTGGTCACGCACGCCATCCTCGCCTTCGAGGGGCTGTTCGCCGCCGGGCTGTGGTTTCAGCCGACGAAGGCCCTGGTGGCACGGATGGGGCTCGTGGCCTGGCCGCTGCTGGGGTTGCTGGCCGGCGAACCTGCGTGGGGTGCTGCGCTGGCGGTGTTTTGCGTTCCCTTTGCGGCCCTGCCGCCCCGGGGCGTTTGCAGCGCATGCTGCGGCGGATAACAATTTCGGGAATCGGCCCGCCGATGAGGTAAGGATGTGGGGTGCCGCACGGCGGCTGCCGCCGCCGCGGAACCGCCGCCCTGGAAAGGTGCACATGGCTCGCTCGCAGATTTCGCTGTCGGCCCTTCTCGTGGCCGCTGCCTGGTGGCCGGGCATCGCCCGGCTTCCGGCCGCCGGCGTCGATTTCGGCCGCGACATCCGCCCGATCCTCGCCGACAACTGCTTCGCCTGTCACGGGCCGGATGCGGCCAATCGCAAGGCCGACCTGCGGCTCGACGTCAGGGACGAGGCCGTTGCCGCCGGGGCGATCGTGCCCGGCAAGCCGGAGGAGAGCGGCGTCGTGGAGCGGATCCGCTCCTCCGATCCCGACACGCTGATGCCGCCGCCTGATTCGCATAAGCGGCTCGACGACCGGCAGAAGGACCTGCTCGGCCGCTGGATCGCCGCGGGCGCCGAGTACACCAGGCACTGGGCTTACGAGCCGCCGCGGAAGTCGGAGGTGCCCGCCGGCGCGAATGCGATCGATCACCTCGTGCGTCGGCGGCTGGCCCAGATCGGCCTGGAGTCCTCGCCGGAGGCGGACCGGCGCACACTGATCCGTCGCCTCTCCTTCGACCTGCTCGGCCTGCCTCCCACGCCCGAGGAGGTCGAGGCCTTCGAGCGGGACACCTCGTCCGACGCCTACGGCAAACTCGTCGAGCGGCTGCTGGCCAGCCCGCACTACGGGGAGCGCATGGCGATCGCCTGGCTGGACGTGGTGCGCTTTGCCGACACGATCGGCTATCACAGCGACAACCCCCGGAACATCTGGCCCTATCGCGACTGGGTGATCGCCGCCTTCAACGACAACAAGCCCTTCGACCGGTTCACGATCGAGCAGGTGGCGGGCGACCTGCTGCCCGACGCCGACGACTCCACACGCACCGGCTCGGCCTTCAACCGACTGCTGCTCACGACCGAGGAGGGGGGCGCGCAGCCCAAGGACTACGAGTCACGCATGCTCACCGATCGGGTGCGGGCGATCGGCAGCGCCTGGCTGGGGCAGACCACCGGCTGTGCCCAGTGCCACGACCACAAGTTCGACCCGATCACGATGCGCGACTTCTATTCGCTGGGCGCCTTCTTCGCCGACATCCAGGAGCCGATCCTGGGGAAGCGGGAGGACGGCATGGCCGTGCCCTCGGCCGACCAGCGGAAGCGGTTGGTCGAACTCGACGCCGCCGTGACCGCGGCAAAGCAGCGGCTGGAGGCGGCGACCGCCGAGATCGACACGGCTCAGACGCAGTGGGAGGCGGATGTGGCTGCCGGTCGCGTGGAGTTGGCGGAGATCGCCTCGGGCTCGAACGCCCCCGAGCCGGCCCGCAAGGCGGCCAGCCAGGTGGCGGCGATCCTCGCCAAGGAGGCGGCTGCCCGCAGCGACCAGGAGCGCGGTGTCGTGCGCGACTACTTCCGCACCAAGGTCTCCCCGCAGGGCGTCGCCGATCGCGAGGCGCTGGCCAAGGCCGAGCAGGAGGCCAAGAGGCTGCGTGAGTCGTTCCCCAAGTGCCTGGTGACCACGAGCGGCAATCCCCGCACCGTGCGCATCCTGCCGCGTGGCAATTGGATGGACGAGAGCGGCGAGGCGGTGAAGCCGGCGCTGCCGGCCTACCTGGCGGGGCCTCGGGCTGAGGGCCGCGATCTGAACCGTCTCGACCTGGCGAAATGGCTCGTGTCGCGTGACAACCCGCTCACCGCCCGCGTGGCGATGAACCGGCTCTGGAAGCAGTTTTTCGGCACGGGCCTGAGCAAACTGCTCGACGACCTGGGGTCGCAGGGCGAACAGCCCGCCAACCAGGAACTGCTCGACTGGCTGGCGTGTGAGTTCGTGGATTCCGGCTGGAACGTCAAGCACATGGTGCGCACGGTCGTCACGAGCGCGACGTACCGGCAGGCGTCGCACGCCGCCCCCGGAGCACTGGCCGCCGACCCCGACAACCGCGAGGTGGCCCGCCAGTCGGCGTTCCGCGTCGACGCGGAACTGGTCCGCGACGCGGCCCTGGCCACGTCGGGACTGCTCGTGCGCACGATCGGCGGCCCCAGCGTGAAGCCCTACCAGCCCGACGGCTACTGGGAGAATCTGAACTTCCCCCAGCGCTCCTACCCCGTCGACAACGGCGCCAGCCAGCATCGCCGTGGGCTCTACACCTGGTGGCAGCGGACCTTCCTCCACCCCAGCATGCTGGCCTTCGATGCTCCCAGCCGCGAGGAGTGCTGCGCCGAGCGGACGCGGTCCAACATCCCGCAGCAGGCGCTCGTGCTCCTCAACGACCCCAGTTACGTGGAAGCCTCACGGACCCTGGCGGCGCGGATCCTCACCGAGTGCGGGGGCACGGCCGAAGAGCGCGTGGCGTGGGCGTGGCGCACGGTGCTGCAGCGGCTGCCGCGGGTCGAGGAGATGGAGACGGTGCTGCCGCTGCTGCGGAGGCACCTCGAGGAATACAAGGCGAACCCGGCCGCTGCCGAACAACTGCTCAGAACCGGACAGGCGGCCGTGCCCTCCGGCGTCGACAAGGCGGAACTGGCGGCCTGGACCCATCTGGCCCGCGTGCTGCTCAACCTCCACGAAACCATCACGAGGTCGTGACCATGACGAATCACGTCGACAGCCGGCTGGCCCGCAGGGCGTTCCTGGGCAGGACCTCCCAGGGCGTGGGCACCGTGGCGCTGGCCGCGCTGGCCGCGCCGCAGCATGGCCTGTCCGCGGAGCCGCCGCTGCCGCAGCGGGCCCGGCGGGTGATCTGGCTGTCGATGGCCGGCGGCCCGTCGCACCTGGAGACCTTCGACCACAAGCCGAAACTGGCCGAGCTCAATGGCAAGCAGATGCCGGAGAGCCTCACGAAGGGGCAGCAGCTGGCACAGCTGCAGGGCCAGAAACTCGTCTGCTTCGGGCCGCAACACCCGTTCGCGAAGATGGGGCCGAACGGCACCGACATCTGCGCGCTGTTCCCGCACATCGGCTCGGTGCTCGGCGACATCTGCCTGATCCGGTCCATGACCACGGAGGCCATCAATCACGATCCGGCCCACATGTTCATGAACACGGGCTCGCAGATCGCCGGCCGCCCCAGCATGGGCGCCTGGGTGACCTACGGTCTGGGCAGCGACGCCGCCGACCTGCCGGGGTTCGTGGTGCTCACGTCGCTGGGCCGCGGCGGGCAGAACCAGCCGATCGCGGCCCGGCAGTGGAGCAGCGGGTTCCTGCCCAGCCGCTATCAGGGCGTGCAGCTGCGGTCGAAGGGCGACCCGGTGCTGTACCTGACGAATCCGGGCGGCGTGACCCGGGAGCAGCAGGGGGCCGACATCGCCGCCATCAACGCCCTCAACGTCCAGCACGATATCCTCAGCGGTGATCCCGAGGTGGCCACGCGGATCGCACAGTACGAGATGGCCTTCCGCATGCAGGCCAGCGTGCCCGAACTGATGGACGTGGCCAACGAGAGCCCGCGGACGCTGGAACTCTACGGCTGCAAGCCGGGGGATGGATCGTTCGCCTCCAACTGCCTGCTGGCGCGGCGGCTGGCGGAACGCGGGGTGCGTTTCATCCAGCTCTACCACAAGGACTGGGACCACCACGGCGGCGTCAAGGAAGGGGTGCGGCTCAAGGCCGAGGAGATCGACCGGGCCTGCATGGCCCTGATCACCGACCTCAAGAACCGGGGCATGCTCGACAGCACGCTGGTCGTGTGGGCCGGCGAGTTCGGCCGCACGCCGATGTCCCAGGGGGGCGATGGCCGCGACCACCACAACAAGGCGATGAGCGTGTGGATGGCCGGCGGCGGCGTGCGCGGCGGGCTCGTGTACGGCGCCACCGATGAACTGGGCTACCAAGCCGTGGAGAACACCTGCACGGTGCACGATCTGCACGCCACGATGCTGCACCAGCTGGGCATCCGCCACGAGGCGTTCAGCGTCAAGTTCCAGGGCCTCGACGCCAAGCTGACCGGCGTCGAGAAGTCACGGGTGCTCGACGACGTGCTGGCCTGAGCAGGGGTTCAGCGGCCCGCCGCCGCGTCAGCCACTGGCCAGCAGCTTCAGGAAGGCCGGCTCGTCGAGCACGGTCACACCCAGTTTGGTGGCCGTGGCCAGTTTGCTGCCGGCATCCGCGCCCGCGACCAGGTAGTCGGTCTTCGCGGAGACGCTCGACGCGGCCCGCCCACCCGCCTTGCGGATCGCCTCCTCCGCCTCCTGCCGCGAGAAGCCCTGCAGCGTGCCGGTGACGACGAGCGTCTTGCCGGACAGCGGCCCGCCGCTCACGCGCTCGGCCTGCGGCACGTCGAGGATCAGGCCCGCTCGCCGCAGGCCCTCGACCGTGCGCCGGCCGTAGTCACTCGCCAGCCACTCGTGGACGCTGGCGGCGATCACCGGGCCGATCTCCGGCACCGCGGCCAGTTCCTCGACTGAGGCTGCCTGCA
>QWPN01000154.1 GCA_003671185.1 Planctomycetota bacterium
AAGGCCCACGTGCCGGGTGAGCAGGAGCCGCTGCTCGTCGTGCGGGTGCCGCAGTGGGACTACAACTGGCAGTCGTCCTACGAGCTCCAGTCGCCGCGGCGGTTTCCGGCCGGCACGCGGTTCGAGGCGGAGGTTTCCTACGACAACTCTGCCGCCAACCCACGAAACCCATTCGATCCACCGCAGAACGTCTGGCACAACGAGTCGATTCACGACGAGATGCTGCTGCCGATGTTCACGTTCGCCTCCGAGCAGCCGCTCGACCGCAAGGGCGATTCGTTCGCCAACTTCATCTACTGGCTCGGACGGTCGCGGTTCCTGCGGCGGCTGGTGGACCACCGCTACAAGTACGTCGCCGATCCGCAGGGAAACATCGTGCTTTCGCCAGACTACGATCCCGCCGACCACCGCTACTGACGACCCTGTGGGTCTGGAAAAATCGGTCAGACACACACCTGGGGCCCAGCGACATCTTTCGGACGTAGGCGGGCTGGAACACGCTGGCGAGCGTGCGGTCGTTCAGCGTTGCGAGTCCGGCGCCACCAGGCATCAGCGCCGCCGGCAACAGGAGCGAGAAGCGTTCCCAGGCATGCCGGACAGCCCATCCGGCGTCGTTCGTGCGGCGGCGCGAGATCGGCTATTCTGACCGCATGAGATGGCTGCATCCCCTGCGTTTGCTTGCGCTGTGTCTCGCCGCCGCGGCACTGCTGGCGGCTGATGCGGGCCCGCCCCTGCCGCCGGCCGCCGGCCCCGGCGCACAGACGGCCCCCGTTGTCCAGACGGGCCAGGCGATCCCGGTGGAGCGACTGGCGGTGCACACCGCCGACGGCCGCGCGGTTCCCTTCGCCGAGCTCCTCGGCCCCGACGGCAGGGCCGTGTGCTTCGCATTCCTTCACCATGCCTGCCCGATGGCGCAGCAATACGGGCCGGTGCTCGCCCAGGTGGCGGCCGGGTGCGCCGCCGAGGGGGTACGCTTCGTGGGCGTGATCTGCGAGTTGGACGAACCCGGTCAGGCCGAGGCCTATTCCCGGGAGTTCGGCATCACGTTCCCGGTGTATCTGGACACCGACTTCACGCTCGCCGACGCGCTGGCCGCGACCGTCACTCCCGAGGTGGTGCTCATCGACCGCGAGCGGATGATTCGCTACGCTGGCCGGATCGACGACCGCTACAAGGTCCGCGGCGTGATGACGCCCGGTGATCCCAAAGGCGAACTGCAGGCGGCCATCCACGATCTCGTGGCCGGCCGCGAGGTTCGCGAGCCGCGCACGAAAGCGGTGGGCTGCCCGCTCCATCGGCCGGAGCGGCCCGCGCCGCTGCAGGCTGCGGACGCCAAGCGACATGCGGCCACATTCCACGGGGATGTGCGGCCGTTCCTCCACGACCACTGCCAGCGCTGCCACAGCCCGGGGCAGGCCGGTCCGTTCAGCCTGCTTTCCTACGACGACGCCGTCGACTGGATGGAGACCGGCCTCGAGGAGATCGACGCCCGGCGCATGCCGCCGGCGCAGATCGACAGCGACCTCGACTATCAGGGGCCGAAGGCCCCGACTGCGGCGGAGATCGCCATGCTGCGGGAGTGGGTGGCGTCGGGCAAGCCGGAGGGCGACGCCGCCGCGGCCCCGAAGCTCGAGCCACTGCCCGACTATTCCGCGTTCGAAGAGGATCTCGGCCCCCCCGACATCATCCTCGAGCAGTCGGAGCCGACGCAGCTCGGCGCCCACGGCAATGACATGTACCGCAACCTCGCGTTCGGGCTCAATCGCGACACCGATCTGCACCTCCGCGCGATCCAGTTTCTGCCCGGCAATCGCAAGATCGTGCACCACGCGCTGATTGGCTACCTGCCGCGGACGACCGTGGAGGAGGCCATCCGTGAGCATGGCGGCCGCGAGGGCTTCGGCCATCCCGACGACCGGGCGGGAGGCTTTCAAGATCCGCACGGCATCGGGTTTCGGGTGCCGCCCATCCGGGCCGATGGGCAGCCGCGGGCGTCGTTCGTGAGCGGCTACGTGCCCGGAGTCCGGGCGACGGTCGCCCCCGCCGATGCGGCCGTGGTGATTCCGGCGGGCTGCGACATCACGGCGCAGATTCACTACGTCCGCACCGGAAAGCTGGAAACGGATTCGAGCCGGGTGGGCATCTGGCTCAACAAGGAGCGGCCGCGCAAGGTGATGAACATCATCTACGTGAGCGGTGATTTCGCGGTGGTGCCGCCGGGTGTCACCGACTTCCGCATCCTCGGCAGTTACACGCTCCCCCAGGACGCGGACTTCGTGGGCGTCGTGCCCCACACGCACCAACTGGCCCGCTGGGTGGAGCTGAGGGCCACCCTGCCGGGAGAGAAGCAGTCACTGCTGCTCCTGCGGGTGCCGCAGTGGGACTACAACTGGCAGTCGCCCTACAACCTCAAGCAGCCGCGCCGATTTCCGGCCGGCACGCGCTTCGAGGTGGAAGGCTCCTACGACAACTCCGCGGCCAACCCGCGGAACCCGTTCCAGCCGCCCCGGAACGTCTGGCACGACGAGACGGTCGACGACGAGATGCTGCTGCCGATGTTCACGTTCACTTCCGACAAGCCGCTCGACGGCAAGGGCGACTCGTTCAAGAAATTCTATGCTGCGATCGGGCGGTCGCGGTTTCTGCAGCGGCTGGTAAACCACCGCTTCAAGTACGTGGCCGATGCCGAGGGAAACGTCGTTCTTTCGCCCGACTCCGATCCCGACGATCACCGCGACTGACGAGCCGCGGAAAACGTGCGTGGACCGTTGAGCAGGCTGCCGATCGCGGTGTAGCGCACGCCAAAGCGGTAGCTGACAAGCAACAGCGGCGTCACCGTGGCCAGGATGACGAGGAACTTCACGCCCGCAGGCAGCGGCCACGGCCGCACGAGCAGCTGGGCCACGATCACCAGCGGCACGTGCACGAGATACATCCAATACGACGCATCGGCCAGCCACGACACGGCGGGGCGTGGCTGCGGGAACAGCCGGCGGAACAGGCCGATGAGGCCCAGCGACATCGTCCACGCGTAGGCGGGCTGGAGGACGGTGGCGAGCGTGCGATCATTCATCGTGGCGATGCCGGCCGCGAACAGCAGCAGCGCCGCCGGGAGCAGGAGTTTCCAGTATCGGCCCAGTTGCAGGTCGATCCCCTGCGCCGCAAACGTGGCGACGCCGAAGAAATAGAAGCAGGCGTAATACGCGAACACAGGCGGTAATGGCAGGAGCCCGAACGAAGCGTCTGCTCCGTAGAACCCCGCCAGCGTGATGCCCATCACCGTCTGCGGCAGGCATGAGACCGCCACCAGCCACCAGCGCCCGCGTCCCGACGGCAGGAGTCCCGCCACAGCGAGCAGTGCGAAGATCACGGCGAACCAGCAGAGGAACCAGAGGAACCAGAGGTGGTCGAAAATGTTCGACTCGACGAGGTGCAGCGACCACGAACCGATCCGCAGCCGCAGCCACTCGGGCGACAGGATCTTCGACAAGCCGAGCGTCATCCGGTCGAGGGGGCCGCCGAGCGTGCCCTCCGCATTCGGGCCCGGTGGGAGGAGGTCGCGGAGGCGATCGCGGCCTTCCAGGACGTCATCCACGGCGAGACTGTTCAGGCCTATCAGCGGCGCCCATGCGGCCGCGAGGTCGGCTGGTAACGCCATGAGCGCCGCCGGCAACCGGCCGACGACGTTCTTCGCGAGCGGATCCGCCCCCCGTTCCAGGAGCACTCGGCCGGCCGCGTCGCGGCCGAAGAAGGCGACCACATGGAGCGGCGTGTTCCCGCTCTGATCCCGCTCATTGACGTCGGCGCCGGCGTCGAGCATCGCGGCGACGATGGCCGGGTCGCCATGCATCGTGGCCCAGCCGAGCGGCGTGCGGCAGGAGAAGGAATCTCTTCTGTCGGCCGCTCCCTCCGCGGCAAGGCGGCGGCGCACGGCCGCCTCGTCGCCTGAGAGGATTTCTGCGACGGCGGGCTCCGGGCGGATGGCGTCATGCGCGAACCACTTGATCGCCGTGTCGAGCGGCAGGATCGTCGCGGTCGCAATGACGAGCGGCAGAAAGATCCGCGTGAAGCGTTGCCCGAGCAGGCTCTTCAGTCCGCGGCGCTCGTAGACGAGCATCGTGAAATAGCCGCTGAGCAGGAAGAAGAGCGGCATCCGGAAGCCGTGCACCGCCAGGAACACGAGCGGCAGCAGATCGCTGCGTTCGGTGTCGTGGACAGGCCAGGGAAACGCGAAGAAACTCAACGAGGCGTGCAGCAGGATCCCCAGCAGCATGGCAAAGCTGCGCAGCGCGTCGAGATCGGTGCGTCGCTGCGCCATGTCGGAAGCCATCATTCCGCGACGGGATGATATCGAAGCAGGACGGCATCTTGTCCCGGGCCCGCTGCCCGTGGAACGCCGGTGCATCGGTTTGGCGGTGACCCCCCGATGCCGTATAGTTTCGACACGCAGTCTAGGATAAAACGCGGACCGCCGCCGATGGCGACCGCATCAGAGGCCTCGGTCAGCATGACGCCAGCAGCGAAGACGGGTCTCTCGGTCGTGGCCGAGTCGGTGATGGTGACGGTCCCTGACGGACGCAGCGCCGGCGGGCGGAAAACGCTGCTCGGGAACGTGAGCTTCCGGATCGAACCGGGCGAGTTCGTCTGCGTGCTCGGCCCCAGCGGGGCGGGCAAGAGCACGCTGATGCGGGCGGCCCTGGGTGAACGGCCGATCGCCTCCGGCAGCCTGCGGGTCGGCGGCCACGACGTGTTTCACGAAGCCGACGCCCTCCGCGGCGCAATCGGCTACGTCCCCCAGCGGGACGTCAACCCCGAGACCCTGTCGGTGGAGCGGGCCCTCCACTACGCGTCGGAGGTCAGGCTTCCGGCGCAGGCGACCTCCGCGCAGCGGCAGGAGGCGATCGATGATGTCCTCGCCGACCTCGGTCTTGAGTCGGTGCGTCACAGTACGATCGGCACGCTCTCGGGCGGCGAGGCGAAGCGGGCAAGCATGGCGGCGGAGATGCTCGCCGCACCGGGGCTGCTCGTCCTCGATGAGGTGACCTCCAGCCTCGATCCGGCCACCGAAGCCCGGATCATGATGCTGCTGGCCGAGCGGGCCCGGGAGGGCACGACCGTGGTGGCGATCACGCACCACCTCGACAACGTGGACCGGGCGGACAAACTCCTGATCCTCGGCCACGGCGAGGTGGTGTGGTTCGGCTCGCGCGTGGAGGCCCTCGGCCACTTCGGGGTGCATAGGCTCGCTGACGTCTATGTCGCCATCGAGGACAAGCCGCCCGGCTTCTGGTCCGCCCGCTGGCAAGAGCGTCTCGGAGAAAACCTCGCCCTCACGGAGGCTGGGCCGACCGTCGAGACGACCCGTGGCAGCGCCACGGAGCAGGTGGCCTCGCTCGCGCCGGTTTCGATTCCGGGCTTCATCCGCCAGTTCACCACGTTCTTCTGCCGGGAACTCGAGTCGGTCGTCCGTGACCGCTTGGGCGTGGGCATGTCGATGCTCCTGCCGCTCGCGCTCGCGGCGGCCGTGCTCATCGGCTTTTCCGCCACACGATTCCGGAATCCGCTGATGATGACGCGGTTGCTCGACCCCGGGGAGAAGCAGGTGCTGGCGGACGCGTGGGGCGAGGTGTCGCAGGCCATCGCGACCGAAACCGTCTCCGAACAGGACGCCAGCATCCCCGGTCAGATCCGCGTCTTCCTCGACAGCCAGCCGAAGTTGCTCGCCCATCTGCGGGATCCGTCCACCGCGCGGATCATCCGCGATGGCCTCACCGACACGCTCCACATCGCGCCGGATCGCGAGATCACCGACCCGGCCGGCACGTTCAAGTGGCTCTCACTGATGAGCATCTGCATGGTGATCCTCGGGTTTGTGACCGGATTTCGCGAGATCGTCAAGGAGCGGCCGATGCTTGACCTCGAGCGGCGGCACGGCCTGCGCTTCGCCTCCTACGTGGTGGCCAAGATCGCGGCGCTGGCCGTCGTGCTCGCCGTGCAGGTCGCGATTTTCGAGAGCGCGGTTGCAGGGGGTTTCCTGGTCCGCGAGGCGTTCGGCGGCGAGAGCCCGGCCGATATGTATCGACGTAGCGACATCGTCTCCGGCACCTGCAATTGGCTCGCCGCCGTGGCCTGTGCGGCGTTGGGGCTCGTCGTCTCCGCTTGCGTCCGCTCGACCGACAAGGGCGTACTTGCGGTGCCGCTCCTGGTCACGCCCCAGATTCTCCTCGGGGCCACGATCCTGCCCATCAAGGGCGGGCCGCTGGCCGTGCTCGCCAAGCTCTTCTCGCCGCTCTACTGGGCCCATCGCGGTTGCCGCAGCGAGGCGGACGGCGTGCCCGTGTACTGGCAGAATCTCGGCTCGTACGACCCGGCGTTGTGGATCCCGATCACGGCGCTCGCCACGCAGATCGTGGTGGCGATCGCCTTCACGATCGTGGCGCTGCGCTGGCAGGAGCGGGCCCAGTTGGGCCGCAATCGGCCCGTGCGCTGATGATCCGCCGCCGGGTCGTCCGCCTCGACCGTCGATTGAGCACGAGCGACACCTCCCATCCGTCGTCGTCATGACCGAGCCGCTGAAGATCCTCCCCAGCGTCTGCGCCCTCGACTGCCCCGACGCCTGCGCGCTTGAGATCACGGTCGAGGACGGGCGGGTGACCGGGCTCGGCGGCGCCGCCGAGCATCCGGTGACACGCGGCTTCGCCTGCGTGAAGACAGCCCGCTATCCCGAACGGCAGGAGCAGGCCGACCGGCTCCTCGTGCCGCTGCGCCGCGTGGGCCGCAAGGGGGAGGGGAGGTTCGAGGAGGTGGACTGGGACACGGCCCTCGACGGCATCGCCGACCGGCTGCGCGGCATCCTCGCCGAGCACGGCCCCCAGGCGCTGCTCCCCTACCACTATGCGGGCACGATGGGCGTGCTGGAGGGGGAGTCGCCGCGGGCCTTCTTCCGGGCGCTCGGCGCGATCGAACTCGACCAGACGATCTGCGCCACCACTGGCGGCGCCGGCTGGGAGGCCAACTATGGCCCGCACAAAGTGGGCACCGACCCCGAGGAACTCGTCCACGCCCGCGCCATCGTGCTCTGGGGGATCAACGCCCTGCGCAGCCACTCGCACGTGGCCATATTCCTCAAGGAGGCGAGGCGGCGGGGGGCCCGCATCCTGCACATCGATCCCTACCGCAACGAGACGTCGCGGTTTGCCGACGAGCACTGGCAGGTGCGCGTGGGCAGCGATGCGGCGCTGGCGCTGGCGATCGGCGGCGAGATCGTGCGCCGTGGGCTGCACGACCGCGACTATCTCGCCGCGCATGCCAGCGGGCTCGACGACTACGTCGCCGCCTGCGCGGAGTGGCCGCTGGAGCGGGCAGCGGAGTTCTGCGGCGTCGACCGTGCGTCACTCGAGCGCATGGCGGAGTGGTGGGCCACGTCGCCGGCGCCGTTCATCCAGGTGGGGTATGGCATGACGCGGAACGAAGGGGGCGGCAACGCCATGCGCGCCGTCTCGCTCCTCCCCGCCTTGGTCGGCGGCTGGAGGCGGCGCGGTGGAGGGGCGTGCCTGTCGACGAGCGGCGGATTCCACCTGGCACGCGAGCGGGTTACGGCGCAGCGGCGCATCCGGCCCGGCACGCGGCACGTGAACATGTCGCAACTGGCCACCGCACTCGAGCCGGGCATGTCCTCGATCCGCGGCCTGGTCGTCTACAACAGCAACCCAGCGGCGGTGGCCCCCGACTCGTCGCGGGTCCGTGCGGGACTCGCGCGTGACGACCTGTTCACCGTGGTGCTCGAGCACTTCCAGACGGACACCGCCGATTACGCCGACTTCCTCCTCCCGGCCACCACGTTCCTCGAACACGCCGACGTCTACGGCTCCTACGGCCACTACCACCTGCAGTACGCCGATCCGGTGGTGCCGCCGCGGGGGCTGGCCCGCTCCAATCGCTGGATCTTCGCCCGGCTCGCCGAGCGGCTGGGGCTCGACGAGCCGAGTCTCCACTGGGACACGCCGCGGCTCGTGGCGGAGCTGCTCTCCTCGGGCCATCCCTGGCTGGAAGGGATCACGGCCGAGCGGCTGATGCGCGAAAAATCGGTGAAACTGTCGCTGCCGCAGCCCTTTCTCCCCTATGCAGACGGCAGCCACCATGCGGATGGCAAGATCCGCTTTGCCCCGGCGCCGCGGCAGGTCGAGTTCGAGGAACGGCCCACGGCCGATTTTCCGCTGCGACTGATCTCGCCCCCCGGCGCCGTCGTGGTCAACACCACGATGGGAAACGTGCCCAGCATCATCCGTCAGGCCGGCGGCGAGCCGCACGTGATCATCCATCCCGCCGACGCGGCGCGGGCCGGCGTGGCCGCCGGCGGGCGGATCCGGATCACGAGCGCCCAGGGGGAGATCATGCGCAAGGCGGTCGTCAGTGAGGACGCCCGGGAGGGCGTCGTCGTGGCGGTGGGGCAGTGGTGGCCCAAACTCGCTCCCGACGGCAAAAGCCTCAACGACCTGACGAGCGAGCGGCTCACCGACCTCGGCGCGGGGAGCACGTTCGGTAATCCCGTGGTGCGAATCGAGCCGGCCTGATCCGGATCACGCATGATCCGCAGGCGTGCTCGTGTGCCGGGGTCGCGACTCGCGGTCTGCTATCCTGAGGCATCGACGTCATGATCTGCGTGACGCGGCGCAGAGATTCATGTGGTGGACAAGGGCATGCGACTGTGAGTGCGTGGGCCGTCAACCTCGTGGTCGAGCAGACGGTCACGCTCCCGACTGGCGAGTCGTTCGACCGTGAATCGTTCTTCGGCTGGCTCTGGGACCAGCTGGGCGAGCAGGGGCTCGTGGGCCTCTGCGAAGGCGCGGTGGAGGCGGATCAAGCAGCCGCGCTCGGCCTGGAGGCGTCTCCGCGGGTGCTCGACGCCGCTGCGGCCCCGGCGGACCGCGACTGGGTGGGCAGCCTGGCGACGACGGCGGCGACCTGCTGGTTCGGCGACGAGACCGCTGCCCGGGCCGCCGCCGCGCGACTCGCCACAGCGAGCGGCTGCCGCGTGCAGGACATCCGGCAGGAGGCGGGGCACAACGACGGCGACTGGAAACAGGCCTTCGGGCCGATCGAGGTGCCGGGGTTTGGCGCGATCCGTCCGGCCTGGGAGGAAGGGGAAGCCAAGACAACGACAGCCGGCACGACCGTGTTCATCGAGCCGGGCGCGGGATTCGGCACCGGGCTGCACGAGACCACGCGGCTCTGCCTGGCGGCGCTTGGGGCGTGGCACGACGCCGGCGGAGCGGTCTCACGCGTGCTCGATTTCGGCTCTGGGTCGGGCATCCTCGGCATCGCCGCCGCCGTCCGCGGCGCCGGCCACGTCGATGCCGTGGAGATCGACGAGCGGGTGCACGATGCCATCTGCGCGAACGCCCGCCGCAACGGCGTGGCCGACCGGCTCCGCGTGGTGTCCACGCTGCCCGGAGATGGATCATGCTACGACCTCGTGTTCGCCAACATCGTGGCATCCGTGCTGCTCGATCAGGCGGATCTTCTCTGCCAGCGCGTCGGCCGCGGAGGGGCGGCGGGCAGCCTCGTGCTCTCTGGCCTGCTCGCCGAGGACCTGCCAGTCGTCACCGACCGCTACAGTCGGGCCCTCGGTGGCGCGCCCATCCAGACGACGATGGGGGAATGGCACTGCCTGCACTTCGCGACGGCCGGAGTCACCGAGCCATGACCACCGACCAGGCTCCGCGGCCCGGGCTGCCGGTGGCGGGCTTCATCGCGGTGGAACTGGCGTACCTGGCGATTGCACACATCTGGGGCGGACCGCCGTGGACGGTGGTGGGGATGCTGGCCTTCGTGGCCCCGCTGGTGACCGGCTTGCGGCGGGCATCGCTCGTGCTGCTCGTGCCCAGCCTCGCCTGGCTCGTGCTGTTCCGTGTCACTGGCAATCGCGAACTGTTCTTTCCCTTCGCGATGTACGTGGCCGCGTTCCTGTCCGTGAGCCTTGCGGCGCGCGACGCCCGGCTGGGGGCCGCGGGGGGCGGCTTCGTCGTGATCGTGTTCCTGGCGATCCGCGTCCTGCAGCGGGCCACGGTCCCAGTGCTGGCGGTGGAGTGCGTGGTGGCGGTGGCGATCCTGGCGGCCGTGGTGGCGGCCCGGGCCACGCTGCGACGACAGCCCGCCAGCGACGCGGCGATCGTGGCCGGGGCTTCGCTTGCAGCCTATGCGGGCCTGGCGCTCTGAGCAACGCCCGCGGGGAGGCGCCGGTGCAGCTGTGGCGCGGCAGAAACTGTCACTCCGGCCGGGTCTCGACTGCCCACAGGTTCCGCTGCGAGGCCACGAACAGCGTGCCGTTGGCGGCCGTGGGCACCGACCACACCGCCGAGCCGAGTTTGATGTCGGCCACGTGCTTTCGTTCGCGGCCCGCCTGCAGGACCGTGAGCCCCTTGCGTGTGCCGATGTAAACCTTGCCGTCGACGACCAGCGTCGACGACCAGATCTCCTCGCGGGTGTCGTGGACCCACTGGAGCACGCCGGTGTCGGCGTCGATGCAGTGCACCTTGCCGGCATACTCGGCCGCATACACGAGCCCTTCGGCCACCGACACGGTGGACAGCGACCGCCCCAGGCCCAGGTACTGCCAGACCTTGGCCTTCTCCGTGACGTCCCCCTGGCCGTCGATCGTCAGGCAGGAGAGCGCGCCGCGGCCCGGACCGTGCACGGGATCCTGGCCGATGGCGACGAAGATTTTTCCATCGTGGAACACGGGCGAGCCGATGATCTCGCTGGGGCTGACGAGCATGCCGTCGGCGTCGAGCGGCCGCGGCCCACCGCGGAGCAGCGCCCAGTAGTCGATCGGTACGCCGCCACGCTGCCGGTAGCCGGGCGGGTTGCAGTCGAACCACCAGGCCCTCTCGAGCGTGGCCTTCCGGCCGACGGGCACCGGTGCGAGGAGTTCGAACCCGTGGCACACTCCGTCGCCGCCGCCATAGACGAGCACCCGCCTACCGCCCACCTCGGCGAGCGTGGGGGAGGACCACTGCCCGTGGAACGTGTTGGCGCTGATCGGGCTCTCGTCGCGGGCCAGCAGGGCCCCGCTGCGCTTGTCGAGGGCGATCAGCGAAGCCGCCTCGGGCAGGACCACCTTGCCGTCGTAGACGCCGTTGGCCGTGCCCACGTAGGCCACGTCGCCCACGATCAGGACCGAGGAGTTGGAGGCATCGTGCGGGAACACCGGCAGGTCGCGGAGCATGTCGAAGCGCCAGAGGATGTCGGCATCCTGGTCGCCCAGTTCGATGGGCGGCGCGGCCTCGGCCACCGGGAAGCGGGCCTCGTCGCGGAAGGGGCCGTCGTTGCCGTCGGCCAGCCCCTGGACGTCGAGGCACAGCACCTCGCAGCGGTTGGTGACGAGATAGACGAGGTCCCCGTCGACCGTGGCCGTCGAGCAGATGCCCAGGTTCATGTCGTCGAAATCCTCGCTCACCTTGGAGCGGTCGATCTCCAACCGCGGCACGACGAGCCGCCAGAGCAGCTGGCCGGTGGCCTCATCGAGGCACATGAGGACGCCGCCGCGGGTGGCCGCGAGCCGCGGATCGTCGAGGTCCTCGTCGTTCGTGCCGATGTAGACCCGGCCCGCGGCCACGACGGGGCTCGAGTAGTTCTCGCTGCCGAGCCGGGCGATCCAGCGGACGTTCTTGGCGGTGGCGGGGTCGAAGCCGAGCCGGTCCCGTTTCTTCCGGCCAGGGTGGAAGTCGGCGGGCAGGCCCTTCTCCGCCGCGGCCATGTTGCGCTGCACGCCGCCGCCCCACTGCGACCAGTCGGCCGCCGTCACGGGATGGGTGGCCGCGGTGGCCAGGCCGAGGATCAAGATCGTGAGGATATGGATCGCGGTGCGCACGCGGACGGCCCGACGGCTGGCAAGGCGCCGGTTCCACGGCGCGATTCGGCAATGGTACTTGTGAAACCCCGCCTCCGCCACGCGCCGGCCGGGCGCGGCCG
>QWPN01000129.1 GCA_003671185.1 Planctomycetota bacterium
GCGGCGGCAGGTTCCGCGCCGGACGTGGCGCCGGGCGGAGCCCGGGATGCCTCGGTGGCCGGCAGGGGCTGATCGTCCGCCGGAGGCGCCAACACCGGTGCGGAGACGGCAGCCGCCGGGTCGGGTGCGGGCGCCGGCGGCGCCGGCGGTGGCGATGCCGGGACCGCCGGGGACAATGGCGCTACCGCATCGCGCTCTCGCGGAGGTTCGGCCGCGGCCACGGGCTCCTCCGCCGTGCGCGCCTGTGCGGCGGCTGGTTGTTGGGGAGCGTGCGTGTTGCGCCGCGGGTCGCCAGCGGTATTCACCGCAACGTCGCGGCCCTTGGGCCGCATGAGCGTGAACACGAGGATGCCCCCCAACACCAGGAGCAGCACGACGGCCACCAGCGCGGACACCCAGGCGCCGACCGGCCGCCGCCGGCTCGCCGCCGACCGCGCAGCCGCATCAACGGCCGCCCGCAGGTCGTGAACGATGGCCAAGGATTCCTCGTGCTGAACCGCGGCTGAAGGTGGCGGCGCGTGCTCGGCCACGCAGTCCAGGAGCCTCATCCGCAGGTCGCGCGGGGGACTGGCGATCGTGGGATCGCGGTTCATCTCCGCCAGCAGGCGGTGGCAGGCCGCCGCCTCGGCCAGGTGAACGTCCGAATCGATGCAGATGCGCTCAAAGGCCGCCAGCATGTCTGCGGGCAGGGTGTTGTCGAGAAACTCGGCCACCGTGTTGGCATCGTCGGCCAGCCCCTTGCCGACAACCGCGGGCGCCGGAAGTTCGGCACGTTCGACGGCCCCCTGGATCCGGCCCACCAACTGTGCCGCCACCCCACTGGCGGCCACTTTTTCACCGAGCGCATGCTGGTCGTCCGCCGGGAGCATCCCGTCGATCCAAGCCAACAGGGTCCGCAGGGTGAGTCGCATGATCAGCCTCCGCTCCGGGGGTGGGATGGCATCCGCCTCCCGTCTCCCTTATGAGTGGCGCCGTGGGCCACTTTTCGTGCAGCCTTTTTCCCCGAGCGGTGACGGAGCGGAAAAAGCCGGGTGATCCAACCCCGTCCCGATGACGTACAAAGGAGAGCCGGATCGGCGCCGCAGTGGGCCTTTTCCACGCTGGGGCTACGATTCAGCGTTCCCAGTCTGGCCCAAGCCCGCTTCCGTCCGGGTTCGCCCCATGACAGCCATGACCAGTCAGAAACGCCAGGCCATCCTGCGGCAGGCCGCGGGCTACCTCGAACTCGGCGAACTCCTTGTGGACGGGGCGGAGCCAACGCCAGCGACCTCCCGAAAACTCCTGCTGCGCTCCCTCGACACCCTCCGGGAACTCCCCGAGCAGGCCCGTTCCGGTCCAGCCGCCAGCCTGCTCGAGGGAGAGGCGCTGCGGGCCCTGGGCGACTGGGACGCCGCTCTGCCGCCGCTCGAGCGCGCCGCCGAGGCCGATGCCGGCCGCATCGAGGCCTGGCTCGGCATCGGCTGGTGCCTGAAGCGACTCGGCCGTCTCACCGAGGCGATCACCGCCCTGCGCCGTGGACTGGAGGCGTCGCCGCAGGAGCCGATCCTGCTCTACAATCTGGCCTGTTATCACTCGCTGGCCGGCAACGTGCCGGCCGCCATCGAGCATCTCACGAAGGCGATCTCGATCGACGACCGCTTCCGCGACCTGACCGGCATGGAACGCGACTTCGACCCAATCCGCAGCGATCCGCGATTCGTCGCTGCCACGCACCTCACGGTGTGACGGCCGCCGCGCCGCGGGACGTGCGGCCGGGCCCACCGAAAGCCGCAAGGACGACACGGCATGACGAGCCCCGCCCTGCAGGAGATTCTCGCCCTGCTCGGCTGCCCGGCCGCGGGCAATCCCGCCCAGTACCTTTTCGAGCGGGCCATCGAGGCGGCCGGCCTCGACTGGCGGTTCCTGACGTGCGAGGTGCCTCCCGACCGCATCGCCGACGCGCTGGCCGGAGCGGCGGCGATGGGGTTTCGCGGCTGCCTGCTCTCGGCCCCCCTGCGCGAGGCCGCACCGCCACTCCTCCGCTCCCTGAGCCCCGCTGCCGTGTTCTCAGGCGCGGTGAGCCTCGTCGAGCGGCGCGACGGGGCGCTGACGGGCCACATGACCGACGGCCGCGGCGTTGTCGAGGCCCTGCGCGGCCACTGCGACCCCGCCGGGGCCGGCGTGCTGGTGATCGGTGCCGGCCCGAGCGCCCGGGCCACCGCACTGGAGCTGTCGCTGGCCGGTGCCGCCACGATCGCCGTCGGGGATCCGTCCGCCGACCGCGTGCAGTCGCTCGTGGAGGCGCTGCTCGGCCTCGGAGCCGCGCCGGCCGTGGCCCTGCCCTGGCAGCCCACGATGGAGGTCCCGGGAGACGTTGGCATCGTGGTGCTCGCCGGACCGTCTCTCACCACGCTTGCCGGGCTGCGCGGCGATCTTGTCGTCGCCGACGTGCTGCTTGCCTCGCAGCCCAGCGTTGCCGCCGGGGCGGCGGCGGCCCACGGTGCCTGCCTCGTCGACGGCCTGGAGATTCACGCCGCCCAAACGGCCATCGACTTCCACACCCTGACGGGAATGGAAGCCGATGCCGAGATGCTGCGTGACGCGCTCGACGAGTTCCTGAGCTGACGTTCCGGCGAGCCGGCCCACCCTGGCCCGCGCACGTCCGTCGTCGCGCCCGTTCAGCCCGTCGTGTATTCCTTGAGGAAACCCTTGAACTGCACGAGGTGCTCCTCCTCGTCCGCGAGCAGGCGGATGCACAGGTCCTGCGTCACGTAGTCTTCCCCCTCCACGGCCTTGATGATCTTCTTGTACTGGGCGCAGGCGGCCTCTTCGGCCGCGATCACCGACTTGATCACACCCACCACGTCGGTGGTCACGGTGACGGGCTGGATCTGGTTGCCGAGCACGAGCGCCTTCGACCCGGGAATCTGACCGCCGAGCTGCTTGATGCGATGCGCCAGTTGCTGGGCGTGGGCGATCTCGCCGGGCACGTCTGCGCCCAGCGACTTCTTGATCTCCTCCGCGCGCACGCCGTCGAGGTTCACGCTGTTGGCGAGGTAGTTCATCACCGTCTCAAGCTCCATGCTGTAGCTTTCCAGCAGCAGGTCGATCGTTTCCTTCGTGGTGGCGGCCATGGAATCTCCTCCGGGTTGGTGTGGGAACGTGGAATGGTTGGCGCGTGGGCCGGGCAATGCTACCGGTCGGCCGGTTTTTCGGCACGGCCGCGGCCGATCCGCTCGGCCAGCGCACGGGCGCTGTCGCGGACATCACCCGCGGCGTCGTCGTGCAGGCCCCGGACGCGTTCCACGATCTGCGCGGGCGGCTCCGCCCCAGTGGCGTCGAGGAACCGGCCCACGGCCTTGATCGCGTTGACGACGATCATCGCCCGTCGGTAGCGCTCCGCCTGAGCCTGCCGGTCGCCCGGCTGCGGGCTCACGTCAGGCAGGGCGAGCATTTCCGCGCAGGTGTCCCAGGCTTCGGGGCGGCCCTGGCGCACGAGTCCGATGGCGGCGTTGAACCGCACGGCGTCGTCGGCATCGTCGACGAGTTCCACGAGCCGCCCGCTCGCAGCGTCGCCCCCCACGACACCCAGCGTGAAGGCGGCCGCCGAACGCAGTGCATCGACGTCGCTGTGCGAGGCCTTGAGCACCGCCGCCGTGACCGCCTCGGGATCGGCGAACCTGCGTTGGGCCGTGGCTAGGTTGTCGGCCAGCACGGCCAGCGCCTCCACGGCCGCCTGGGCCGTCTGCGGATCGGCCGCATCGGCGGCCCTGGCCGCCAGAGGAGGCGCCGCCTCCGGCACGGAGAACTCGCCCAGTGCCCGGCACAGGTAGCCGGTCAGCGCCCGGGCCTGCTCTCCTGCATGACCGGCCGCCTTGGTCCGTCCACCATCGACCTCGTCGGCGAGGATCGAGGCCAGTTCGCCCGCCAGGCCCGCGTCGTTCTTGAGTGCCGCGCCGCCCGGGCCACGCAGGTCCCCGGCCAGATTGAAGGCCACCTGCCAGCGGCCCTCGTTGTTGCGCCGCAGGGCCCGCACGTAGCCTTGCGGATCGTTGCCCAATTGCGCGAGCCAGTGGATCGCAGCCCACACCAGGATGATGATGGTGACGATGACCGCCGGCACCACGAACAACTGCACGAGAAACGCGGCGCTGGGCGGCTCGACGGGCGGCAACGCATCGTCCGGCCTGGCCGCGGGGCGGGATGGTTCGGACATGGGGCGGATCCCTGGCTGACGCGGCCGGGGCGGCGGCGCCGCCCACGACGAGAGTGTAGGAGGCTCACCCCATGCGTCAACGCAACGCCGACGCCGCCGCCCAGTCGCCCTCCGGCGACGCCTGCTGGCTCGATGCGCACCTGCCCGGCGTGGCCGAAAACCTGGCACTCGACGAGGCGCTGCTCGACGAGGCCCACGACGGCGGACTGCGGCACACGCTGGTGCGCACCTGGATGGCCGCCGAGCCGACGGTCGTGCTGGGATCGTCGAGCCGCATCGACGAGGAGGTCGATGTCGAAGCCTGCGAGCAGCTCGGTGTGCGGGTCGTGCGCCGGCCCAGCGGCGGCCTCACGGTGCTGCTCGGGCCGGGCTGCCTGATGTGGTCCGTGATCGTCAGACATCCGGAGGCGGCGCCGACGATCGACCGCGTCCACACGGCGATGCTGGAGCCGCTCTGTGCCGCGCTGCGGGCGGCGGGGCGGCCTGTGGTGCGGCGCGGGTCGAGCGATCTGGCGATCGCCGTCGACGGTGCCGAGCGGAAGGTGTCGGGCAACGCCCTGCGCGTGCGGCGGCACGCCGTGCTCTACCACGGCACGCTGCTCGACACCTTCGACCTGCCGCTGGTGGCTCGGGTGTTGCGACATCCGCCCCGCGAGCCCGGCTACCGCGCCGGCCGCGATCACGGCGACTTCCTCGCCAACCTGGAACTGGGGCGGCCGGCGCTCGAGGCCGCCGTGCGGTGTGCCTTCGGCGCCGACACCGTCCGCAGCGACTGGCCCGTCGAGCGCGTGGCCATGCTGGTGCGCGAGCGCTACGACGACCCCGCCTGGACCTGCCGCCTGCGCTGACCGCCCGCGGTCGATCGATCGCGGTTGCCCTCCCCAAGCTGCCGCGCGGAGACTGTGCGGCCTGGGTCGAGTTGGCAAGCTGGGGCGTCGGCGCCGGCACTGATGGTTGGACAGTTCACGTGCCAGCGGGTGATCATCGGGCCGGCCGCCGGCCGATGGAACCAAGGAGCGGTGGATCGGGTGAAATCCGATCCGTGGGCTGCCGATCCCGGCGAAAGCAGGCTTTCGCCCGCGGCGGTTCCCCGGTAGGTTTCCCGGCCCGATCGACAGGACGTCGACACGCCAGCCCGCAACAGGAGGTTGCATTCCATGCGTTTGCACATGAACGCCGCGGATGTCCGTGGCTTGGTTTCGCGTCACTTTCTCAAGCTGGGCGCCGACGTCGCCGACGTCGATGACGTCCAGGAGAACATCCGCATCGACCGAGGCCGGTGCGTGGCGCGGTGCTATCGCGTGGCCGAGATGTTCGCGATGTGGCTGATCGACGTGGGCGTGTTGCAGTTCTACGACGCCGACGGCGAGATGCTGCACACCGTGAACCTATTCACGGAATTGCAGCCGCAGCGGGCAGCTGCCTGACGGGAGCCGCGGACGGGCGGCGGACATCGGAATCGCGGTCCGGGGGGATCGTGCGCGCCTTCGGCGCGGCATCGAGCGGGGGTCCATCATGACTGTTGTGCGCACTATCACGTCCAGGCCGCGACTGTCGATCGTGATTCCCGCCGCCGACTCCGCGGCCCTGGAAGACACGCTCGTCAGCGTGCTGGAGAACCGGCCCGCCGACGCCGAGATCGTGGTCATCCCGGCGCTGCCCTACGACGACCCGTGGAACATCGCCGAGGAAGTGCGGTTCATCCCGGCGCCGGTCGGAGCCGGGCTCGTGGGCTGCGTCAACGTCGGCGTGGCTGCCAGCGTCGGCAGTGTGATCCACGTGCTGGCGGGCGGATGGAAGGCCACGGAGGGTTGGACGGATCGCGCCTTGGAACGCTTCGAGGATCGTGGCGTGGGCGCCGTGGTGCCACTGGGCGTGTCGGCCGTCGACCGCGACCAGGTGGTGTGCACCGGCATCCGGCGCACGCTCGGCGGCCGCAGCCGCTTGCTCGCTCCCGCCCGCCGTGCCGCCCCGCTGCCACGGCCGTCGGCACCGGCTCTGGAGGCGGGCTTCTGGCGGGCCGACGTGCTCACGCGGGCGGCCGGCTTCTCCACCGCCTGCGGTGACGCGAATGCTGCCGCCGACATGGCCGCATTGCTCGCCTGCGCCGGTCTCGAGGTGGTGGTGGAACCGTCGTCGCGAATCGTGTGGGGTCCGGCCCGACGTCGCGGCAGTGCGTTCCTGGCGGGCCTGCACGCAGAACGTCTCTTCTGGCGATCGCTGGCCGCCGACTCCATTGTGCCCGCGCTCGTGGCGCACGCCGTCGAGATTGTGCGGCATGCGGCCGCCCGTGCGCCACTGGGCACGCTGCCGATGCTGGCGGGCCGGCTGGCGGCGCTCGTGCAATTCGGCTCGAGCATGCCGCGCGCCCGCCTGCTGCGGGAGGCCCAGCGTCAGGCAACCACTGCGAGCAAGGACGCTGCTCCGCGGACGCTGCGGATCGACGCCCCGCACGCCTTCCCCGCCGGACCGCACGTGGTGCCGGAAGCAACTCCACTCAAACGGTCAGCCTGAAGGCGGGGAAACGCTGCTTGGTCGCCAGCGGTGCCTGGTGAGGCTGAACTGGCGTCGGAGCCGGGAGTCATCGCGTCGTGAGGCCCGACCCGCGGCCTGCGGGCCGCGTCACGGGGCTTCCTGTTGCCCGTCCCGCGATGCTGGTAGAATCCGCTGCGTCGCGTCAGCGCGAGCCCTCGTAGCTCAATTGGATAGAGCGTCAGCCTCCGGAGCTGAAGGTTACAGGTTCGATCCCTGTCGAGGGTACTTGGTTCTTCTCTCTCCTCCGGCCTACTCGCGTTTTCTCGCGGGTTTCGTCAAGGCCGGACGGCGTCGGCTGGCCGCTGACGGCTCCAGCGTGTGCATGGAGGCCAGACCGTATGTGCCTGTCGCCCGGTCCCGCCAGAGCACGGCCGACCGGAGTGGCTCGCCCCGATTCGCGATGCATTCCGCATGGCCCTTGGCGACCCCGAAGCGGATCAGTGACCGCCGGTCGGAGTCGCTCAGCGGTGCGGGAACGAGTCGCGTTAGATTCACGGCCGCATCGTGCACCCAATACGGAGCGTGGAGACACTCGATGTGTTCCGGCTGCCGCGCGGAGCAACGTCCGCTCGTCGCGGGCGGGATCCGGCATCTCGGCCAGCGGTTCGGGTGACGGATAGAACGACATGGCGGCAACTCTCGGTGGCATGTGAGGTGTCTTTCTGCCACTCGCTCCCGCGGCGTTGCCGCTTCGCGGAATCAGCGAACCCAAAAACCGTCTAGCTTCGGAGCCGCTGATGATTCGGGCCTTGAAGCCTCAAACGAAGGGTGACCACAGCGGCGCCGTCCGTTTTTCAGAACTCGATCGACATCGGCCGAACGTCAAGGACTCCGAGCGCATGTTTTGTTGCCGTGGCTGCCTCATGCACGCGTAATCACGCAACCAATTATTGAAGCGAGGCATGAGCGTGCGTATGCGAGGCACCCTGCATTGGTTGATCGGGTGGCTGTGGTTTCGCAGCTCGTAACAGATCGTCGCGCTACGGTCCGTCGATGGCTTCACCAGGACTTCGCCAGAACTTCACCGCAGAGCAGCTGCATGGGCACGGATCTGCATCCCACTAGTGCTCAGGAACCAGCCCCCAGGCGCATCGCTCCGGCGCGTTCTGGATTCCACCGGGCCAGGATGGGGCCGAAAAGTGGCGGTTCAAAAATCCTGACGTATGCTGGTGCTGACGGTTTGTGGTCCCGTCGGCCACGCCCGGGCATCGACCCCGACTGCCTCGAATGCACTGCATACCGTCATGCGACGCACCACCCCGCGACGCCCCTGCGTGATGTTCGAGTGCCTCGAGTCGCGGATCGCCTTGTCGGCATCCGCCGACAACGATCCGCTCGCTCCCCCTCCGAATGTCGTGGCACCACTGGTGGCGACGATTCACCCGACCGCGGCGGCCGGGCCCGCGGTGATCACGAGCCTCGCGTCGCTGGCACGGTCGGCGGACCGGATCACGATCCGAGGCACGGGATTCGACCTCCGGCCCGGACGCAACACCGTCTCCTTTGACGGCGGCGCAACGGGCCACGTCGTGTCGGCGACGCGAACACAACTCGTGGTGCAGTTCCGACAGAAGCCCGCCGCCGCGGGCACGCTCTCAGCGTCCGTGACGGCCAATGGCCGAAGCAGCGGCACTCCCGTCGCCGTGGCGACCGTGGTGCAGCCGCCACGGGTGACGGCCGATCCCTCGTCGCTGTCGCGGACAGCCGCCACGCTGACGATCCGGGGCAGCGGATTCGACCCCACGAACCTCACCAACCGCGTGTCGCTCAGCGGCGGCACGACCGGCAGGGTGACGGCCGCGACAACGACCACGCTGACGGTTGCCGTGAGCGGCCTGCCGCGAGCCGGGGCTACGCTGAGCGCGGCGGTCACGTCGTTCGGCCGCTCGAGCGGAAAACGGGTGCCGGTGGCGACAGTCACCACGCCGAATCGCGACGAGCTGGTTTCGACGCGGGCGACGGTTCCCGACCCCGTGGACATCAGGTTTCGCGTCCAGTTCCACAATCAACAACCGCTGACTCTGGTCGGCCACTATTGGTACAACAAGCCCGCTGTCGACGCGGGCCGTCAGTTGCCGGCGATCGTCGAGATCAATCCCTACCGCCGGCGAGATGGAACCATCGCCGTCGACAGCCGCATGTATCCCTATTTTGCTTCGCAGGGATACCTGTGTTTTCGCGTTGACTTGCCGGGCAGCGGGGACTCGGAGGGGGTGCTCACGGACGAATACACCGAGGAGGAACTCGCGTACTGCGTCCAGGTGATCGAGCAGATTTCCACGCTTCCCATGTGCGACGGCAACGTCGGGATGATGGGCGAGTCGTGGAGCGCCCTCAACTCATTGATGGTTGCATCTCGTGATGATTGCCCCGCAGCCCTTAAGGCGATCATCGTGAACTGCGGCTCGGACGACCGTTACAACGACGACGTCCATTACATGGGCGGAGCCATGATGATGGACAATGGGGGATGGGCGTCATCCATGTGGGGATGGCTGTCACAGCCGCCGGACCCCAGCGTCGTCGGCGCGGACCGTTGGCAGAGCATGTGGAAGCAGCGGCTTGACAACGCCGACTTCTGGTTCGGCCCCTGGGCGAGGCACCAAACCCGGGACACCTACTGGTCGACGACAAGCGTTCGAAACGACTTCTCCACGGTGAAGGTGCCCGTTCTGGTGATGTCGGGCTGGGAAGACGGATACAAGAATCCGGTCGAGACCGTCGTCAGCGGGCTGACGCAGGCCGGAAAACCCGTCAGCGGACTGATCGGGCCATGGGGACACAAATATCCGAACACCGCGAGCCCGGGGCCACGGATCGACTGGCTGCCCTACGCCACCAGCCACTGGTGGGACAAATATCTGAAGGGCGTGGAACCAGACCCGCATACCGCCCTTCCGCAGATGACGGTCTGGCTCGGCGAGTCTCGCGAACCCGGCAGCGCAACGGACTTCACCGACCGCGGCAAATGGGTCGCCGAAGATGCGAATTGGCCGGGCCGAGCCCGACAAAGCACGCTCTATCTTTCCAACGGGAACCGTCTCTCGTCCGCCCCGCCCGCTCAATCAAGCAGTGTTACCGGATCTTCCGGTCTGGTATTTGCCACGAACATGCTGGAGACCAGTTCGTTCGGCACGGCCGGCAACAACGACCTTGCCGGAGACCAGGACGCAGCGGACAAGCAGTCCTTGTACTTCGACTCGGCACCGCTCCAGAGCGATGTCGACTGTTTTGGAAAACCGGTCGTGAACCTCACGTTGTCCTGCGATCAACCGATCGCTTCGATCGCCGTTCGCCTGTGTGAAATCAGCCCGGTAACGGGGCAGTCGCACCTCGTGAGTTACTCGTTCTTCAACCTCGCCCAACGCAACGGAGACCAGGCCACTCCCACGCCGGTCACCCCGGGCGAGGCTTTTACCGTGCCGATCCCGCTCAATCTGATCGGCCACACCTTCAAAGCGGGCTGGAAACTTCGGCTCGCGGTCTCGCCTTCATTCTTTCCGACTTTGTGGCAGAGTGCGAAGGCTGCCACGCTCACGGTGTACACGGGGACGCAGGGAGCCTTGCCGGCGAGCGAGGTGACGCTTCCAGTGCGACCTGCACGCACGGAAGACGCCTCGATGAAGGATTTGCTCCCCGCGGACCAGCCGGTGATATCCGTCGATACAAGCACATACGCCAGGGCAGTCACCCTTCGCGAGGCACGGTTTACGCGAGTGGTCACGCCACTGGCGAGCGGCCAGCAGTCTGGAGTAACCGTATCGAAAACGATGGACAGCGGCCGCTATCGGTATGCCGCACATGGACCGCTCAAGGGCCTGATCGTCGATCAGGTTCTCCGCGA
Organism: Planctomycetota bacterium; assembly: GCA_003671185.1. Taxonomy (GTDB): domain Bacteria; phylum Planctomycetota; class Planctomycetia; order Pirellulales; family UBA1268; genus QWPN01. Next base: position 10,575 of record QWPN01000129.1, read on the forward strand.
GAACTTCCAGATGCTCGATGGCGACCCCCTTTCCTACAAGTGCTTTACGAGTTCACAGACTTCCCTGCGGAGAAGTTTGCCGTTCTTCGCGAAGAAGTACGGCTGGGGCGCGCGTTCCGAGACGTCGACTGACATCACGTCGATCCAGAACCAGCAGGGCGTTTTCTTCCACTATACGGCTACCATCCACACCTTCGTCACCGGCGTGAATGGCAGAGAGCGACCGTTCGTCAGCAGAACGGTCAGCGGAGACATCCCTCGCACGTGGGTGTGACGGTGTGACTCGCGGCGGCACAGCGCTGCCGCGACGGAGGGACCGATGTGCGAACTGCTCGGACTCGCCTTCAACGATCCCGTGTCGCCCGGGCTCTCATTCCGCGGGTTTCGCCAGCGGGCACACCGCAATCCGCACGGCTGGGGCCTGGCGGCCATCACGGCGCGAAAGGCCCATATCGTCAAGGAGCCGATTCACGCCGCACGCAGCGACATCGCCCGCACCCTCCCCGATCGCACTCCACTGGCGGCCCCGGTTTTCATCGGGCACGTGCGGGCGGCAAGTTGCGGCGAGGTGAGCCTGGAGAACACCCACCCCTTCACTCGCCGCGTGCGCGGCAGCGACTTCGTGTTCGCCCACAACGGCACCCTCGCCAAGGCCCGACTCGGGTCCCGCAGCGACGCGACCTTCACGCCACAGGGCTCGACCGACTCGGAACTCGCCATGTGCCAGCTGCTTTCATGGATGGAACACGAGGCCGTGGCTGCGGACGGTTACGCATCGATCGAGGCGTTTCTCCGGCACATGAATGCCGCCGGCACGCTCAACCTGCTGTTCTCGGATGGCCGCCACCTCTACTGCTATCACGATGAACAGGGCTACAACGGCTTGTGCTGGACGCATCGCCGGGCTCCCTTTTGCCGCGTCAGCCTCCGCGACGAAGACTGGACGGCGGAGCTGGACGAGGAAAAGACGCCCCGCCAGCAGGGCTACGTGATCGCCTCGAAGAGGCTCACCGACGGCGAGCCGTGGCATGAGTTTCGCCACGGCAGCCTCATGGTGTTTCGCCACGGGCAGCTCGTGTACGGCGGCTGAATGGCGGCCGGCGCCGGCCGGATCGTGACGCCCCTCGATGCAGGCTCCCTGCCGCCCGTTCAGTCCTCGCCGCTGCGTTCAAAACGTGGCACGCGGCGGCCTTCCACGTCGACGGTCTCGATGAACATCGCCAGCGGCCGCACCCACAGTCCGCGGTCGCCGTACTCCTGCCGGTAGACGACCAGTTCCTCGAGCGTCTCGCTGTGCCGGGCGACGCCCAGCACCGTGTACTCGTTTCCCTTGTAGTGCCGATAGCGGCCCGGGTTGATGGCGGCCATGCGCTGCCTCGTTCTCCTGGGAAGGTCCACCGGCCTGCCGACGGCGGCGGGGTGCAATCGCTTTCGGACGCAGACCGTCCGGGCCTTCAGGCGATCCCCTCCGCCTGCATGGCCTGCCAGTCGGCCGCCGTCGCCTTGGCCACGGTGCCGAACAGATAGTCGCCGATCGGCAGGGCCACGTTGAAGTTCTTGTCCGGGTAGCGGTGATGGAGGAAGTGATGCCGGGCCACGTACTTGTAGGCCTTCCAGTTGCAGAAAAAACGCCCCTCCGGCTTGTGCATCTCCATGTGGATCTGGTTCCACATCAGGTGATGCAGGCACACCACCACGGGAAACAGCAGCGCGGCAACAGCGGACAAGGGATAGAGCAGCAGGCTCACCACCAGCGCCTCCACGAAGCCCTCGAGGTAGTTCAGCCGAATGCCATGATCCTCGCCCGGGGGCACGGGATCATCGTGGAATTCCTTGCGGTAGTGGCGGTGATGAGTGACCGCGTGGTTGATGAAGATCTTCTTCCGCGCCGCCAGGTCCCGGAAGGGAAAATGTCGTGGCTTCTTGTGCATCAACCGGCAGTGCACCTGGTGCTCGATCAACGACATCAGGACGACGAGCGCCAGGAAGGTCCCGACAAGGTGCAGAGTGGTCACAGGAACTCCCGGTCGAAAGGGACTGGACCAGATGGTGGTCCGCCAGACCGGGATGACGAGGGAGAAACGGCTCGTGCGGGGGACGGCGACCCCGAGATCCGCCAATCGCGATCGGCACCCAGATGGCGGGGAGTCTAGTCGTGGCACGATCACCGGGAAAAGACGAATAATCGCGGTCTTTCCGCTGCCCCCGCCCGCCGACCGGGCCGATGTGTCCGTGCGAGCATCGACCGCCGGATCACCGTTGCTTTTGCCCGCCCGGGCCGTACCTGCGCCGCGGGCCGCCTTTGGGACCGCCTTTTTTCGCGCCGCGATGATGGTCGCGAGCCGCCGGTTTGCCCTGCGGCTTGCCGCCTCGCTCACGCTGCAGAGCCGGCGCCGGGGCATCCACGGCCTCGGAACGAGGCGGCAGCGGGGCCGCAAAGTAGTGGAGGATGGCAGCTGCCACGTCCGTCGGCGTGTACCCCTGCTCCAGGAGCCGCTCCACGACCGGCGCCTGCCTCGCGTACCCGTTCCCTTCCAGCGTGGCCCGCAATTTCTCGAACAGCGCGCCCGACCGCCTGTCCTCCACGGCCTCCACGGAAGGCACCTGTTCGCGACGGATTCTCGTCTTCGTGAAGCGCTCGATCGACTGGAGTTTGTAGATGCCCGCCCCGGAGACGAGCGTGACCGCCCGGCCTTTTCGCCCCGCCCGACCCGTGCGGCCGATGCGGTGCACGTAGTCCTCGACGTCGTAGGGCAGGTCGTAATTCACCACGAGTTCCAGGTCGTTCACGTCGATGCCGCGTGCCGCCACGTCGGTGGCCACCAGAAACTCACAGGCCGCGTTCTTGAACTTGCTCATCACCCGGGTCCGCTGGGCCTGGGCCATACCGCCGTGCAACCGCTCGGCGGAGCACCCACGGGCCACGAGCGCGTCGGCCAATTCCTCCACCATCTGCTGCGTGTTGCAGAAGATCAACCCGCTTTTGACGTCGTAGAAGTCGATGAGGCGCGACAGCGCATCGAACTTGGCGTGATGTCGCACTTCGTAATACACCTGGTCCACGAGCGGCGGCCCGGTCACGACCCGCTGCTCGATCCTCACCGTCTTGGGCTCGCGGGAGTGCCCGCGCACCAGCGACTGGATGGAGGGGGAGATCGTGGCCGAGAAAAACACCGTCTGCCGGTCGGCGGGAGCCGCCGCCAGGATCTTTTCGATGTCCTCGCGAAACCCCATGTCGAGCATCCGATCGGCCTCGTCGAGGACGAGCATCCTGACCGCGGAGAGGTCGAGCGTGTTGCGGGCCATGTGGTCGTTGAGCCGCCCCGGCGTGCCCACCACGATGTGGGCTCCCCGCTGCAGCTCGGCGAACTGACGCTCGTACGGGGCGCCGCCATAGATCGGCACCGAGCGGAGCCCTTTCTTGAAGGCCGCCAGTTTGTGCACCTCGTCGGCAACCTGCGTGGCCAGTTCGCGGGTGGGCACGAGGATCAGCACCTGGACGCTCGGCACCGAGGCGTCCACCCGTTCGATGGCCGGTATGCAGAATGCGGCGGTCTTGCCCGAGCCGGTCTCCGATTGGCCGACCACGTCGTGGCCCTCCATGATCAGAGGGATCGCGCTCGACTGGATGGGCGAGGTCTCCTCGAAGCCGAGACGTTCCACGGCCTTGAGGAGCTGGGGCGAGAGGCCGAGCGACGCGAACGGCACGTGGCCGGGGCGGGCCTGCCGCTCGGCGGACTGGGGAATTTCCGACTTGGACATGTCAGTCTGCTTTCAAGGCGTTGCGAACAGGCCGGCCACGATGATCCTGCCGCACCGCAGCGGGCCGATCACATGCGGGAAACAGCACGGCCGGGGGGCGCCCCTGCGACGCTCCCCGGCCCGAAGCCTGATACGGTCGGGATCACCTGGCAGGCTGTGACGCGAGTCTGCCGGAGCGGGATGCGACGAGAGCCGACCGGGGAAACCCTCGGCGTTTCCACCGGTCGGCCAACGGGAAAAAGGTCGGGGCTGACTTTTTTCGCCAACACCTAGTAGCGCCGTCCACCGCCCGAACCGCCGCGACCACCGCTGCTCTCGCGCGGCTTGGCCTCGTTGACGGTCAGGGGCCGACCATCGCACTCCTTCTCGTGCATGGCACTGATGGCGCGTTGGGCGGCGTCGTCCGCCTGCATCTCCACGAAGCCGAAGCCCTTGCTCCGGCCGGTGTCACGATCCTGGATCACCTGCGCACTGACGACCGTGCCGAATTCGAGGAACATCTGCTCCAGCACCTCGCTGGTCACGCTGTACGCGAGGTTGCCGACATAAAGCTTCTTACCCATGAACACATTCTCTCCTGCCAATGACCCTAAGATGCTTTCGGGGTCACGTCGAAAGGGCCAGAAAGTGGCAGCCCGCCAGAGGGTCAAGGCGAGGATAAAGAAGCGGCGGAAACGGCCTGAATGGCCACCGCGCAACGAATAACGTCGTCCGAAACCGACGTCGTAACTGTAGATCACACCCCGGCGGAAAGCAACGCGATCCAGGCCGAGGGGCCCGTGATCGGCTGGCGGACCTCCGTGGGCGATGAGCATGCCTCCCCATTTTCCACCCCGTTCGCCGGGAGGATCGAGGCCCCCGGCCGCGTGCCGGCCGGGAAGCGACGCCGCCTCCCGGCCGGTCAGAGTGTGGCTGCCAGCAGCATCGTGGCGGCATGGATGTCGACGATCGACTCCAGATCCGCGCAGTACCCGCCGCCGCACACGATCGCCACGGGCAGTCCCGCCCCGCGGGTGGCTTCGAGCACCATCCGGTCCCGCTCCAGGAGCCCCGCCTTCGTGAGCCGCAGTCGGCCCAGCCGGTCGCCTTCGTAGGGATCCGCGCCGGCGATGTAGAGCACGAGATCGGCCCGGGCCCGCGTCACTGATTCGTCGAGGGCGCGTCCCAGGGCCCGCAGGTAGTCGTCGTCGCCCACGCCGTCTTCCAGGGGCACGTCGAGCGAGCCGGGGTGCTTCCGCACCGGGAAGTTGCGGGCCCCGTGGATCGACATCGTGAACACACTCGAGTCGGCGGCGAAGATCTGGGCCGTGCCATTTCCCTGGTGCACGTCGCAGTCGAGGATCAGCACCCGCCGGACGACTCCACGGGCCTGCAACTCCCGGGCGGCCACGGCCGTGTCATTGAACACGCAGTAGCCCTCCCCCCAGTCGCTGCCGGCATGGTGCGTGCCGCCGGCCAGGCTGGCGGACACACCGTCCTCGACCGCGGCGGCCGCGGCATCCACGGCCGCACCTGTGCTGCGCAGCGACCGCTCCACGAGCGCCGGGCTCCAGGGAAAGCCGATCCGGCGCACCTCCGCGGGGGAGAGTGTCCCGGAGAGCACGCGGCCCACGTACGCCCGGTCGTGGACACGGAGCAGTTCATCGTCGGTGGCGGCGTGCGGCTCCACGAAGACGAGCGGCGCTCCCGCGCCGGCATGCGCCTCGAGCCGCCGCCGCAGAAACCCATACTTCGCCGCCGGGAAACGGTGCCCGTCCGGCAACGGCAGCGGATAGCGGTCGGAGGGAAAGAGCCGCATCTCAGCCTGCACTGGCACGCCTTGGGAAGCCGGTGACGCCGCGCGCGTTTTCGCTGCTGCCGCGTTGCGCATCCGTTGCACCGATCATAGGCAACCGCAACGCCTTCGCGCACCTCGGCGCGACCTCGCCGTGCGCTGATTGCCGTGAAAACGACGTGCCTCGCGAACGGCACGGCATGTGGCACGCAATCTGCAATCACGTGATGCGCGTGAGGTTGGTGGAGCGACGTTCCCCCGAGGAGGTTCGCCCATGTATCGCGTGCTGGTGATCAGGACGACGAAGGGACATGGACTGCGGAAGGTAAAATGCGGGGGGCCAGGGCCTCCGCTCGCTGCGTCATCACGACGCAGCGGCCCCGCTGCACCGGTCACGACGGCCGTGGCACCCACGCCCGCCGGTTGAGCCCCAGCGCCACAGTCGCCATCAGGCCGCAGACGGCCAGCGCGATGGAGGATGGCTCAGGAATGATGATCGCGATCTGCGGCGCGTAGAAGGAAAGGTCGGCTGCGTACGTCGCGTTACCGAACACCGCGTTCGACCCGGGATCGGGCTGGCCCGAGTATCCGGCGACGGTGAGCATCAGACCGGACAGTTGCCACGTCGATCCATTCTTGTGGAACACGGCACCGCCGGAGTCGCCGTAGGCGGCCTGAGCCTCGGTGGAACTGCCGGCAAAGTCGTTGAAGGTGGTGGCCAGCATCTTCGTGTCGCCCACACCATCGTTGACCCACAGGTCCGTGGCACTCACGGCATTCGTTCCCCAACGCATCGACCGGCTGGCGAGCGTCTGGTAGCCGGCCGCATTCCCACCCGAAGACACTTCGGTCCAGGTCCAGGGGGTTGTGCCCATGTCGACGCTCCACTGCGTGAAGGCGCCGCGATCCCGGCCAGAACCGATCATCGTCACCGCCGCGCCGGTTGCCGTGGACGACGTGGCGATCGTCACACCACCGAGACCCGGCGGCGTCGACGCCAGGCGAAACATGGAGAGATCAGCGAGCGGCGTTTTGCCCGGCTCGCCGCCGTTCGTGAGTTGGATCCCCGAGCCAGGGACCATGGCGTAGGTGCTGCCATTGAGGACGATGCTGCCAGCGCCCACATGAGCCGCCGTCAGCACCCAATCATTTCCGAGATAGACACCCGTGCCGATGCCGAGCACCCCCACGTTGGCCCAGCCGGGATCGTCCGAGGGGGCCGTGGTGTTGCCGGTGCCGGTGATCGTGTCGATGACGACACCGTGGGCCTGGCCCATGGCGCTGACAGCCGTGGCCACGACCAGCGGCAGAAGGCGAAGCCGTCCGACGGTGTGCGTCACGGCGAATCCCTGCTGAAATGACGACTGCCTGCCCTTGCAGATCATCGTAGATCGGCGATCGCAGGCCGGCAAACCTTCCCTGTCAGACCCGCCTGACGACGGCAAACCAGGCCCGCGCGCCCCCCGGCGTGAACTCGGCCCCCGCGATCCCGGGGACCGACTCGAACCGGGCGGGTTCCAGCGACTCCACCCGGAAGCCCGCGCTGAAGGCGGCGCGGAGTTCCGACTCCCCGACCCGACGCGGACCATGGCCGCCGGGCTCGGCATCCGAGAAACAGAGCAGGAACAGGCCTGCCCCGGGCTCGAGCAGCGCCCGCAGCGCCGCCACGTAGGCCGCCCGCCCGGCGTCGTCGAACGTGTGAAACAGCCCGCAGTCGGTCACGGCATCGAACCGCTCGGGAATCGTTCCCACGGCCGTGGCGTCCATGCGCTGGAAGTTGACGGCCAAGCCACGGGCGACGGCCTTGGCCCGGGCCCGGGCCAGTGGCTCCTCCAGGAAATCGATCCCCGTCACCGCCCGGCCGCCCTCGGCCAGCCAGATCGCCAGATCGCCGGTGCCGCAGCCGGCGTCGAGCACGCGGGCTCCGATGGCGGAGGCGGCGGCCACGAAGGCGGCCTGCGGTCGCCCGATGTCCCAGGGAGCCCGCGGCGTGGCGTAGTAGGCGGCGAAGCGTCGGCCGGCGGCGGGATCGGGGTCGCCCATCACGGATCAGCCTTCGCTGGCGCTCACGCTACCGGCCGCCCGAACGTCGGGCCGGCTTCCGCGATGCCCGGCGGCCAATCGGCCCCCGGCCGTCGACGAGCACTTCGATCGCACCGGTCTCCACGCGATACAGCCAGCCGTGAATCCGGGGCAGGTTGCCCTTGGCATGCATATTACGGATCAAGGCCAGATTGTTGAGGTGCTTGATCTGCAGTTTCACGTTCTCCTCCGTGAGCACCTCGAGCTTCTCCTCGCGGGACAACTTCCGCTCCCGGGCGATGCGGTCGGTGGCCTCCTTGGCGCCGGTGGCGATGCACAGCCAGTCGGCGATGTAGTTCTCGCGGACGCCGTCCTCGATGGCCGCGATGCCACCGCAGCGGGTATGGCCACAGACGATGATGTCCTCGATCTTCAGGTGCACCACGCCGTACTCGAGGATCGCCGCGATGTTGACGTCATTGAAGGCCACGATGTTGGCCACGTTGCGGTGCACGAACATCGTGCCCGGCTTCGAGCCCGTCATCTGGTGCTCGCTGACCCGCGAATCGGAGCAGCCGATCCACAGCACCTTGGGCCGCTGCCGGGCAGCGATGCTGTGGTAGTAGGCTTCATCCGACGCGAACTCGCCGGACACGAAACCGGCATTGCCTTCGAGCAACTGGTCGATCATGGGCACACGTCCTCATCTCGCGGGAACTCACACCGGCAACAGGCTACCGCGCGGGCGGGCGCCCGGCCAGCAGTCGTGTGCCGAGGGCACTTTTGGCCTTGCATACCCCGGCCAGCATGAGGAAAGTGTTTGCAGCAGCGGCCGGTGCGGCTGCCTCTGGAACGTCCCTGCATGCACCCGCTCTTCGAACACTGGCAGGCCTGGCTCACGGCCCTCGTCGTGCTGGGCACGCTGGCGGCGCTGTTGTTCGTGCATCGTGCCCCCGACATGGTCATGATCGGCGGCGTCGTGCTGCTCATGGCCGCGGGCGTGATCTCCCCCGAAGAAGCCCTCAAGGGGATGGCCAACGAGGGGATGATCACCGTGGCGGCGCTGTTCGTGGTGGCCGCGGCGGTGGAACGCACAGGCGCCCTGTCGGCCGTCGTCGACCGGGCCTTGGGCCGGCCCACGTCGTTGCCCGCCGCCCAGTTCCGCACCATGGTGGCGCCGGGGGTGATCTCCGCCTTCATGAACAACACGCCCGTCGTGGCCCTGATGGTGCCGGCGATCCGCGACTGGGCCAAGAAGCACCGCTTCAGCGTCTCCAAGCTGCTCATGCCGATGAACTGTGCGGTCGTGCTGGGGGGCTTGTGCACGCTCATCGGCACCAGCACCAACATCGTGGTCAGCGGACAGGTGGCCGAGCGCCGGGGCCGGCCCTTCGAGATGTTCGACATCACGCCGCTCGGCGTGCCCCTGTTCATCGCCGGCCTGGCCTACCTGATGGTCGCCAGCCGGTGGCTGCTCAAGGATCGCCGCCCACCCATGAGCCGCAGCGACGACCCGCGACAGTATTCACTGGAGATGCTGGTGGAGGCCGGCAGCCCGCTGGTTGGCCGCACGATCGAGGAGGCCGGTCTGCGGCACCTCGACGGCCTGTTTCTCATGGAGATCGAACGCGGCGGCCACGTGATCGCCGCCGTGACGCCCAAGGAGCGGCTCGAAGCGGGAGACCGGCTCGTGTTCGTGGGCGTGCTCGACTCGGTGGTCGAGCTGCAGAAGATCCGCGGCCTGCGTCCCGCCACCGACCAGGTGTTCAAGCTCGATGATCCGCGCAGCGAACGCCGGCTCGTGGAGGCGGTCGTGTCGCGGACCTGTCCGCTCGTGGGCAGCACCATCCGCGCGGGACAGTTCCGCTCCACCTACGACGCCGTGGTGATCGCCGCGGCCCGCGACGGCGAGCGTCTGCACATGAAGATCGGCGACATCGTGCTCCAGCCGGGCGACACGCTGCTCCTGGAGGCCAGCCCGGGCTTCATGGAACGGCAGCGATCGAACCGGCATTTCTACCTTGTCAGCGAAGTGAACGATTCGGCCCCGCCGCGTCACGACCGGGCCTGGATCGCCTGCACCGTGCTCCTGGCGATGGTGTTGGCGGCCGCCCTCGACCTCGTGCCCATGGTGGCCGCCGCACTGCTGGCCGCCGGCGCGGTGGTGGCCACACGCTGCATCTCCTCGAGCGAGGCCCGGCGGTCGATCGAATGGGATTCGCTGCTCCTGATCGCGGCCAGCTTCGGCCTGGCTCGGGCCATGGAGAAGACGGGCCTGGCCGAGACGGTGGCGCATGCCACGATCTCGGCGGCCGGAGACAATCCCCATCTCCTGCTGGTGGCCCTGTACCTCGTGGCCATGGTGTTCACGGAACTGATGAGCAACAACGCCGCCGCGGTGCTCACCTTTCCCATCGCCTGGCAGACGGCGACCGACCTGGAACTCAACCCTGTGCCCTTCGTGATGGCGATCACGGTGGCGGCGAGCTGCGGCTTCGCCACGCCGATGGGCTACCAGACCAACCTCATGATCTACGGCCCCGGCGGCTACAAGTTTTCGGACTACGTGCGCTTCGGCGGCCCGCTGAACCTGCTGGTGATGGCCATCACCGTTCTCCTGGCACCACTGATCTGGCCTTTCCGCTGAACCCGATGCCCGCCGGCCTTCGGCGGCACCTGCGGCGATGACCGCTTTCTGCGTGAACTGTTAGGCTAGGATGAGGGCCGTCGTGGTCCCTGTTCCCCGCGGACGGCGGCATGAGCGACATCCTCTTCCAATACCACCGGGTGAACCCCACCACCTGGTTCTTCTTCTCGTCGCTGCTCTCGATCGCGCTGTTCTTCAAGTTCAACCGGCTGTGGAGCGTTCGCAACCTCGACCTCCTGGCGCTGATCCTGCTGGCCCCCGGGATCCTGGCCGTGGAGCACGGCCGCCAATCCAGCGTGGCGGAGCAGGAACTGGGATTCGTGTGGATCTTCGCGGTCTCGGCGGTTTTCCTGCTGCGCATGCTGTGCGACTCGATGATGGTGCGCCGGCCGCTGTTGGAACCCAACCTCACCAGCGGCGGCCTGGTGTTCCTGGGGGCCTCGCTGCTGGTGTTTTTGCTGGCCAACGTGATCACCACCCGGCCGCAGCGGGATGACCTGGCCGGGGCCGCGACCGCCGAGCGGCTGGAGGCCCGGGACGCAGCCGTCGACGCCGACCAACTCGCCCGGCTCGGCCCCGGCTACCCGCTCTTGTTCCTGCTGCCGCAGATCTCCACGCAGCGCATCTTCTTCACACCCGACGCGGCCGCCGAGCCGCCCGAGCCGGGCGATGCCAGCCGCCGCGCCGTGCACGAGACCACGGCGCGCATCATGGCCATCGTCTCGCAGTTGGCGATCGTGGCCGGGATGGTCGTGATCGGCTGGCGGCACTTCGAGAACCTGCGGGCGGGCATCGCCGCGGCGGTGCTCTATCTGCTCCTCCCCTACACGGCGATGATGACGGGCCGCGTCGATCACGTGCTGCCCGGGGCCCTGGTGTTGTGGGCGCTGGCCGCCTATCGCCGGCCGTTCCTCGCCGGGGCACTGGTGGGCTTGGCCATCGGCACCATCTACTACCCCGTATTCCTGCTGCCGCTATGGTGCAGCTTCTACTGGGAACGCGGGCTGCGCCGCTTTGCGTTGGGCGTGTCTGCCGCGCTCGCCGTGCTGGTGGCGGCACTGTGGCTGACGTCGCCCGACGCGGCCGTGTTCCTGGGACAGTTGCGGCAGATGTTCGGCTGGATATTTCCCGGCCAGGTGTCCCTGGAGGGCTTCTGGGCCCTGCCCTCGAACGACGAGGTCTTTCGCCTGCCCGTGCTGGCCGCCTTCATCGCCATGATCGCCACGCTCGCCATTTGGCCGTCGCCCAAGAATCTCGGCACCCTGATGAGTTGCACGGCCGCGGTGCTGCTGGGCAGCCAGTTCTGGAAGGCCCACAACGGCGGCCTGTTCATGGCCTGGTGGCTCCCGGTGCTGCTGCTCGTCGTGTTCCGGCCGAACCTGGAGAACCGCATGGCGGCGCTCGTGCTCACCGACGAGTGGTTCCCGCGGCGCCGGCCCGTCGGCGCCGCCGCGGGCGAACGCGCCGCCTGACGCCGGCGGCACCGTCACGCAGCCGAATCGCCCGGTGTCGGCGACAGCCCCGGCTCGATGGCGCGAGCAGGGGGAGCCTTACCGCCCAGGCACACCATCACTCCCGACTACCCGCGACGCAGGTCGAGGTCGGCCGGGGGTGCGGCCCGGTTCAGAAACCAGGCCCGCCAGGCCTGCACATCCCACTCGAAGTTCGTGCCGGTGAGCCTGACCAGTGCTTCGAGGACGCGGTCGTTGCGCCGCGGCACCCGCGTCTGCTTCGGACCGCCGCCCATCGAGAGCCCGCCGCCGGTGGGCGTGAACGTGGCGCTCGTGGCGCCGGCGGGGGTGTCGCCTCCGGAGACGACGACGTGCTGCGTCTCCAGCGCCGCGATCAACGGCCCCACCGCCGCCGTGGCACCCAGTCTGCCCAGGGCCTCGGCGGCCCGGTTCACCTGCCCGTTGTCGGCGCTCCCCAGTGCCGACACGAGCGTGGGGACGGCCGCCTGTGGCCCCAGCGCCGCCAGCTGCTCAATGGCCGCGATCCGCGTCTCACCATCCGGATGATCGAGGGCCACCCGCACCAGCACGCCCAGCGCCTCCGTGGAACCGATGCGGCCCAGGGCCTCCACATACCAGCCGCGAACCCGCTGCACGGCCTCCCGCTCCAGCGCGTCGGCGAGCGCCGGCAGCGCGGCCGGGTCGGAGATTTCGCGGAGCTCCTCGGCGGCGCGGTCACCCTGGTCGCGGGAATCGACCCGCTGCCGCAGCCGCTCCAGCCGCTGTTTCCACTCGCGGTGCGCCGTATGTGCCCGCTCCGTGCGCTCGATGATCTCGATCTCCTGTGCGGTTCGCCAGCGGCCGGCGTGGCGGATGAAGCCTCGCTGCGCCATCGCCTCCTGCTGGCTGGGCGCCGCGGAGGATGCCACGGGCTGAGCGGCGGCCGGCGCGGCGGCCACCAGCAGGGCTGCCCAGGCGGCTGTGGCATGACGGGCGCGGGCATTCATGGATGAATTCTCGGCACGCGGCGGCGGCCCGCTCCATCCCCGGCTACCGCACCGTACCGGCTTCACAGCGGCCGGGCGGCATCCTCGATCATACCGACATAGACCGTCATCACCCGCCAGGCCAGCAACGCCACGAGGCAGGCCACCACAGCCCAGGCCGCCCATTCCACCGCCCGGGCCGCAGCCATGAACCCCAGGCGTGACTCAGCGCCATACCGCAGCGCTAGCCGCTCCAGCATCTCGGGAAGCATGCCGGTCGACTCGCCCAGCGCCACCTCGGCCACGATCGGTTCGGGCAACACGGCGGCGGCCCGCAGCGCCTCGTCAAGACCCGCACCCTGCCGCAACCGGCTGCCGATCCGCGCCGGGTCGATGGCGAGTCCGGGAGCCGCCTGCGATGCCAGAGACACGATGCTGACGGGGTCGAGGCCCGCATGGCCGGCCAGGGCCGCGGCCCGGCACCACGCCGCCGACTCGGAGGCGCGCTGCGCCGGACCGAGCAGCGGCAGTCGGTTCCCCAGTGCCCTCACCATGCCCCCGTCGCGCCAGTTGCGCAGCATCAGCGGCCCCAGCGTGGCGGCCAGCACCGCGATGACGACGAGCAGCCCGCAGTAGCGGAGCAGCCCGCCCGTCCCCGACAGCCCCAGGCCGAGCAGGTCCACCGGGCGGCCGTCGCCGGTCTGCACCGCGGCCGACACCATGATCAGCACGCCTACCACCACCAGCGCCGCGGCCAGTCGCACGGCGGGACCCACGAGCGCCGCGGCGAACTCGCGTCTCGCGCGAACGGTTTCGGCCAGCGCCGCCGACACATCGCGCAGCGTTTCCACATCCCGACCAGCGCGGTCGCCCGCGCGAATCATGCCACGCACCACGGCGGGAAACGCGTCGCCCGCGCGGTCCAACGCGTCGGCGAGCCCGGCGCCGGCGGCGAGCGCCGAGGCCACGCTCGCCATCGGCTCCCGCCAGCCCCGGGGCATGCGTGACGACTCCACCGCCCAGGCACGTCGCAGGTCGATGCCGGCGCCGCTGGCGATCGCCAGCCGGCCCAGCAGATCGGCCAGCACCCGGTCTGGGATTTTCCTCGCCCGCCGCATCCGCGTCCGGCCCTCGCCCCGGGCCGTGCGGCCCGCGGGCCGGCCGGTTCTAACACGGCTCACTGGCATCTGGTACAACCCGTCGGCTCATCACCCCGTTTCCATCCCGCCCCGTCATGAAAGCCCAGTGGCCGACCGTCGCGATCGTGGGCGTAGGCATGATCGGCGGCTCGATCGGCAAGGCGCTGCTGGGCCGGCGGCTGGCCGATCGCGTCATCGGCGTGAGCCGCTCCGCCGCGTCAAGCGCGGCGGCGAAGCGGGCAGGCGCGGTCAGCGAAACGACGCTCGATCTCGCCGCGGCGGCCGCGGCTGACCTGGTGGTCGTGGCCGCGGGCGTGGCGGCGATCCCCGGCCTGCTCGACGCCCTCGACGCCCTCGTCAAGCCCGGCACGCTGATCACCGACGCGGGGAGCACCAAGACGTCCATCGTGGCGAACTGGGAACGGCGCCGCCGTTCGCGACGCGGCCGGTTCGTGGGCTCGCACCCCATCGCCGGCAGCCACCGGCGCGGTGCGGCCGCCGCCGACGCCGGGCTGTTCACCGGCCGGGTCGCGGTGGTCACGCCCGTGCCCGCCACGCCGCCGCGCGATGCCGAGGACGCGGCCAGCCTGTGGGCCGCCCTGGGCTCGACCGTGTTCATGATGCCGCCCCGCGAGCACGACCGCATCCTGGCCGCCACCAGTCACGCGCCGCACCTGCTGGCCGCGGCCATCGTCGCCGCCACGCCACCCGCCACGCACCGCTTCACCGCCGGCGGCTGGCGCGACACGACGCGGATCGCGGCCGGCGATCCGGAATTGTGGGCCGACATCCTCCTCGACAATGCCGCCCCCGTGGCCAGCGCCATGAAGCGCTTCGCCATCGCGGCCGAGAAGATGCTGTCGGCCATCGAGGCGGGTGACCGCGGCCGCCTGGTGACCTTGCTCCGCCGCGCCAAGGATGCACGCGATGCTGTGGGAAGTTGACGTCACGCTCACCGATCCGGCCGCCGACCATGCGGCTCGCGACGTCGTGAACGGTGCCGCCGAACTGGAACTGCCCGGCTGCGGGTCGGCCCGCACGTCGGCCGGCTGGCTGATCGAGGGGGATGTCTGCCGCACCGACGTGGAGCGCATCGCCGCCACGCTGTTGGCCGATCCCGTCACCGAGTCGTTCGTGGTGGACGAGGTGGGGGCCGCGCCGCTGTGCAGCGGGCCGGCCGGGCTGACCACCGTGGTCCACGTGCTGCCGCGCCCCGGCGTCACCGATCCCGCCGGTCTCACGGCCCAGCAGGCCATCGCCCTCCTCGGACACCCGGGCACGACGGTGCGCAGCCTGCGGAAGTACTGGCTGCCGGCCATGGCGGCCGACGCGGCCGCGCGGCTGGCCCGGAAACTGCTCGCCAACGAAGCGATTCACGATGTCGTGGTCGGCCCGCTGCCGCTGCGTTCCCTGGCCGGCGGCCGCAGTTGGGAGTTCTGCCGCGAGACCGTGCCCCTCGAGGGACTCGACGATGCGGCGCTCGCGCGGCTGAGCCGCGAACGCTGCCTGGCCCTCAGCGCGGTCGAACTGCGCGCCGTTCGCGATCACTTCCGGTCGCTGGGCCGTGACCCCTTGGAGATCGAACTGGAGACGATCGCCCAGACCTGGAGCGAGCACTGCTGCCACAAGACGCTTTCCAGCCCCGTCGATCACGTGGGCCCCGCCGGCCCGGTTCGCTACGACAACCTGCTCAAGGAGACGGTGTTCGCCGCCACGCGGAAGATCCGCGAATCGCTTGGCGCCCGCGACTGGTGCGTGAGCGTGTTTCGCGACAACTCCGGCGTCGTGCGCTTCGACGGTGACAACGACATCTGCATCAAGGTCGAGACCCACAACCATCCCTCCGCGATCGAGCCCTACGGCGGGGCGGCCACGGGCCTGGGCGGCGTGATCCGCGACGTGCTGGGCACCGGATTGGGCGCCAAGCCGATCGCCAACCTCGACGTGTTCTGTGTGGCCCCGCCCGACACGCCGGCCGCCGACGTGCCGCCGGGCGTGATCCCGCCGCGCCGGCTGCTGCAGGGCGTGGTGGCGGGCGTGCGCGACTACGGCAACCGGATGGGGATTCCCACCATCGCGGGCGCCGTGGCGCACGACTCGGGTTACCTGGGCAATCCGCTCGTGTTCTGCGGCACCGTGGGCATCATGCCGCGCGGCAACGCCGAGGCCGCGGTGCAGCCGGGCGACCTGGTCGTCGTGGCCGGCGGGCGCACGGGTCGCGACGGCATCCACGGGGCCACGTTCTCCAGCATCGAGCTCTCCAGCGAGAGCGAAAGCCAGTCGGGCGGTGCCGTGCAGATCGGCCACGCCATCCACGAGAAGATGCTCACCGACTTCGTCCTCGAAGCGTCGCGGCAGCGGCTCTTCAACGCCATCACCGACTGCGGCGCCGGCGGGCTGTCGAGCGCGGTGGGCGAGATGGGGGCCACGCTCGGCGCCGAGGTCGACCTCGACCGCGTGCCGCTCAAGTACGCGGGGCTGTCGGCGACGGAGGCGTGGATCTCGGAGGCCCAGGAGCGGATGGTGCTGGCGGTGGCACCGGCCGACTGGGAGAAGCTGGCGCAGGTGGCGGCCGACGAGGGGGTCGAGGCCGTCGCGATCGGCACCTTCACCGGCACCGGCAGGCTCCTGCTGCGCTGGCAGGGGCAGGTGGCCGGAGAACTCGACTGCCACTTCCTGCACGAGGGCCGGCCGAAGCAGCGACTGCAGTCGCGTCACGTGCCACAGCCGGCGGCGGCGGCACGCTGGTCGAAGGCCGCAGGCGATGCGCACGCCCTCGCCGACACGCTGCTCCACGTCCTGGGCCTGCCCGACGTGGCCAGCAAGGAATGGATCATCCGCCAATACGACCACGAGGTGCAGGGAGCGAGCGTGCTCAAGCCACTCCTCGGCCCGGGCGCGGGGCCGGCCGACGGCACGGTGATCCGCGGCGTGCTCGGCCGTGGCCGCGGCATCGCGCTCGGCGTCGGCCTGCGTCACCGATTGGGCCGGCTCGATCCCTACCAGATGGCCGCCGGGGGGATCGTCGAAGCGATCGCCAACGTGGTGGCCGCGGGCGCCGATCCGGATCAGATCGCCCTGCTCGACAACTTCTGCTGGGGCGACACGCGGCGCGAGGAATCGCTGGGGACGCTCGTCGAGGCCTGTCGGGCGTGCCACGACATGGCGCTGGCCTTCAACGCTCCCTTCGTGAGCGGCAAGGACAGCCTCAACAACGTGTTCGCCTGGACGGACGCCTCCGGCGTCGCCCGAGAGATCTCCATCCCGCCGACACTGCTGGCGACGGCGCTCGGGCAGGTGGCTGACGTGACCCAGGCGGTCTCGCCCGATCTGAAGCAGGCCGGCAACCGTCTGGCCGTGATCGGCACCTCTTGGCCCGACACGGCCGGGAGCCAACTCGAAGTGGCGGCGGTCGTGGCCGGGGGCCGGGTGCCGAGCGTCGATGCCGCGGCCTGCCGCGCCGCCTGGCGTGCCCTGGCCAGCGCACGGTCGGCAGGCGTCGTGCAGGGATGCCACGACGTGTCGGATGGCGGCCTGCTGACCGCGGTGGCCGAGATGACGATCGCGGGCGGCCTGGGCGCCAGGCTCGAACTCGCCAAGGTGCCCTTCAGCGCGGGCGACGACGCGGCCGAAACGCCGGTCCGCGACCTCGCCGTGGCCTTCGGCGAGACACCGGGTCGGTTCGTCTGCGAGGTGCGGGACGCCGATGCCGACCGCTTCGCACCCCTGATGGAGGGCGTGCCCTGGGCGTGGATCGGGGCGGTCGTGCCGGAAACGGTCCTCACCATCGTGCCAACGAGCGGCGTGCCGCAGACCGTCGGCGTGGACCGGCTGGCCGCGGCCTGGCGCGGCGTGGCGGGAGGAGGTGTCTGACATGCTCGCACCCCGCGCCCTCGTGCTCCGGGCACCCGGCACCAACTGTGACCACGAGACGGCACACGCCTTCGAGCGCGCCGGCGGCATCGCGCGGCGGGTGCACGTCCGGGCCCTGGCGGAGCGGCCGGCGATCGCCGACGACTGCCAGATCCTCTGCATCCCCGGCGGATTCTCCTACGGCGACGACATCGCCAGCGGCCGCATCTTCGCCCTCGAACTCAAAACCCGTCTGTCCGACGCACTGTTCCGCTTCCGTGACCGGGGCGGGCTGCTGCTCGGCATCTGCAACGGTTTCCAGGTGCTGCTGCAGACCGGGCTCCTGCTCGCCGATCCGGCCAGCGGTGCGCCCCTGGCCACGCTGGCCCACAACCGCTCAGGCCGCTTCATCGACCGCTGGGTGCGGCTGCGGGCCCTGCCGGGACCGTGCGTATTTCTCAAGGGTCTCGGCGACTTCGAACTGCCCATCGCGCACGGCGAGGGCCGATTCGTCACCTGCTCCGCCGCAGCCCTGGCGGCTTTCGAGGCGGCCGGCCAACTGCCCCTGCGCTACGCCGCCGGCACCAACCCCAACGGTGCCGCTGCAGACGTGGCGGGCGCCAGCGATCCCAGCGGCCGGATCCTCGGCCTGATGCCGCACCCGGAGCGGTTCATCGACGCCACGCAGCACCCTGCCTGGCAGGGCCGACTCGATCCCCATGCCGCCGGGAGTGGTCTGGCCCTGTTCGTCAACGCCGTCAAAGCGGTGTCGTGACAGAACGCTCGGCCGCCCCCGCCGATCGGTGCCCGCGGATCGAGCCCCTCACCAGGCCGCGCAGACAGCCCCGTCGGCGGCGGCGGCGTCAGTTCGGCGTTGACCGAGAGAGTCGGTTTTCCTATTTCCCCGGATCGCCATCCCGCCCCCGCCCGGCCGCCCTGCGGCGGTTCATCATCCATGCGGCCGACCGCGGCATCACCTGCGAGCCTTCTGCCGCTGGTGCTCTGTGTCGCGCTCACGGCTGGCTGCCGGCTGCTGGGACTGGCCCTGCCCACGGCCGACGGCCCGCAGACCGAAGCGGCGGAACGGCCCCGGACGGCGGCCCATACGATCCCCGTGGAACTGCTCTTCGTGCGTTGCGACGAGCATGATGCCGTCCTGCGGGATGAACTCTGGAACTTCGTCGACGAACAGGCGCTGGGCGACGTAACCAGGCGCTGCCTCAATGCCAACGGGCTGCGGGTCGGGATTGTCGGCGGCCACCTGCCACCACACCTCGCCGACCGGTTCGTCGCCCTGGATGCACCGGCCGGCGACGAGTTCCCCGCCGCCTCCGCCGTCACGCGCCGGCTACTGCGGCTGCTGCCCGGCAAGCGCAGCGAAGTCGTCGCCGCCGCCAGGCTCGCGGAACTCGTGCTCCTCGAGCAGTGCGACGGCGAAGTTCGCGGTGCGACCTACCACGATGCCAGCCCGCAGTTCGCCGTGCGGGCCTGGCCCGCGAGCGACGGCCGCGTGCGGCTGGAGGTCGTGCCCGAGGTGAAGCACGGCCCCCTGGAAAAATCCTGGGTCGGCGAGGACGGCATGTTCCGCCTGGAAACCGGCCAGAAGCGACACCGCATGGAGCATCTGCGGGTCGGCACCACGCTGCCGGCCGGAGCGTTGCTCCTCATCGCCTGCGCCGGTGACGACGCGGCCACCGTGGGCGACGCCATGCTGCGAGACCACGACCGCGCCGCCGGCACCTGCGTGCGGCTGCTGGCGATCCGTCCCTTGGCCGGCGGCACCGATCCGATGTTCTCGACAACCGAGGATGCCGCCACGGACGCCGGAGACGCTGCCGACACGCCGCCGGCCGGGCCCTGAGGCGACGGACGTGGCAGTCTGGGTGGACGTTTCCTGCGGGGGGCCGGGCGGAATCTGGGAAACCGCGGGGCGCTGCACGGCGGCGCACGGTCCGGCACGGGAAGGCTGGCCGCGGCAGGCGTGGCCAGCCGATCTCCCCACCTGAGTCCCGTTGCTCCGAGGATCAGCCGACCCATGCCTGTCGTGAAGAACAGCGGTGAGACCACCGTCCGGCACCGTCCCAAGGCCCTGACCGTCTTCGCCGCGGCCTTCGTGGCCGGCGCCGCCGCCGCCGTGGGCGTCAATCGCCTGCTCGACGTGCACATCGCCCGCTCGAAGCCGCAGATCGAATGCGAGCCGATCTTCGTGGCGCTGCGGTCGCTGCCGCAGGGCGCGCCTGTCACGGTGTGGGACGTGGCCCTGCGCGACTGGCCGAAGGCGATGCTCCCCGGTTCGGCGCTGCGAGCCCACGATTCGTTCGAGGGCCTGTTGCTGCGGCACCCGCTTCGCGAGGGCCAGCCGCTGCTGGCGGTGCAGTTGATGCGCGCCGAAACGTCCTCGGGCTCGCGATCGGGGCAGTCAACCGCGGAGGCCTTCGTGCCCCCGGTGCCAGCGGCGCCGTCCTCGGCGGCCACGGCGATACCGTCCGCCCAGGCCGATCTGTGGACGCCCGCCGAATCGATCAGTCGGGCTGAGCGAGTTCCCGTGCCCGTCCAGGCCCCGCAGCCGGCGGCCGCGGTGGCGACGGACATCGCCGCCTCGTCGCCCGCCACCGCTCAGACAGTGGCCGAATCGACCGTTGAACCCGCAGCCGCGCCCGCCTCCGATGTGACCGCCGTGCACACGGATCTCGAAACAACGGCTGTCACGAGTGAGCCGGAGTCCGCCGTCGAGCGACAGCCTGCGGAGCCCGCAGCGGCAGAGCCGGTGGCAGTCGACGAGCCCGTGGCCACAGGCAACGAGCAGGAGGTCGCGGCCGAGGACGCCGGTCCGCAGCCGGAGGTCGTGGCGGACGTCGCGGTGGCGCCCACGCCGGCCGCGAGCGACATCGACCCGGATACCGCCGCCGAGGCTGCCCCCGCCAGCGATGCCGCGGCCAACGACATCGATGCACCGCAGCCGACAGACCCCGCCACACTGCCATCGGTCGTGACCAGCAAGGACGAGGGCCAGGCGGCAGCCCAGGCGCCGTCGCGCGAACAACCACGTCGCTACCTGGTGGTGCCGGAGCGCATCGCCCTCCAGGCCGACACCTCGTTCAGTGCGCCACCCGCAGCCAAGACCGTGCCACCCGCGACCGTCCCACCGGTGACGACGGCCACCTCGTCGCGCACGCAGCAGCCCGAGGCCCGCCAGCCGGCACCCCGTGCAGCCAGCGCCAACCGCAACGGCCAGCCGAGCGCCGCACCGCGTCAGCAGGCTCAGCCAAGTCGCGTTCAGCAGCCCCAACAGAGTCGGAGTCAGCAGGTGCAGCCGAGCCGCGGTCAGCCGGCTCAGTCGCAGCAGCGGCCGCGCCCCGCCGCCACGACCAGCGGCTCGCCACAGCGCGGCCGGGAACGAGCCTTTCCCAACATGGCCGCTGGCCTCGACGCGATCAGCCAGCAGTGGCAGCAACTGCGGTCGGGCGAGGATGACGCTGCGGCCCCTGGTAGGTCCGCCGCGGCCGGCACCAACGACCGGCGCCGCTGAGCCGGCACACGAGGCGGCCTTCCGGGACGCCGCGCCGGCCAACGGGCGACTCCGTCAGGGCTCTCCGATCGCCTCGATGGTTCGATACTCGCCCCCCGACTCCGCGGCCAGGCGGGCCAGGCGGGGCGACCGGCGACCGCTGCCAGCCCCGAGCTGCACCACCAGGCAGCGTGTGCCGCGCCGCGACTTCAACAACCTGCCCAACTCGTCCTCCGTGAGGTCGTCGTCGACGTCCGCATCGGTGAGCATGAAGATCGCATCGGGGGCGAGCTTGAGCGCCGCGGCGACCGCCTCGTAATGCCGCGTGCCGCCGTGGGCCTGCACGGCATCGACGAATCGGCGCACGGCACGCGAGTTCTCCTGGCTGGCGAAAATGGGCCGACCCGGAGGGCCTGGCGGCGCGAAGATCGAGAGCCGCTCGTTGTAGAAGATGACGTGAAACTGCCGCGCATCGCCCAGTGCCTCGATGCTGGCGAGCAGTTCCCGCTTGGCCGCCGCCAGCGGCCGGCCCGCCGGGTCGTCCATGCTCGCCGAGCGGTCGAAGACGTAGGCGAAACGGGTGCCCGTGGCCTCCACACCGAAGATGCCCGCACGCGGCAGGCCCGGCGAGGGCGGCGCGGCGAGGCAGATCCGGGCCACGAGCGTTGCGGCCCCAACCAACAGGCGGCGCCGGCCCGCGGCAACCTCACGCGCTGCCCGTCTCATGGCTCGATGATGATCTTTCCTGACAGCGCGCCGGATCTGGCGATCGTGTTGGCTTCCTGCATGGCGTGCGCCTCCGCCGTGGCCGAGAGCGGCAGCACGCGATCGATCGGCACCCGCAACTGGCCCCGCGACAGCCAGCGGTTGATGTCGACGGCAGCGGCCGCCTGCCGCCGGCTGTCGGCCTTGAACATCGCGAAACCGCAGAGCCGGCAGCCCTTCACGTAGAACGGCCCCACGGGGAACGCTGGCCGCGCGTCGCGGCCCGCCATCACCACGATGCGACCACCATCAGCGAGCATGGCCACGGCCTGATCGAAGGCGGGCTCCCGCTGCGTCTCCCAGTAGACGTGCACGCCGTTGGGCGCGGACTGCTGGACGGCGGCGACGAGATCGGGCCGACGGTAGTCGAAGGCCGCCTCGGCACCGAGCCGGCACACCGCCTCGCGCTTGTGAGGCGTGCCCGCGGAGGCCAGCACGCGGCCACCCAGCGCCCGCGCGATCTGCACCACCGCCGTGCCCACGCCGCCCGAACCGCCGTTGACGAAGATCGTCTCACCGGCCGCCAGAGCGGCGTTGTCGACGAGGCCGAGATGGGCCGTGATGGCCACGAGCGCCGCCGCAGCCGCGTCCCGGTCCGAGACGCCATCCGGGGTGGGATACAGCCAGCAGTCATCGACGGCGGCGAGTTCGGCGCAGGTGCCCTGCCGGCCCAACAGACCCTGGTTCGAGCCCCACACTCGCATCCCCGCCCGCATCCCCTCGACCTCGGCTCCCACCGCCACCACTTCGCCGGCCAGATCGCAGCCCACCACGAACGGGAACTGGAGCGGCATGGCCACGGCGCCAGCCCGCACATAGGTGTCGATGGGATTGATGGCGGCGGCACGAACCCGCACCAGCACCTGGCGCGGACCCGGCACGGGGTCGGGCAGGTCCCCGTGCACGATCACGCCGGGGGCGCCCGTGTGCGCGATGAAGGCGGCCTTCATGGCCGGCTCTCCAACCGCGGTGCACTGCGCACGAGCATCACACCACCGACGGCCGCCAGAGCGGCCCCGACGGCAGCGATGCCCCAGAAAATACCGGCCAGACTGCCGGTCGACCGCGCGAACAGTTGCCTGCGCACCTCGTCGTCGGTGGCGAGGCGACTCACCCCCGAGCGGCACAACGCCCGCCAGGCGGGATACACGTCGGCATCGTCGGCGGCGATGACCGTAGCACGGATTACATCGTCGGGAACGATCGGCGTCAGGGATCGGCCGCCGAACAGCGGCGTGCTGGCCGCCGCCAATGCCGCCAGTGCGGCGACGGCGACGCCCGCCAGCACGCAACCGTGGGCGGCATTCCAGGGCCGGTTCGCCGCTGCCGATGGGACCGCCACCAGGAACTGCTCCAGATCGCGAAGCCTGGGCACCGCGATCGGGTTGCCACAGGCGGGGCAGGAGATCTGCTCTCCGGCCTGGCCAGCTGTCACGGCGACATCGGCCGAGCAACGGCAGCGAACGAGAAAGCGTCTGGGGGCTCGCGACATGCTTGACCGGGCGGACGGCAGCCTCTGGCAGCAGATATTCTCCCGCCGGATTCTTTTACCATCCGCCACCAAACAGTCGCCAAAAAACCGGGTTTCCGGCAAAAAAAAACTGGCCGCCGGGACCTGCCAGCGGCATAATGCTGTGCCCTCTAGAAAGCCCACCGTCATGCAGATGGCCCGTTGCCGCTTGCCCATGTTGCCCATTGTTCGACA
>QWPN01000048.1 GCA_003671185.1 Planctomycetota bacterium
CCGCAAACGACGAACCCAACGGCGTCACGGCCCCGATGCCGGTGATCGCCACAGCCTGGCCCTCGGCCTGGGGGTGCCGCGTCATCCCACCTCCCGTCGTTCCAGCGGCTGGGACGACCGTTCGTCGGCCGGCCGCGACGCGACGCGGAAGTGGCCGCCCCAAGGGCAGGGCACCGACCACGAGGCCGTCGCGCCTCCCGTGGCGCAGATGCCGATGGCGCGGGCGAAGGCCGCCAACCCCACGCCGGATTCCGGCTCCCGCCCCTGCAGCCCTGCGGCCACCGGCGCGTGGAGCGTGAGCGTGAGCGGTGCCGACGTGGCAGCGGGTTCCAGCAGCAGCGCCAGCGCACGGCACAACGGGTCGTCCTGCACCGTGCCGGACACATCGATGGCCGGCTCGGCATCCCATTCGCTGAACACCACCCAGGCGCCATCGCAGCCCGCGGCCGCGGCTTCGTGGTGCACGAACGTGATCGCGGTCCACAGTCCCTCGGCCAGCGCGTCGGGCCCGCCCCCCACGCCGATGTGCGGGCCGTGCATGCCCAGGGCCACGCTCACGGCGCCGGCCAGCGAGTGCAGGGAGCACTGCGGCACGACGTGGGGCGACACCGTCACCCCGCCGCCGGCACGGAACTGCACGAGTGTCTGCGCCGCCGTGATGCGGCCCGACTGGCAGGGTGCGGCCACGACCGCATGGCGGTCGCAGCAGGGCCGCTGCGGCGCAGCGGCGATCGCCTCCAGCACGGCATGCAGCGCCACCACGGTGTGTTCGTCACTATGCCGCAGGAAGCGCGGCGGCAGTGCCGGCGCAGCGGCCGGCGCTGGCCGCTCGCGGAGGGCCGCCACCTGCGACAACCGGCACTCGACGACAGCGTGGCTGGTGATGCCGCAGGCGGCCGAGGCACGGGAGCGAAGCGGCAGAAGTACGTTCATGAT
This sequence comes from Planctomycetota bacterium, assembly GCA_003671185.1. Classification (GTDB taxonomy): domain Bacteria; phylum Planctomycetota; class Planctomycetia; order Pirellulales; family UBA1268; genus QWPN01. The sequence continues at coordinate 937 of QWPN01000048.1, forward strand.
CGCGACCGGGCGGGGACGGGCGAACGGCCGGCGGGGTCAGGCGGACTTCTTGCGCGGCTGGGAGGCGATCTTGTCCTCGAGGACGTCGAGTATCCCGCCGACCGTGGCGATCTTCTCCAGCAGTTCGGTCTCGATCTGGATGCCGAACCGGCTCTCGATGTGGAGCACGAGACCGGCCATGTCGAGTGAATCGAGATTCAGTCCCTCGCGCAGCGAGGTTTTCTCGTCGAGGGGTCCATACGTTTCGCCGGTCTCCTTTTCGAGCAGTTCGAGCACGATGGCCGCGAGTTCCTGACGGTTCATGGGGTGGGATTCTCCACGGGCTTTTGATGCGGATGGGACGGGGGAGCGTAGCGAACCAGCCCGCGGGGGCGAAGAGCAAAAAACCGTGTATCCTGGGGCTTTCCGGGGGCAAACCCGGTCCTCTGTGGAGCAGCCGGTGGCACCCCTCGACGGCAACCTTCTCCGCGGCCGGCTGTTCCGCCTCAGTGCCGTGGCCACGGCTGCCTATACGCTGCTCCTCGTGTTCGCCACGCACTACCCCAAGCCGGAGCAACTGCTCGGCCCGCACGCGCCATCCGACAAGACGCTGCACGTCCTCGCGTACGGTGGCCTGGGACTGCTCGCCGCGGTGACGCTGGCCACCTCCGGCCGCTGGTCCACGGCGCGGGCGCTCGTCCTGGGCGCCGGTCTTGCCGCCTTCGGCGCCGCCGACGAGATCACCCAACCCTGGTTCCAACGCGCCGCGGAGCCGCTCGACTGGGTCTGCGACTGCATCGGGATCGGCGTCGGGATCGGCCTCGTCGCCCTGGTCGTGGCCCTGGGCCGCGGCTGGCTCGGAGGTGCGGCCCGCGGTCAGTAGTTGGGCGTGGGGGCGCGGAACTCGGCCAGATTGACCGACTGGAACCAGGCAATCGTCCGTTCCAGGCCCTCCCGCAGCGGCACCGTCGGCTCCCAGCCCAGGTGTTTTCTGGCCAGCGTGATGTCGGGCCGCCGGCGCTCGGGATCGTCGACGGGAAGCGGCTTCTCCACGAGTGGCGATTTCGAGCCCGTCAGTTCCAGCGCAAGTTCCGCGAGTTGGCGGATCGTGAACTCGCCGGGGTTGCCCAGGTTCACCGGTCCGGTGAAGGCGTCGGGGCCGTTCATCATGCGGATCATGCCCTCCACGAGGTCGTCGCGGTAGCAGAAGCTGCGGGTCTGGGCGCCAGAACCGAAGATCGTGATCGGCTCGCCGGCCAGCGCCTGGCGGATGAAGTTGGAGACCACGCGGCCGTCGAAGGGATGCATGCGCGGCCCATAGGTATTGAAGATCCGCACGATGCGGATGGCGACGCCGTGCACTCGGTGGTAGTCGACGAACAGGGTCTCGGCGGCCCGCTTGCCCTCGTCGTAGCAGGCCCGCGGCCCAATCGGATTGACAGCGCCGCGGTAACTTTCCGGCTGGGGATGCACCTCGGGGTCGCCGTACACCTCGCTGGTGGAAGCCTGCAGCACCTTGGCCCGGCAGCGCTTGGCCATGCCCAGCACGTTGATCGCCCCCATCACCGATGTCTTCATCGTCTTGATGGGGTTGTACTGGTAGTGACCCGGGGCGGCGGGGCAGGCCAGGTTGTAGACCTCGTCGACCTCCAGCCAGAGCGGATGGATGACATCGTGCCGCAGCAGTTCGAAGTTGCCACAGCCGAGCAGGTGGGCCACGTTCGACTTCTGGCTGGTGAAGAAGTTGTCGGCACAGATCACGTCGTGCCCGGCCTGCACGAGCCGCTCGCAGAGATGACTGCCGAGGAAGCCGGCGCCGCCCGTGACCAGGATGCGCTTGAGAGAGGCCATGAGAGGGGCGCCCCAGGGGAGATGATTCGAGGTCTACCATGCCGGGCGCCGGCTGTCACGCCGAGCGGTATACTCCGCCCACCGGCCTGGGAATGGACCGGCACCCCGAAACCCGCTTGGAGCCCGCCATGCCCGGTCACGCCGACGCGGTCAACCGCCGCGACATCCTCCGCACCACCACGGCCGCCGTGGGGGCCGCCACCCTGCTGCAAGCCGCCAACGCCGCCGACGGCCCGGCCGCCACCAAGGGCCGCATCAAGCAATCGATCGTGTCCTGGTGCTTCAGCGTGGCCGGTGACAAGTGGGACATGGAGAAGATCTGCGCCGTGGCCAAGCAGCTCGGCTGCCCGTCGGTGGAACTCGCCGACCCGGCCGCCTGGCCCACCATCAAGAAGCACGGCCTGACCTGTGCCATCGCCCCCAATGGCATGCCCGGTGCGCCCTTCATGCGGGGCTTCAACAACCCGCGCTACCACGAGGAGGTGATCGCCCGCACCACGGAGGCGATCGATGCCTGTGCCGCGGCCGGCTTCCCGGCCGTGATCGCCTTCACGGGCTACACGTGGCGCGATGCCGATGACCCCACGAGCGGTGAGATTTCCCGGCAGGAGGGGGCGGACAACTGCGTCGCCGGCTTCAAGAAGATCGTGGGGCACGCCGAGAAAAAGGGGGTCACCATCTGCCTCGAGCACCTCAACTCCCGCGACGGCAGTCACCCCATGAAGGGGCACCCGGGCTACCAGGGCGACGACGTCGACGAGGTGGCCGCCATCATCCGTCGCGTGGGATCGCCGCGGCTGAAGATGCTGTTCGACATCTATCACGTGCAGATCATGAACGGCGACGTGATCCGGCGGATCGAGGAATGCAAGGACGTCATCGGCCACGTGCATACGGCGGGCAATCCGGGCCGCGGCGAACTCGATGACAACCAGGAGATCAACTACCCGCCAATCATGCGCAAGCTCGTCGACATCGGCTATGCGGGTTACGTGGGGCAGGAGTTCATCCCCACGCGGGACGCGCTGGCCGGCTTACGGCAGGCGGTGGCGCTGTGCGACGTGTGAGACCCGGCATCAGGGCCGGGCGAGGATGAGCCGCACGTCGGCCACGTTCGTCCCTGTGGTGCCGGTGCGAACGACCCCCCCAGCAGCCGCCAGGAGCGGGTATGCGTCGCAGCGCTCGAGCGCCGCGGCCACGTCGAGCCCCTGCCGCCCGATCGCCGCCACGATCCCGGCGTCGGCACTGGCTCCGGCCGCGTTGGTGGGCCCGTCCTCGCCATCGGTGCCGATGCTGGCCAGGAGCAGCCCCGTTGGCCACGCCGATCCCACGGCGGCGAGCGCCGCCAGCACAGTCTGCTGATTGCGGCCCCCCAGGCCGTGCACGGCCGGCACGGTCACGGTGGCCTCGCCACCTTCAACGACCGCCAGCGGCGCGCCGGCGCGGTGTGCCGCGGCCGCCACGGCCATTCCCTCCACGGCCAGCCGGCGGCCCGCATCCTCCGCCGATTCGTCCGCCGCGCGTGCCTGGCGGACCTCGGTCGTGTATCCCAGTCGGTGGGCAGCGGCGGCCGCCGCATCCAGGGCGTTTGCGTTCGACCCCAGCACGAGCTGGCTCACCAGGCAACCCCGCGGCGTCATCCACGTGGCCGCCCGCGGATCGGCCGCGGCGCCGGCGAGAGGCACGCGGTGGGCAGCGGCGGCGTGGTCGAGGAATGCGACCAATCCCGGGGCGCTGCCGGCCTGCACGCCGTACCGCGTGAGCACCTCGAGCGCCGCAGCGGCCGATGCCGGTGCGGCAGCACAGGGGCCGGATGCGATCACGTCGAGCGAATCGCCGATCACGTCGGAGATCACGAGGGCCACGAGCCGGCCGGCCGTGCAGGCCCGGGCCAGCCCGCCCGCCTTCACGACACTCGCCGCACGACGGACGGCGTTGATCTCCGCGATATGGGCGCCGGCGGCCGACAGCTGCCTCGTGACGGCGATTTTCTCATCCAGAGCGACGCCGGGCGGCGGTGCCGCCAGAAGTGCCGAGCCGCCGCCGGTGACGACCGCGATCGCCAGGTCGCGCGGACCCAGCGATCCGGCCAGCGCGAGCATGTCGTGGGTGGCGCGCACCACGTCGGGCGTGGGCAGATTCGCCCCCGGGGGCCGCGTCTCCCGCACCTCGACGCAAGCCAGCAGACGGCCGCATCCGGCCGGCACGCTCACGAGCCCCGTGACCCGGTGGCGGGCCTGTCGCGCGGGACCGAGCAGGGCCTCGACGCCCGCCGCCAGGCCCGCCGCCGCCTTGCCGCCCCCCACGATCACGATCCGGTCACAGCCCGCCAGGTCGATGACCGGAACGACATCCGCGCCGGCGTGCCGGAGCCGGTCGGCTGGTCCTTCCAGCGTCAGTCCACCGGCGGCGCAGAGCCGCTCCGGCAGCACCGCATCCAGGGCGGCCCGCCTGATCGCGGCGGCATCCTCCCGCAGGGCAGCGACCCTAGCCATGCCCGCCATCCGGCCGGGCCGCGAAATTCTTGGGGTCGAACCGCGACAGGTCGATGCCGCCGCGGGCCTCCTCCTCCAGGAGCTTGACCCGCAACTCCAGTCGCTCGAGCCTACGCGCCAGGAGCGCGGGCGACTCGGCCGAGGGCGTGGCCGGCGTGGGACGGGGCACGACCGGGTACCCGAGTTGCCGCTGTAGGGCCGCGAAGAAGAACAGTGGATCCTTGCCGCGGTTGGCCCGGGCGATCCTTCCCTCCTTGTCACCGAAGAGAATGGCCCTGTCGGGCCCCGCGGCCTGGCGACCGGCCAGCAGCGCCTCGCGGCTGTCAATCCGCCAATACTCCGGACTGCGCACGTAGACGAGATCGGCCAGGTCGATGAACCCCACCTGCCTGGCGACGGTGTGGATCCAGGACCGCCACTCCGCATCGAACACGGCGTCGTCGGCCACGGCCACGAGCCCGTGGGCATAGTCGAGGCGGTTCCGCGACAGGCACTCGAAGCGGTAGAAGAACAGTCCCTGCGGCGTGGCGCCTTCGGCCCGGTAGCCAGCCTCGCGTTCCAGCACGGCCAGCCCCGTGCGCATATCGAAGCGGCCGCCGTCGTCCTCCGCCTGCCGCATCACGAACGTCTGGAAGGCGGTGAAGTAGTGCGGCAGGCGGGCCAGCGCCGTGGAGAGCGTGCCCACCAGTTTCAGTTCCCCGACCAGGTAGCCGATCGCCAGCGGCAGTTTCGCCGTGGCCAGCACCTCCTGGCCGATCGCCACCAGGGCCTCCTGGGCGGCGACGCCCGCGGCCATGCGCTCGGCGAGGGAGCGGAACAGGTGGACCTGCTCGATGTATTCCTCGCGCTCGAGCATGAGGGTGCGCCGGCTGGGGAGGGGAAAAGCGGCCGCGGCGGCTGCGGGCGTTCGGCAGCCGCCGCCTGCATCCTATAATCGACAGGTCGGCCGGCACACCCGTCGCGCCACCGCTTCAGGCCGCCGCAGGGAACCGCCGCCCATGCCCACGCGATTCTCCACGATCGACGACACGGTCGCCGCCATCCAGCGCGGCGAGGTGGTGGTGGTGGTCGATGCCGAGGACCGGGAGAACGAGGGGGATTTCGTCTGCGCTGCGGAGAAGGCGTCGGCGGAGATCGTCAACTTCATGATCCGCCACGGCCGGGGGCAGGTCTGCATGCCCATCCTGCCCGACGTGGCCCGGCGGCTGGACCTGCCGATGATGGTGGAGTCGAACTCCACGCCGCTGGGCACGGCATTCACCGTGCCCGTGGATCACCGCAGCGCCCGCACCGGGATCACCGCGGCCGAACGGGCCACGGCGATCGCAGCGATCCTCGATCCCGGCAGCGGTCCCGCCGACTTCGTCCGGCCCGGCCACCTGTTCCCGCTGGTGGCCAAGGAGGGTGGCGTGCTCAGACGTGCCGGCCACACCGAGGCGGCCGTCGACCTGGCGCGGCTGGCCGGCCTGCAGCCGGCCGGTGTGCTCTGCGAGATTCTCGACGAGTCGGGCAACCGGGCCGACCGCGATGAACTGTTCGCCCTGGCCGGCGCGCACAGCCTGCAGATCATCTCCATCGAGGAGCTGATCCGCTGGCGGCGCACGCGGGAGAAACTCGTGGACCGGATCGCGGAAGCCGACCTGCCCACCCGGTGGGGCCGCTTTCGCGTCATCGCCTACGGCGTGAAGTTCGAGCCGCAACAGCCGATCGTGCTCGTGCTCGGAGATGTCGCCGCCGCGCGGGAGCCGCTCGTGAGGCTGCATTCCTCCTGCTTCACCGGCGACCTGCTCGACAGCCTGCGCTGCGACTGCGGCGACCAACTCCACCTGGCCCTCGACATGATCGGCCGGGAGGGGGCGGGCGTGCTCGTCTACCTGCCGCAGGAGGGCCGCGGCATCGGCCTGGTGGAGAAGATCCGGGCCTACCAACTGCAGGACCAGGGGCTCGACACCGTGGAGGCCAACCTGGCCCTGGGCTACAAGGCCGACTCGCGCGACTACGGCGTGGGCATCCAGCTGCTCAAGGATCTGGGGCTGCGGCGCGTCCGCCTGCTCACCAACAATCCCAAGAAGACCGACGCCTTCATCTACGGCGGCTTCGACCTGGAGGTCGTCGACCAGGTGCCGATCCTGCCGCCGGTGCACGAGTTCAACGAGCGCTACCTGGCCACGAAGCGCGAGAAGTTGGGGCACCGGTTCCCCGAATGAGCCCCGGCTCCGATCCGGGGCTGCGCCCTGGTTGACCGGGCCGCGACCGCGGCCGTAGCATCGTCGGCGTGGTCACGATGACAATGGGTTTCAGGCGCGCCGACGAGGGCCCGGGTTCACCCGCCGGCCTGCTCCAGGCCGTCCTGCTGCTGCTGTGCCTGGCCGGAACGGGGTGCGGCGGCAAGCCCGCAGAGCCGCTCCTCACCGCCGAGCCGGAGGCCGCCGCCCCGCAACAGCCGCCGGCCGACAGCACCCCGGAGGCCGAGACCGTAGCACCGTTCGAACCGCCCGCGCTCGCCGACCTGGAACGCAGCGTGACCTGGATCGACCGGCCCGTGCGGGATGCACTCGACGTGCTGCGCGAGCAGCAGGCCGCGCAGCCGCCCCTCTGCACGACAGCCGAGGCGCTGACCCTCACGAACAACTCGGCCGGGGCCAACGCCAAGATCCTCTCCGCCCTCGGCCGGTTGCCCGACCCCGGCCAGGCCGACCTCGAGGCCCGCATCGACCGGCACGTCGCCGGCGACCTGGGCAGCACCAATCCGATCCTCATCAGCTCGTCCGCCGAATTCGACATCCTCGGCCTCACGGGCTTCGGCTTGTTCTCCTTCGGCCGCGACCTGGAACCGTTCGCCAGCGCAGAGACGGTCAGCTCCTGGCAGACGAGCGCCGACGGACTGCTCGACAAGGTCGTGCTGCGCACCGACCTGGTGTGGAGCGATGGCCGGCCGATCAGCGCCCTCGACGTGGCCTTCACCTACCGGGTGATCATGGATCCTCGCGTGCCCGTGCCTGCCGTCCGCAGCGGCACCGATCAGATGCGGAGCGTGCACGCCTACGACGATCGCACCGTCGTCTTCTTTCACAAGGAGCCGCTGGCCACGAACGTCTGGAACATCAACTTCCCCGTCCTGCCACGGCACATCTACGCCGAGACCTGGGAGCAGGACCCGACCCTCAAGGACAGCCCCCGGCACGTCGCCCTCGAAGAGAAGCCGGTGTCGGGCGGACCCTACGAGATCGTGTCGCGGAAACGCGGCCAGGAGATCGTGCTGCGCCGGCGGTCGAGTTGGAGTACGGTTCGCGGCCGCACGGTGCGCGACGAGCCCTTCTTCAAGGACGTCCGGTTCCGCATCGTCGAGGACCCCAACACGGCACTCCTGGCGCTCAAGTCGGGCGACATCGACGAGATGATCCTGCAGCCGGAACAGTGGACGACGCAAACGGTGGACGACGAGTACTACCGGCTCAACACCAAGGCCACGGCGCCGGAATGGGTGAGTTTCCACTTCGCCTGGAACATTGCCGAGCCGTTCTTTGCCGACCGCCGCGTGCGCCGCGCCATGAGCTACGCGCTCGACCACGATCGCATGCTGGAGAAGATCTGTCTGGGCATGTACGAGCCCTGCGCGGGTCCGTTTCCCCCGGACTCCTGGATGGCGCCGGCCCGCAAGCCCGAGCCCTACAAGCAGGATCTCGACAAGGCCGAGGCCCTGCTCGACGAGGCGGGCTGGATCGATCGCGACAACGACGGCATCCGCGACAAGGAGATCGGCGGCCGGCTCGTGCCCTTCGAGTTCACGATGCTCGTCAACCAGCAGCCGTTCCGGATCGCGATCTGCACGCTGCTCAAGGAGAACCTGGAGCAGATCGGAGTGCTCGTCAACGTGCGGCCCGTGGAGGTGACCACGCTGCAAGACATGATGCAGAAGCGGAACTTCCAGGCCTGCATCTCGGCCTGGGGCTCGGGCACCGACCCGGACACCTCGGAGAACATCTGGAAGACCGGCGAGATGCGCAACTACTGCGGCTACTCCAATCCCGAGGTGGACCGGCTGTACGCCGAGGGCCGTCGGGAGCTCGACCGCGGCCGGCGCGCTGAGAAGTATGCCCGCATCCAGGAGATCCTCTACGAGGACCAGCCCTACACCTGGCTGTTCTGGCGCAACAGCTTCTACGGCTTCTCCAAGGAACTCCGCGGCTACGTGTTCAGTCCGCGCGGTCCCTACCACTACTCGCCCGGCTTCGGCAGTCTGTGGAAGCCCCGCCAGGAGTGAGCGATGGCCACCTACCTGCTGCGCCGCCTGCTCCTCGGGCTGCTGACGCTGGTGGTCATCACCTGCGTGGTGTACGCGCTGATCCGCAACATGCCGGGAAGCCCGCTTACGGCACAGCTGGGCGAGGATCCCAGCCGCAAGATCAATCCCCAGGACTTTGCCCGTATGCAGCACGCCTACGGCCTCGACCGGCCTTGGCCCGAGGGATACCTGCGCTGGGCGGCCAACCTGCTGCAGGGCGACCTGGGCCGGTCGATCACCCGCAAGCAACCCGTCACCACGCTGATCGGCGAGCGCGTCGGGCCCACCCTGCTCGTGTCGGGCACGGCGCTGGTGCTGATCTGGATGGCGGCGGTGCCGCTGGGACTCTACGCCTCAGCCCGCGGCGGCAGCATCGACGAGCGCGGCACGAGCCTGCTGCTCTACGCGCTCTACTCGTTCCCCACGTTCGTGGCCGCGCTGTTCCTGCAGATCATCTTCGCGGTCTGGCTGCGCGGCACCGGCTGGGAACTGCCGCTGTTCGGCATGACCGACCTGCCGGCCGACGCCTCGCTGGCGGCCCGCGTCCTCGACGTGGCCCGGCACGCCATCCTGCCGGTGACCTGCCAGACCTACGTGAGCCTGGCCTACGACAGCCGCTTCATCAAGGCCACGATGGAGGAGTCGTTGCGGCAGGACTACATCCGCACCGCACGGGCCAAGGGTGCGGGACCGTGGCGCGTGCTGTTCCGTCACGCCTTTCGCAACACGCTCATCCCGCTGGTCACGCTGCTGGGGCTTTCGTTGCCGGCCCTGCTGGGCGGCTCGATCATCATCGAGCAGATCTTCACCTGGCCGGGCATGGGCCGACTGTTCTTCGAAAGCATCCGTGAGCGGGACTATCCCACCATCATGGGCCTGACGCTGATGTTCAGCGTGCTCACGCTCGCGGGCCAACTGCTCGCCGACGTGCTCTACTGCGCCGTCGATCCCCGAGTCAGCGTGGAGTGAGGCATGGGGCAGGATAGCCGTGCGGTGCAGCCGCCATCCGCTCCTCCGCTTCGCGGGGAGGAGGGCCGCGGTGTCGGCGTCGCGGTGCCGCCCCCGGAGGCGGCGCCGTCCCGCGGCTTCTGGGCCGAGGTCTGGCAGCGGTACCGCCGGAGGCCGCTGGCGATGCTGGCGCTGGCGTTCGTCGGCCTGCTCGTCGTCGTGGCGGTGTTCGCGCCGGCGATCGCCGGCACGAAGCCGGTGCTGTGCCGCTACAAGGGCCGCCTCTACATGCCCTGCCTGGGGTACTTCGACCGCCGACTCGAGCCGGCCGTATTCGCCAAGGACCGCTTCCGTGGCACCTATCCGCGAAACCTCGCGGAAAAGGATCCCCACAGCTGGGCCATCTGGCCGCTCCTGTTCCAGGACCCCTATCGCAGCGTGCGCGCCGACGAGTGGCCGGGCCGCCCGGAAAACCCGGCCATGGACCAGGGCCGGCCCAGCTGGCACAACCCCTTCGGCACCACGCAGTCGGGCGTGGACGTGCTGGCCAAGATGGTGCACGGCACCACGGTGGCCCTGCTGGTGGGCTTCGTGTCGATGGGCATCGCCGGAACCATCGGCATCGTGATCGGCGCCCTGGGGGGCTACTGCGGGGGCTGGGTCGACATGCTCACCAGCCGCGTCACCGAGGTCGTGATGTGCGTGCCCACCCTGGTGCTCATCCTGGCGATCATCGCGCTCATCGAGAAGCCCACGATCTGGCACACCATGGCGATCATCGGGTTCACCGGCTGGACGGGCATTGCCCGACTCACCCGCGGCGAGTTCCTCCGCTTGCGCTCCAGCGAGTTCGTGGTCGCCGCCCGGGCCGCCGGCGCCGG